>JAFWRC010000183.1 GCA_017508825.1 Lachnospiraceae bacterium
GATAAGAAATTCTGCAGCAAAGCCTTCCGAAATGGCCACTGCATCAAACGCTCAAAACGGCTTTAAATCTATATATAACGCTCTTCCGAAACCTCTTACATCTTTGTCACCTCCTTTATTCGACACACGGTACAGATCAGCGGGATACCGCCTTCAAGCGGATCCATCCCAGATAAAAGACACTCTTCATATAACTGATGATAAATGCGATCAGCCGGCGTTTGGAATTGCCAAACAGACGCTTATCAAAGGTGATCGGTGTTTCCACCACCTTCAGTTTTTTTCCGCGTGCCTGCTTTTTCAGTTTCAGTTTCAGCAATACTTCCTGCAATACATCATAGTTCTTACAGATCAGTTCCGGTTCCACTTCCTTAAGCCGGCAGGTATGATACAGACGAAAATCCGTAGACATATCTTTTGCACGGATTCCCAATACAAAACCATATACTGTATTCAGGATATGCGACATGATCTGTGATGTAATACTGTCATTATTCACTCCGCCTTCCGTATAGCGGGACCCGATCGCCACGTCCGCCCTCTCTGCCATAAAGATCCGGTAGATATCCGGTATATAAACCGGATTATGTGACCCGTCACTATCCATGATAAAAAATTTCCGGTATTCCGCATACCGGATCCCGGTACGGAATGCCCCGCCAAATCCAGCTTTCTCCTGGTTCACATAGCGTACACCGTTTTCTTCGCATACTTTCTTACTGTCATCCAGCGGTTCCATCGAATCGATCACGACGATCTCGTACGGTTCGCCGCATTCCTGCAGCTTTTCCCTGATCTGCGGCAAAAATACACGCAGATTCTCCTCTTCTTTGTAGGAAAGCAACACCATACTGATCCCGTTTTTCAATACTTCTGACATACTATATATCCTGTCCTTTTCTCTATACCCGTCATTCTATTATTCTCTGAAACCATCGGTCGATGCTGAAAGCATTCATCCTATGCCCATATAAGGCTGTGTAGAGTCTTCATCAAGCTGAATGCAATGGTATCATATCTTCCGGAATAACGCAAGTGGATTTTATGAAACGTTAAGTGCGCATCCCCCTCGGAGGGCTTGGCAGCTATAAAAAAAAAGAAGCCCCTGTATCAGAGGCTTCTTCCATTTCACTCATTATGCTTATCTCAACTTATTTGCCATACCGTCCGGATCAACCGCATACTGGATCGCCATATCTCTGGTGATACGGCCTTCCTGGAACAGATTAGTAATGGATGCATCCATGGAGATCATACCCAGTTTCGCGTTGGTCTGCATTACGGAAAGCAGCTGGTGGGATTTACCTTCACGGATCAATGCACGTACTGCAGAGTTTGCGATCATTACTTCGAATGCCGCCGCACGTCCCATACCGTCTGCCGTCGGGATCAGCTGCTGGGAGATAACGGCTTCCAGCACGTTTGCCAGCTGCACACGGATCTGCTGCTGCTGATGAGGCGGGAATACGTCGATGATACGGTCGACGGTAGATGCCGCGCCAATGGTATGCAGCGTGGAAAGCACCAAGTGTCCGGTTTCTGCTGCGGTTACCGCAACGGAGATGGTCTCAAAGTCACGCATCTCACCGACGAGAATAACGTCAGGGTCTTCACGAAGAGCTGCACGAAGCGCATTTGCGTAGCTCATAGAGTCGAATCCGATCTCACGCTGGTTTACCATCGAAGTCTTGTGCAGATGCAGGTACTCGATCGGGTCCTCCAGAGTGATGATGTGGCAGTCTCTGTGATCATTGACCATATTGATGATGGATGCAAGGGAGGTAGACTTACCGGAACCGGTAGGACCTGTTACCAGGATCAGACCTCTCTTTCTGGTATACAACTCTACGAATGCTTCCGGCAGCCCCAACTGTTCCGGGTTAGGAACTACGGTATTTACGGTTCGGAGCGCCATGGCAACGGAACCACGCTGACGGAATGCATTTACACGGTAACGTCCGATCGGATCCACCGCAAAGGACATATCCAGCTCACCCTTACTGTTGAAGATCTCACGCTGATGATCGGTCGTGATCGAAAGAAGCACTTCCAGTGTATCATCCGGTGTCAGGATCGGAAACTGTTCCATCCTTACCAGGTGACCGTTCACACGCATCATCGGCGGCAACTGTACCGTCAGGTGAATATCGGAAGCCTTTGCCTGCTGTGCTACCAGTAACACATCGTTGATTCTGATTGACATCCCTTTACCCTCTTTCTCTTATAAGATTTTTGTTCTCCCGTATCTTTCGGGGAGCTAAATTTCCAACCAATAATCCTCTTGCCATTATAACAAATCCCCCCCGCTTCTGTAAAGCAGTATTTCATGTCGCTTTCATCTGTTTTCATTTCCAGAATTCGATCAGATGTGAGATCTGTGCATATGCTTCAGGGTTCACCTGCAGCAGGGAGCTGACGCCCTCCGCCGCATACGTGAGCGCGCTGACCACGGCGGCCAGCAGCGTGAGCAGCACTCCGGCCGTCTGCAATGCAAGCCGGCCTTTTTCCGGCAGGATCTCTTTCTTTCTGCTCATTACGCCCAAGCCCATTGCTGCTGCCGCAAATACCGCAAAATCAAGCTTGTAACGGTCCATCAGGCCGCCCATCAGTGCATCCGCGATCACCAGGACCGGAACCATTGCCAGAAACAGTCTTCCGACCGCATATAATTCTCCTGTCCGTTCTCCTGCTCTGCTTTTGCCAGCCAACAGGAGCATTCCGGCCCAAAGCACCGGATACAGGATATAAAGACCTCCTATGGACGGATGGTTGGCCAGAAGCCCCGGATTGTTCCAATCCAGTAATGTCCTCTGCAGATACGGATACACCCCCGTCAAATGAAACGGCCGCAGCAGGTAATAAAACAATCCGGCCCCTGCCGTTTCAGGATAGAGCCCGCCCTGATTGACATAAGCAAATGTCAGGTTATATTTCGTACCAAATTCCAGCCCGCTTCCAAACCGTACGTAATTATACAGCATCAATCCTGCCGCCGTCAGCAGATACGGCAGCGCATAGCAGGCGATCCGCCCCCATACCGGTCTTTTGCGACCCTCCACATTTCTGAAAAGCAGCGGAAATATAACCGGAAGAGAAACCACCGCGCCCAGCACCATCTGCGGTCTGGCGCCTGCCGTAAAAGCCGTCAGGAACGAACCTGCTGCCAGCAGTATACCGGCTTCCCTCGTATTCTCCGCCTTTTCCGCAGCCCGGAAATAGAACAGCAGACCATAGAGAACGAATACGATCCCGGATAGCTGCGGGATATAATAATTGCAGGCATCTCCCAAAACCGATGGCAGGGAATACACCGCTGTTCCCGCCACCCACAGAAGCCCGAAGACCGCCTGCGAGAGATCCGGCCGGTAACGCTTTGCCATGTTCAGTAACAGCAGGGCATTCCCCAAAACGATCAGCCAGACCAGAGAAACCAGCACCAGCCAGCCGGGTACATCCACGCCAAAAAGCGCATACAGCGGCAGATAAAACAGCAGACAGGGGATCACCCCGAAATATACATAATACTTTCCGTGATAAAAGGCATAATCCAGATAAAAAGGCACCTCCTGCTCCAAACGTGCTACCGGGTCATACGGATCCTCCATAGCGAGCAGTTCCGGAGATACTTTCAGCCCGATCTCCGTATGCCCTTCCGCCAGAGCGTGCGCCAGCTCCCGATAAAATGCAAAACCGCCCTCACTCTGCAGATATACGGTATTGTTGGAAAGAAGAAACATCAGCAGCGGGAAAAGCAGTACCAAAGTGATGATCATAGCAAAAAGCACATGTTTGTCCAAATGCCCCTGTTCATCCCACAGCCGCTTCGTCCACAGTACACTCTGTGGCCAAAACATCCGCAGGAACAGAAACACTCCGAATGCCGCTGCCACCCGGCTCCACGAGAAATGAAATGCCGGACGCGTGTTCAGCATGATCCCTTTCAGCAATACGGTATGCCCCTTCACTCCGCTCAGCATCACCGTCACGATATCCGGATCCTCTGCTGCGGATATGCGTATACTGTCTTCCGCTCCGGCACACAGCATACGGTCTTTCAGCAGTTTGTTTTCCCCGCCCCTTGTCAGGATCACCTTCGCCCATACTGCACGGGAATCCAACACTGCATAAGTCTCCCGCGACCGGTTCCACCACTCTTCATGTCCATCCGTGCATTCGGCCTGCAAAAGAATGCTGCTGACCGGAACCGTTACATTCCGCAGATCCACCTGAAAAACATTGCTTCCGTCCTGATCCGAAAGAAGCGCCCCTGCTTCCGATATCTCCGCTCCGTCCTGAAACCAGACCATCGACAACGGTACTTCGGTCTCTTCTCGCCCGCCTTCCGTCCAGAAACGGACCTGGAACACGGATATCTCCATCAGGACTGCGAGCAGAAACAGAATTATCATTATGCCCCATTTCGGTATTTTTGCTATCCTGTCTTTCATTTTCCCGGACATCTCCTAAAAGAAATTAAACGTATGGAAAAGACGATAATACGCCCCTGTATCGCCGTATTGCAGGTTCGAGATCAGATAAAAACAGCTATGGTAGATAAAAGACCAGGACGCGGCAACGATCAAAAAGCCCCGGAAATACGCCAATCCCGCCGTTCCTTCCAGCCGTTTCCAAAGTACCGTTGCACCGATCCATCCCACCAGCAGGAACAACGCCGAAAAATCCGTCAGATAATGCCATGCTACACCGGCTACACTGATATTGATCAAAAGTTCTGCCACAGAGATCACAAATAAGCATAATGCCGGTACATTCCGTCCCTGTAACAGCCCTCTTTTCTTTGTTCCGTCAGTATCCTCCTGCCTCTGCAGCGCTGCCGGAATACACCATACGATCCAGTTGCAGACCAGAAGTCCGCCATAACACCAGGTATAATAAAATGTTCCGTGTCCAAAAGCATCTCCCTGCGCAAAACTTCCCTGCTGTAAATACGGAAAACGATAACCCATACGCGGAATACGAAACACATACTCGTATATACCGATCACAATACGATCTAAAAAGAGATTCTTCTGTGTATAATCCAAAACCGTGAGATTGTAATCATACCCAAAATCTGTTACGCTGCCAAAACGCACCATATTATAATACATCAGACCGGCAGCCACAAGGATATACGGCACTGCATACGCAATGATCGCAGTATTTCTCTGTCTTTTTCCATAGGTTCCGTCCGTTTTCAAAAACGGCAGAAAAATCGGAAACGCTGCAAAAGAATAAAGCAGCTGATTCGGTCTGCATCCGACCGCTAACGCCATAAACAAAGAGCCCAGCACCAGCAGTAATATCTTAGGACCATTTCCCTTATCTACGCAAACCGATCGCTTCCATAGATACAGCCCCCACACAACAAAGACCAGCCCGCATACTCTCGGTACATCGTGTGCATCCGGCGCCGCCATACAGCCGGTGATACAGCTTCCCCAAAAAACAGTTGCACTTGCCAGCAACTGAAATGCATAGGGAATTTTCCGGGCCGATTGATCCAATACACTCCTGCACAGCAGATAAATGCCCGCATATAATAAAGTTCCCAAAAACAGGAGCACATATACTTCCTGTATATGTGAACCCGTCAATATATACCAGGGCAGATATAATAACAGACATGGTACTACACCGAAATACACATAGTATTTTCCCTGATAATATGCCATATCCCAAAGATAATCCGCATCTGCCACAAGGCCTGCCGCTTCTCTTGCCGTGTGATCATAAGGATTCCGTAAAGCCTGCAGTGCAGCCGAAGGTTCTTCCAAAAGATAGGGTCTGCCTTCGGCAAGTGCTTCCGCCAATTGCTGATACGGCCGGAAATGCATATCCGCCATCACATAGTCATTTGTCATATTCAATGCAAACGCCGGCAGCAGCAGAAAAATGCCTAAAAGCAACGCATAAAACAATTCTTTTCTGCCGGATATCCCGTTTTCTGCATTCCAAAGATCACTTTTTCCACGCAATCCGTACAGGATCACAAGGATAACAAACACACACAGCATCCGTACCGGTGATACCGAAAACGTTTTCCCGGAATTCAGACGTATTCCTTTGATCCGCAGGATGTCTCCTTCCGAAAGCGCTGTATCCAATACTAATGTCTTTACTTTCCCATAGGTATCCAGCCATAAATACCCGGTTGCCTCCACGTCCGGACGTATCACCTGTTCTTCCAGTACCGCATAACGGTCGTGGCCTTCATCCCGGACATACAACTGTACCTTCGCCACACCGCTTTCCAGATCCGGCCGGTCAAAGGCCTGCGGCAATTCCAGTTCAACCCGGATATTCTTAAGTTCTGCTCCCTGCAGAACATCATCAAGATCCGTCAGGTAAAACTGCCCCCGCCCGTTTTCCCCCGTCAGGACATAATAACCATCCTCATAAACATCTGCATTTTCCGCTTCGATCTTCTCCGCCGGATAAGATATCTCCCGATATGCCATGGATTGAAGCGCACGACAGTTAAACACCGCAAACTCGATCACCGTCGAAAGCAGCAGAAAAAACAGCAATATCTTCCATAAACCGGACATCTTCTGCATTGGTTCCATCCTCCGATCACCAGAACATAAAAGCATACCGGATCCTGTAATATAAACCGGTATTTCCCCACAACAGCGGATACTTCAGCCCGCTGAGCCAGTAAAAATTCACATGAAACAGCACAGAAGCAATACACATCAGTATTATCGCACAACGGAAGATGTTCGCCGCCTCTGTCCCTGCCAGCTTTTTATGACACAGCATCACAGCGATCGACGCCGCAACCAGCAGCAGCAGTGAAAAATCTGCAAGATACCGGTAGACGACACCGGCCAGCTGCGTATCCAGAAGCATGAGCAGTACTGCGATCACTGCCGCAGCTGCGCCAAATCTTTTCAACTCCTTCTCCGCAGCATCCGCATCTTTCTTTTTTGAAAATACCGTCGGAAGCAAAAGAAGTATCAGGTTGCAGGGGATCAGTCCGCCAAAGATATACTCCATCTGAAAGACCGTATGCGCAAACAGGTTTTTCTGCGTTCCGTCACCGGCGATCGACATAAACGGGAAAGTATACGTCAGGTCCGGAAGCCGGAAGAGATACTCACAGATCCCTGCCCACAATTTATCGAGAGACCACACCATGCGGCTGGTATCCTGTGTTGTCAGGTTATAGGCGAAGCCAAAATCAAACGGGCTTCCGAACCGTACCGCATTGTAATACATCAAGCCTGCAGCCACCAACACATAAGGTAAAGCAAAACAAAAAACCTGCGCCAGAACACACTTTTTTTCTTCTTTCGTTCCCTGAACTACCTGTTTCAATTCATCCGCAAAGAGCACAAAAGCCAGAAAACTATACAGCGCCATATTGGGCCTGCAGCCGGCAACCAGCGCCATACACAGCGATCCTGCTGCCAGAAGAACTTTTTTCAGCCGTCCCTTTCGCGTTTTCGCACACATCCATAGATACAGCCCCCATACCGTAAACATTTCCCCGCAGATCACCGGTACGGCATACGCATCCGGCTGGTTTAAAAAAAACGGGATCTGGCAGCCATAGTAAACTGCCACCGTAAGCATAAGCTGTAATGCATACGGCACATTTCCGATGCGGCGCGCGATCTTTCGGATCAGCAAAAAAATACCGGCAAATGTGGCGATCGCCGCAAACAGGATCGGCAGCGTGTTCGGCATATGCGTTCCCAGCATCAGATAGGTCGGCAGATAAAACAGAAGGCACGGAACGATTCCAAAATATACATAATATCTTCCGTTAAAATATGCATAATCCCACTTAAAATCCTGTCCCGTTTCCTCCGCCAATACCGTACGAAGCGTATCGTCATACGGATTGTCCATCTCCTGAAGCCACTGCGGTACCTCCTCCGTCAGATACACTCTTCCATCCGCCAGCGCTTCTGCCAGTTCATGATAAGGCTGAAAATTCACCGATGATGTAAGATAGTCATTTTGAAAAATAAGATACGCCGCCGGCAGGATCAAAAGGCAGCCAAGCGCAGCAGGCAGCCACCGCTGCCAGACAGTCGCACCTCCTTCTTCTTTCCAAAGAACCGACTCTTTCCGCATCCCATAAACCATACTGCACAACACAATAAGCAGCAGAAACCGCCATACGGAAAAACAGACCGGCTGATGCGCATTCAGTGTGATCTTATGGATCTGGATCAGCTTCCCATTAGTAAATGACAATCCAAACGTAAGTGTTTTGATCGCCCCGGCTCCGCTTACCCACAGATATTTCGAAACCGGGATATCATCTCTTACTTTATGCTCTGCCAGCCGTGCATAAGCATCATGCCCGGCATCTCTCATATACGGCTCAATGGTTAAGATACCCGTTTCCACCATCGGCATGTCGATCGCATCCGGCAGTGAAATATCCAGATGAACGTTATGCAGCGTCCTCCCGTCCATTTTTTCTTCCAAACCTGTCAGATACATCACACCATTGTCCGCCTTTAGTTTAAAGACATGATCATCATATTCATCAAAGTATTCCATCTCACATTCTTCAAGCGGATAAGATACTTCCCTATAAAAAAGAGACTGCAGCGCCCGGAAATTGAATACCAAAACCTCCAATCCGAGCGCTGCCAATACTATAAGAATAAGTTTTTTCAAAAAATCAGCTGATATCTTCATTCCACAAATTCCGCCATCACAAGATTCGCCAGATCCCGTCCGCGAACACTCAGATGCAGTCTCCCCTCTGTTTTTTCGAGCAGCCCTTCTGCTCTCATCCTGTCGATCGTCTGCCCGTAATAATACTCCGGCGCCTGTCCGTATCGCCGGGCAAAAGCAGCACTGTCCACTCCCTCTGTCAGGCGCAGACCGAGGAACATCGCTTCGCTTCTCTGTTCCTCCGCCGTAAGCTCTTCCCGCTCTGTCTGCAGATCCGCAGTCTGTCCGCAGGCCAGGTATCGCTTCAGATCCGTTTCGTTCTTCCACCGCACATCGTTCACGCACGATGCCGCACCCAGCCCGAATCCGGCATAATCTCCTCGCTGCCAGTAAACCATATTGTGCCGGCATTCCCTGCCGGGCTTTGCATAATTGGACAGTTCGTACTGCCGATACCCATATTCTGCAAGGATCTCAGCAGTCCGATGGTACATCTCCCGTTCCGCATCTTCGGAAGGAAGCAGACCGGCATCCTGCATATTCACCGGTATCCTCTGCAGTATCTCATCCGGTTCCAGGCCCTTCTCCCGAAGCTCCAGCTGCCGGTGATACCGTCCGTAAAACGGAGTGCCTTCCTCGATGATCAGGCTGTAGGCTGAGATGTGCTCCGGCATCAGTTCCGCAACCGTACGCAGATTATCTTCCCAGTCCGGCACCTGCTGTTCCGGCAGCCCGCTCATCAGGTCCACATTGATATTTTCAAACCCGGCCTCACGCGCCGAGTGATAGCAGTCCAGGAACTGTTCCCTGCTGTGGATCCGACCGAGCCGCTTTAATTCCCGGTCGTGTACCGACTGACAGCCGATGCTGATACGGTTTATGCCGGCTTTCCGGTACGCGGACAGCTTCGCCGCATCCGCCGTTCCCGGGTTACACTCGATCGACCACTCCGCATCTGCGGCAATCCTATAGCATTTCCGCAGTGTTTCCGTCACCTGAACAATCTGCTCTGCCGGGATGCTTGTCGGAGTGCCGCCACCGATAAAGACCGACTGCACCTCATATTCCCGGTAAGCCGGAGCGCTCTCCCGTATTTCCCACAGCAGTTTTTGTACATACTGCTCCTGCATCTCCTCTGTTCCGGGGAAGGACAGGAAGTCGCAATAGGCACACTTCTGTATGCAAAAGGGGATGTGGATATAGATTGAAATGTCTTTCATTTTGTATACCCCATCTCTCACCAGTCCCCCTCATCCGGCGCTGCGCGCCACCATAGATTTTTTTAGTTATCCTCGTCCAGCTTCAGCACGCTCATAAAGGCCGCCTGCGGGATCTCGACATTTCCGACCTGACGCATACGCTTCTTGCCTTCCTTCTGCTTCTCCAGCAGTTTCTTCTTACGCGTGATATCACCGCCGTAGCACTTCGCCAGCACATCCTTGCGCATTGCCTTGACCGTCTCGCGCGCAATGACCTTGCCGCCCACCGCTGCCTGAATCGGGATCTCGAAAAGATGTCTCGGAATCTCATCCTTCAGCCGCTCGCACATCCGGCGTCCGCGCTCATAAGCGCTGTCCGCATGCACGATAAAGGACAGCGCATCCACTTCTTCCTTATTGATCAGGATATCCAGCTTCACCAGCGTCGAAGGCTCATACCCTTTCAGTTCATAATCGAAAGACGCATAGCCCTTGGATCTGGACTTCAGCGCATCAAAGAAATCATAGATGATCTCGTTCAGCGGCAGTTCATATTTGAGCAGTGCGCGGTTTGCTTCGATGTATTCCATGGACTGATACCGTCCGCGCCGCTCCTGGCACAGTTCCATGATCGGACCGATAAAGTCCTTGGTCACCATGATCTCTGCCTTTACGATCGGTTCTTCCATATGATCGATCTCGGACGGGTCCGGCAGGTTCGAAGGATTGGTCAGTTCGATCATCTCCCCATTGGTCTTATATACTTTATAAACAACGCCCGGTGCCGTCGTCACCAGATCCAGATCATATTCGCGCTCCAGACGCTCCTGGATCACCTCCAGATGCAGCAGTCCCAGAAAACCGCAGCGGAAGCCGAATCCCAACGCCACGGAGGTCTCCGCCTCAAAGAACAGCGAAGCATCGTTTAACTGCAGTTTTTCCAGCGCATCGCGCAGATCCGGGTACTTTGCCCCGTCTGCCGGATACAGCCCGCAGTAAACCATGGACTGCACTTTCTTATAACCGGGCAGCGGCGCATCACAGGGCCGGTCCGCTTCCGTCACAGTATCGCCCACCGCTGTATCCTGCACATTTTTTATAGAAGCCGTCAGATATCCTACCATACCGGCTGCCAGTTCTTCGCAGGGCAGGAACTGTCCGGCGCCAAAGGTACCGACTTCCACCACTTCCACAGTTGCTCCGGTGGCCATCATCTTTACCCGCGTGCCGCGCTTTACCGTACCGTCCACCACACGCATAAAGACGATCACACCTTTGTAGGAATCGTATAACGAATCAAAGATCAAGGCCTTTAACGGTGCCTCCGGATCTCCCTTCGGCGCCGGGATCTTATGCACCACGGCTTCCAGCACATCTTCAATGCCGATACCGTTCTTCGCCGAGATCAGCGGGGCATCCATTGCTTCGATGCCGATCACGTCCTCGATCTCTTCCTTTACCAGATCCGGCTGCGCGCTGGGCAGATCGATCTTGTTGATCACGGGAAAGACCTCCAAATCGTGATCCAGAGCCAGATATACATTGGCCAGCGTCTGCGCCTCAATGCCCTGCGCCGCATCCACCACCAGGATCGCGCCGTCGCATGCTGCCAGTGCACGGCTCACTTCATAATTAAAGTCCACGTGTCCCGGAGTATCGATCAGATTGAAGATATACTCCTGCCCGTCCTTTGCCTTATATACGGTACGTACCGCCTGCGCCTTGATCGTGATGCCGCGTTCGCGTTCCAGATCCATATTGTCTAACACCTGCTCCTGCATCTCACGTTCCGTCAAAAGCCCTGTCCGCTCAATGATTCGGTCCGCCAGCGTACTCTTGCCGTGATCGATATGCGCTACAATACAAAAATTACGGATGTTTTCCTGTCCTGTCATATACTTCCATTTCCTTCTACAAAACTATTTATGCAAAATACACCTTTTTTATCATAATCGCTGAAAGCACTTTTCGCAATCTTTTTTCTCTTTTTTACCGGTAAAATTCCGTAAATTTCTGCAAAATATTGTTTCCTACCCCCTTGACAGAAATCACTTTATTTCGTACAATTTGCTTTGTGTTTATCGGACTGTCCGTGTCCGGCCCCGATAAATGCCTGTAGAAACATTATTATCAAAGTCAGGAGGTGTAGGGACTTGGCAAATATCAAATCTGCAAAGAAGAGAATCATTGTCAGCAAGACAAGGGAAGAGCGCAACAAGGCGATCCGTTCCGGCGTTAAGACTGCTGTAAAGAAAGTTTACGCAGCAATCGATGCTAACGATAAGGAAGCAGCAAAGGCAGCACTGCTGAATGCTACCAGCGTGATCGACAAGGCGACCAGCAAGGGCGTATATCACAAGAATTACGCATCCAGAAAGATTTCCCGTCTGAATCTTGCTGTGAACAAGATTGGCTGAGCCAATTCATAAAGAAGATACTGTAAAGGATCCCGGGTACCGTCATGCCCGGGTTCTTTATATGCCGAAAACCTCTTATGGCAAGGCATCCAAAATCGCTTTCGGAGAAGATGATATGAGAAAACGAATCAATGCCTATCTGGCTTTTATCGACAAGATCCTGGCGCACGACCTGCCCATCACCTCTTCTTTCCACGATGGTGGCGAGCACACCGATACACTGGTCAAGGACACGATCCCTACGCGCAAAGACTATGAACGGATCATGACTTTGCATCTGCAGCAGATTGCTTTCTTCCAGCACGAGCGCCTGATCCATCTGTTGGTCACGATCCTGTTCGCCCTGCTGGCCTTCGCCATATTTATACTCAACTATATGGAACTGATGGCAGGCCGCCCGAACATCGGTCTCATCCTTTTGTTTGTTCTGATCGTCGTACTTCTCGTTCCCTATATAATGCACTATTTTCTTTTGGAAAACGGGGTGCAGAAAATGTACCGCCAGTATGATGAAATGGTAAGACAGATCCGCAGCTGAAATAAGCCAAGGGGACGGTTCTTGTGGCTAAAGATCTTCGATCTTGTTGCCATAAGAACCGTCCCCTTGGCTTATTATTTATCCCGTTTCTCACCGGAATTCCGGAATCCCGACGCCTTTTTCTTCTGTACTTCGTGTTTTTCCGTGTATCCGTCAATGATCTTTTCGATCATCAGCTTCTTTACATACACATCAAAACTCAGATCACAGATAAAAGCAAATAGCTGAAGAAACTCTTTCTCCTCCCCTTCCGGCAGTTCGTCGAAAGAAGTCTGTGATGCCCGGAATGTTTCCAGGATGTCTTCTTTAAAATCTTCGATGCGCTCCCGCTGGGCGCCGATCACTTCGTTATAGATCTTTTCGATCGTTACTTTTCCGTTTTTTCCGTAATACTTCTCCGCCATCGGCCCGAGCATCTGCTGGATATCGCTGATGGACAGGATGTTCTTGAAATAATAGATAAACACCAGCAGCATGATATGCTCTTTGTTGTATTTCTTCTTATCCGGCGGCGGCAGCAGATCATTCTTGGCATAATTGTTGATCATCGTTTTGGTCAGGATACGGTCCGTCCCCTGGTGCCGCGCCGTTTTTTTCAGTCTTGTATCAATATACGATGTCACCTGATCCATATACAGATCGATATTCGGAATGTCTTCCGGTTTGATAAAATCGATCCGTCCCAGACTTGCCATGATCGAATTGATCAGGTCCTCCATATCTATCGTCATTTCTGCCTCCCTAAACGCCTTACTTTATCCCTCTTGGCTTCCCCTTGAGGGGAAGCTGACTGATGAGGTGTCCTGCTTTCAATAAACGATCTCATCCATTGATATCAATCGTCTCCAGCGGATCCATCCAGTTTTCTTCATACCGCATCCAATAGGTAAACGTATTGATCTCGTCTACAAAATACAGCAGCACACTTCCGCGTCCCACCGTATCGTTTTCGTTTACAAGCGCCAGGCCAAATCCTTCATACACTGTAATATAGCCATTTCCATGATCCAATACGATCTGATAGCCCTTATGCGCATCGCCGCTCACCTTACTCACCGTACCATCCGCAGTGGCGATCGCGCGGCTCTCCGCCGCAGTCATAAACTTCGCTGACGGGGCATCCTTCGGGATCACCAGCCGCATCTGCTCTTCTTCTGTTTCTTCCGGTTCCCCGATTTCCTCTTCTTCGTCATCCGGTTCCTCTTCTTCCTCCTCGTCCGGGATCTCTACGTCCTGCACCAGGGAAGAATTTCCGCGCAGCGGAAAGATGTTCGGAATATACCGGGCAGCCTCCTGCTCCTGCATCGCTTCCAGCTCATCCGTTTTGGTCGTCAGTGATTTACTCATTGCCGCCAGTTCTTTATCCTGCTCCGCATCCCGGTTGGCCAGATCCTCGATCTGTCCGGCCTGTTCCATATTATTTGCGCGCAAAGCATCCGTCAAACGCTGCAATTCCGCGATCTGCGCGTTTAAAGCCCGGCTGCTCGAAATATGCACACCAACCACCAGAACAAACGCCAGCACAACCGCTATCACAACTGCCGCGATCAGTATTTTCTTTTTCTGCCCAGAATGCTCTCCCATAAACACCTCATATTTATTACCTACTGTTTACATAAAAGACCATTGAATAGTATATCATATTTTCGTCATTTTTTACAGTTTTTTCTTTACTTTTCTTTGCCGCTGTGCTATATTGACATTGTCATTGTTTTTGACGCAAACATTTTTTGGAGGTAGTAAGACATGCAGGGTACAGTTAAGTGGTTCAACGCACAGAAGGGTTATGGCTTCCTTTCTACTCCGGAAGGCAAGGATGTATTCGTACATTTCTCCGCAATCCAGAACGTAGAAGGTTACAAGTCCTTGGACGATGGTCAGGAAGTAGAGTTTGACATCGTTGATGGCCCGAAGGGACCCCAGGCAGCAAATGTAATTAAGAAATAATTCTTGTGCGGCCACGATTTTAATCTGTTGCAATCATATGGAACGATTAAATCAGAAAGACAGATTGTCATAAGACAATCTGTCTTTTTTCTTTCCGTTACGGATTCGGAAATGCCTTACAGAATTCCAGCACCTCTGCAAAATGCATTTCCCCGCCAAACAGGTCAAGCGCAGAGCCTACCGTCACATTGACCCGTCCATGCCCCAATTCCGCCAGACGCATCAGATCATCAAAACTGTGCACGCCCCCTGCATAAGTAACCGGCACTCCCTTATAGGTTCCGAGGATCTTAGCCACATCCGTCTCGATCCCCGATGCTTTTCCCTCTACATCTACCGCATGGATCAGATACTCTGAAGCATACTGCTCCGAATCCACCAGCAATTCCGCATTCATAACCGTATCGGTATATCTGCTCCACCGGTCAGTTACAATATAATACTCCGGATCCGTCGGATCATCCTGTTTTCTTCTGCATGAAAAATCCAGCACCAGATGTTCCCGGCCAACCGCCTGCACCATCCTGTCCAGACGTTCCTGATCGATACGGCCTTCCCGGAAAACATACGAAGTTACGATCACCTGCGCTGCCCCTGCATCCAGAAAATCCGCCGCATTTTCCGGCGTGATACCGCCTCCCACCTGCAATCCTTGCGGATATGCCCGCAATGCCATCAGCGCCTGATTCTTCGTCTCCTCATATCCTTCCGTTCCAACGCCGTTCAGCAGGATCACATGTCCGCCGCGGATCCCCTGTTCCTGATAAAAACGCGCATACCAGGCTGCATCCTGCTCTGCCACAAAATTCTCTGCCGCCGTCGTTCCGTTCAGGGACCCTCCTATGATCTGCTTTACCTTTCCGTTATGAATATCAATGCATGGTCTGAATTCCATATCCACTCTCCGTCTGCCTGTGCATAAAAAAGCGTTCTGCTTACAGAACGCTCGCGCTGAGCGCGGGCCGTCCGCATATCTGCGTAACAGCCCGTGTTCTCACTGATCCGCTGCTTTTAACCGATCACATCCGACATATCATACAGCCCGGCCGGCTTATCCGCCAGAAACTTGGCTGCTTCGATCGCGCCTTTCCCAAATACTGCCTTGGAATACGCTCTGTGAGAGAATGTGATCACCTCATCTGCGCCTGCAAAGATCACATCATGATCTCCTACAATGGTACCGCCGCGAACTGCGGAAATGCCCAATTCCTTCTTCTCTCTCTTCTTGCGCACCTGGCTGCGGTCATACACATATTCATACTGTCCGTCCATCTCATCGTTGATCGCATCCGCCAGAGCCAGCGCAGTACCGGACGGCGCATCCACCTTCAGGTTATGATGTTTCTCTACGATCTCAATATCAAATCCTGCCGGCGCAAGTGTCGCTGCTGCCTCTTTTAACAGCTTGAGCAGTGTATTGATCCCCAGAGACATATTGGCCGATTTCAGTACCGCGATCTTCTGGGTGCTGGATTTGGTCGCGCGCGCGATCTGCACCTCACTTAATCCCGTAGAACAGAGCACTACCGGCATCATTTTCTCTTCGCACCAGTCCAGCAGAGCATCGATTGCCGCTGCGCTGGAGAAATCGATCACTACATCCGCTTCCACATCACACTCCGTGATCTTCGAAAATACCGGATATTCATTATGAATATGATCCGATACATCGATGCCTGCTACGATCTGTGCATCCGCATCTTCTTTTACCAGATTGGTAATGGTCTGCCCCATCTTACCGTTGCAGCCATGCATGATAATTCTCGTCATAATCACACCTCACAAATCTATACAATTCTTACGCAAAAAAATTATATTTGATAATACAATAGATCGCTCTTACTGCATCTTTCCAGCCGATCTTTTTTCCCTGTTCAAAGGTTCTGGGATGATAGGATACCGGCAGTTCGTAGATCTTGCATCTTTTCTTCGCGATCTTCGCAGTCACTTCCGGCTCGAAGCCAAAACGGTTCTCACAAAGTTTCACCGACTGTATCACGTCCCTCCGGAACATCTTGTAGCAGGTTTCCATATCCGTTAGGGAAAGATCCGAACAGATATTGGAGATCGCCGTCAGCATCTTATTGCCGAATTCGTGATAAAAACCATCCACCCGGAACCGGCCGTTACGAAGATATCTCGAACCGTAAACCACATCCGCATCCGCTTCCCCGTAGATAAACGGTTCCACCAGTCTCTGAAAATCCTTCGGATCATATTCCAGATCCGCATCCTGCACGATCACAAGATCGCCCGTTGCAGCCTGAAACCCGGTGCGAAGCGCCCGGCCTTTTCCCATATTTACCTTATGGAATAAGATCTTATCAACGCGCCCGCTCAATTCTCCCTTCAGCAGCTCCCTGGTACCATCGGTAGATCCGTCATCCACCACAATGATCTCTGTTTTCAGTCCGCAATTCCTTACACGTTCCAATGCGATCTCGATCGTATCCTTCTCGTTATAACAGGGTATCACTACCGATAATACCAGGTCTTCTTTATTCAGATTCATCATCTACTCCTTGTATCTGCTTTTTTACAGAATACCAAATTTCTTCATCTCTGCTTCCAATACTGCTGCATGCTCCGGCTCCATTTCTGTCAAAGGTCTGCGTAATACGCCTGTACAATGTCCCATCAGCTCTTCTGCTTTCTTTACCGGGATCGGATTCACTTCACAGAACAGCGCATTGATCAGCGACAAAGCTTTTAACTGGATCTCACGGCTGCCTGCCACATCACCATCAAAGAAACGCTGACACATTTCATGCGTTTCCTTCGGTGCCACATTTGACAGAACCGAGATCACGCCCTTGCCGCCCAGAGACAGCAGCGGTACCACCTGGTCATCGTTTCCGGAATACAGATCCACATCATTTCCGGCAATGCTCATCAGTTTTGCTACCTGGGAGATGTTGCCCGTTGCATCCTTTACGCCGACAATGTTCTTCACTTCGCGGCAAAGAGCTACGATCGTTTCCGGCAAGATATTCACGCCTCCGGTACGTCCCGGGATATTATACAGAATGATCGGCAGCTTTACGCTGTCTGCAACCATCGTGAAATGCTCTTTCAAACCTTTCTGTGTTGCCTTGTTATAATACGGTGTTACCACCAGCAGAGCATCTGCGCCTCTCTTCTCTGCTTCCTGCGACAGATAGATCGCCGTCTCGGTGCAGTTGGAACCGGTTCCCGCAATTACCGGAATTCTTTTATTTACATACTTCACACAGGCTTCGATCACATCCAGATGCTCCTCATGTGTCAAAGTCGATGCCTCGCCTGTCGTTCCGCATACGATGATCGCATCCGTTCCGTTTGCGATCTGGAACTCAATGTTCTTAGCGAACTGTTCATAATCCACCGAACCGTCTGCTTTGAACGGTGTGGTGATCGCTACACCTGCTCCTGTAAATACTGCCATTTTCTTTTCCTCCTATGCATTTGTCTTGAAAATGATAATCCGGGGAAACGTTTTTCGGAAATGAAAAGCCGACATGAAATGCCGGCGTATCTTTTCAATATCTGATAGCGCCCCATCTTGTGTAAGATGACAGTGATACCGGTATTCCCGGCACCCCCAAGGTGAATCTTACGGTTTCGATCCCCTTTCGGCGGTCTCCCCTTTCGCCTGCCTTCTCCTGTTTTCCGAACATCCGGCAGATTACTGATGAAACCCGCAACCTCTATCTTTGTATTTTGTTATAAACCATACTATAGCATTCCGCCTGTTCTATGTCAATCATACTTTTGCTATTCTCCATACTATTTTTCTTCCTGACCATCATAATATTTCCGCTATGATCATTTCTCTTACTTTATTATTTTCGTGATTTTATACATTTTACTTGCGTGTTTTTGTGTATAATGTTATACTTTCCCCGTTTGTTGGTTTTATACTTGGAGGAAACTATTATGAAGCAGAAACGTGAAGACATCCGTAACGTGGCGATCATCGCCCACGTAGATCACGGCAAAACGACCTTAGTAGACGAATTATTGAAACAGAGCGGTGTATTTGAAGAGCACCAGGAAGTAGCAGAGCGTGTCATGGACTCCAACGATATCGAACGCGAGCGCGGTATCACCATCCTGTCCAAGAATACGGCTGTCAACTATAACGGCACCAAGATCAACATCATCGACACCCCGGGACACGCCGATTTCGGCGGCGAGGTAGAACGCGTGCTGAAGATGGTAAACGGCGTGATCCTGGTGGTAGACGCTTTCGAAGGTCCGATGCCGCAGACCCGCTTCGTGCTGGGCAAGGCTATGGAGCTGAAGCTGCCGGTGATCGTATGTATAAATAAGGTAGACCGTCCGGAGGCACGTCCTACAGAAGTCATCGACGAGGTTCTGGAACTGCTCATCGACCTGGGTGCCGATGATGACCAGTTAGAGTGCCCGTTCGTATTCGCATCCGCAAAAGCCGGCACGGCTTCCCTGGATGCCGATACCGAGGGTAAGGATATGATGCCGCTGTTTGAAACGATCCTGAAATATATCCCCGCTCCGGAGGGTGATCCGGAAGCCGGCACGCAGATCCTGATCAGTACCATCGACTACAATGAATATGTTGGCTGTATCGGCGTAGGCAAGGTAGACAACGGTTCCGTCAAGGTCAACCAGGAAGTGGTGATCGTCAACCACCACGATCCGGATAAAATCCGTAAAGTAAAGATCAGCAAGCTGTATGAGTTTAACGGTCTGGAAAAAGTTGCAGTAGACGAAGCACAGATTGGTTCCATTGTGGCAGTCTCCGGTATTTCGGATATCCACATCGGTGATACCATCTGCGATCCCGAGCATGTAGAAGCCATCCCGTTTCAGAAGATCTCCGAGCCGACCATTGCGATGAACTTCATCGTAAACGACTCCCCTCTCGCCGGCCAGGAGGGCAAATATGTGACCAGCCGTCATTTAAGAGACCGTCTGTTCCGCGAACTGAACACCGACGTCAGCCTTCGTGTAGAAGAGACCGATACCACCGAGGCATTCAAGGTATCCGGCCGCGGCGAGCTGCATCTGTCCGTACTGATCGAGAATATGCGCCGTGAAGGTTATGAATTTGCAGTAAGCAAGGCGGAAGTACTCTATCACGAAGATGAAAACGGCAAGAAGACCGAGCCGATGGAGCGCGCTTATGTTGATGTGCCTGAGGAATTCTCCGGTGCAGTCATTGAAAAACTGAGCACCCGGAAGGGCGAGCTTTTGAATATGGGTACCGCAAGCGGCGGTTACACCCGTCTGGAATTTATGATCCCGTCCCGCGGACTCATCGGTTATCGCGGCGAGTTTATGACCGATACCAAGGGCAACGGTATCATCAATACCATTTTTGAAGGTTATGCACCGTTCAAGGGCGAGATCAGCTACCGCAAGCAGGGTTCCCTGATCGCATTTGAGACCGGTGAATCCGTAACTTACGGTCTGTTCAATGCGCAGGACCGCGGCAATCTGTTCATCGGGCCGGGCGAGAAAGTATATGCCGGTATGGTCATCGGTGAAAATCCGAAGCAGGAAGACATCGAACTGAATGTCTGCAAGAAGAAGCAGCTGACCAATACCCGTGCTTCCGGATCGGACGACGCCCTGAAACTGACGCCGCCTAAGATCATGAGCTTAGAGCAGTCCCTGGAATTCATCGGTACGGACGAGCTTCTGGAGGTCACCCCGAAGCACCTGCGCATCCGCAAGAAGATCCTGGATGCCACCCAAAGAAAGCGCGCTATGATCTCCGCGCAGGCCAAGGCTGCAAACTAAATCAAAAAGATATGCCCCGGATCACCCCGGGGCTTTCTTATCTTCTTTCCGAAAACGAACTATCATGATCTCATTTCCTGAATAAACAGCTTCCACCTGTACCGTCATCCCACTCCGATGTTCCAGATAAGTTACCATCCACGGGATATACAACTCAGCCACATTCAGATTTCCCCGAAAAGCCCGTACTACATAGTATACCGGCTTATCTTCCAATAGCGACATGATCGGATTATCGATTCCCTGTTCTTCAAAAAAATGGAGATTATGATATCCTTCTGCAACCCAGCCACCGCTTAACGCAAATCCCGAAAAGAAATGGTCAAACCGGCTTCTTGTAAAGTTCCTGGGATTTCTCACCCCCATACGATCACTCCAGAGAATCCCCCCATCCAAAACACAACAGCTCCCTGTCTGATGCACTTCCTCCAGTACCTGTTCTATCTCTGTTCTCTGTAATAGCGTATGGTACGTAAGCCGTAACCCCGTCACCTCAAACAGCAACAGCATTACCGTCACGATCGGGATTATCTTAACAGCCAGAGTACTATTCGCCCCTTTCCCGGCCTTCTCCGGTTCCGGTCGTTGCATCCCTGTAAAGATCAATATCCCCGGGAACAATTCCAGCGCCATCCGAAGCCCGATCAGGATCCTTCGGGGAATACGCCCCCACATCAGCAGAAAAGCAGTCTCGGCTACGACCAATAAAAATACGGATAGTATAAATATATATTTTTCCTTCTGCTTTCTATCATAACGCACCATGCAATACGCTGTAAATGCAAAAAAGAGAACATTCCATCCAAGAAAACTCTCCAGTCCGGCAATAATTCCCCAAAATCCCACCGGGCTTCCCCATTCATCATTGTATTGCTTCGGCATTCTGTAAAGGCTTATGATCGTCTCTGTCAAAGAAGAGATTATCGTATCCGTACTTGACGGCGTCCTGCGATAACCGAGTAATCTGTTTAGCTCTTCCAGAGAAAAATACTCCGGATCCATGTAATGATAATTATACAACAGATTTATGTCTTCCGGAATAAAACCTGCTGCCGTAACTCCATCCATATCAAAATCACGCAAATACTCTTCATCCAAAAACGGAACCGTTCCCTGCTGATGATACTGCTCATAGCTCTTCCATGGTTCCTGCTCCCAAAAAAGCAATCGATCTAATCCCGCATTCAGCCCGCAAAGCAACATCCCCGCCAGCAGGCACGCGATCATCCGCCTTTTCTCGTCAATCAGTCTTTTTGCCACAGCAGAGGCCAGCTCTTTTTTCCGAAAAAAAGCCACCACTTCATCCCAAAAAAGAAGCAGCAATCCGAATGGCAATATCATAAGCATGCACTTTACACGGATCAATCCTGCCAATACAAGAAAAAATATCCCAATTCCAAAGAAGAGCTTTTTCTTCTTTGGCAGTTTTTGTCCGGTATAGAATGCAATGAACGCCGTTATCGCATATAAAAAGGCATTTTCGGAAAACTGCATTTTTTCATAGAATTCAAATGCAAAATAGAAATGAAGAAGAGCCCCTGTCGCCAATGCCCGTTTTTTTCCCATCTGTATTGTAGCACACACTATGATCGATGAAATTGCCAGAAAATTAAAAACATACTGTAATGTAAGATACCAGTTTGTTTCCGGCAGAATAAGATACAGAATTTTCAAAAAATACCCATAGATGACATTATTATACGTCAGATACTGACTCTGTTCCCCAAACGCTCCCGCCGCGATCAGATTCATAGCCGTATCATCTGCTGAATCCGAACCTACCGGCCCCCATAAAAAATAAGGAAGAAAAAAAAGCAGGCTCATTCCCAGCAACATAATACTTTTTTTCTTATCTATCCTCATAACCTTATCATCCCAAAAAAGAATATACTATGATCCCTGCAAGGATCATTCCGATAGCCAGGGCTTTCCATCGATTAAAGCTTTCATGAAAGATCTTCACTCCGAATATCATAATATAAATATACCCTGTCGCCTCCAATACAGGTCCCATGGATAACGGAATTCCCTTATAGGCATATACTCCCAGTAAAGTCGCACCGAAAAAAACAGCATAGGAAAGTATCACCACCGGATTCAGATACTCCTGTATCACGGATTTATATTCCTTCTGCGAAGCTTTCTTCAGAAACACCTGAGCGATCGAAGAAACAAGGGTTCCTAACAAAAGCGCGCCTGCGCAGATCACTACGGACATTGATCTTCCTCCCCTTCCTCTTTCTTCGAAACTTCCTGCCGGTCCGAAAACGCAAATAATACGATCCCCCCCACAACCAGGAGCGCACCGATGATCTTGCCGGGTGAGATTTCTTCATGAAAAAAGATTATCCCCCAGACCATCGCCCATAAAACCGAAACCGCTTTATTTGCGTATGCCATAGTCAATGGCAGCCGTTTGATGATCTGCTGCCATGCGACTGCATAGACCGCCAGCAGAAATAATACAATCCCATAAAACAGAAGAAAGCGTCCACTAAGGAACGCCTCTCCTGCTGCTAATTTGCTGCATACTCCGCTTAAAGAATACACCAGCAATAAAACATTCAATATAATGATCGTACGATAATGATCTTTCATTAAATCTCCACGATCCAGCCTTCGGGCGGATCCAGACGTCCCATCTGGATACCGGTCAGCGTATCATACAACTTCTTAGTGATCGGGCCCATCTCATCCATACCGCTCGGGAAGCAGATCTCCTTGCCGTGATCCACGATCTTGCCTACCGGAGAGATGACTGCTGCCGTACCACACAGGCCGCACTCTGCGAAGTCTTTTACTTCATCAAAGAAAATCTCTCTTTCTTCTGCTTCCAGTCCAAGATATTCCCTGGCAACGATCATCAGGGAACGTCTGGTGATGGAAGGAAGGATCGAATTGGACTTCGGGGTTACCACCTTACCGTCCTTGGTCACAAACAGGAAGTTTGCGCCACCGGTCTCTTCTACCTTGGTACGGGTTGCTGCATCCAGGTACATATTCTCGGCATAGCCTGCCTTGTGTGCCTCTACGATCGGATGAAGGCTCATCGCATAGTTTAAGCCTGCCTTGATATTACCGGTACCATGCGGCGCCGCACGGTCAAAATCGCTTACACACAGAGTCAGCGGCTTTGCGCCACCCTTGAAGTACGGTCCTACCGGAGTACAGAAGATACGGAACTGATATTCGGTAGCCGGCTTTACACCGATGACCGGGTTGGTGCCGAACATATACGGACGAAGATACAGGGTCGCACCGGAACCGTAAGGCGGAACGTATGCTGCATTTGCCTTTACCACAGCCTTTACCGCTTCCACGAACTTATCCTTCGGGAACGGCGGCATTTCCAGACGCTGCGCGGTTGTATACATACGATCTGCGTTCAGGTCCGGACGGAAGGTCACGATACGACCGTCTTCGGTAGTATACGCCTTTAAGCCTTCGAAGCAGGTCTGCGCATACTGCAGTACGCCAGCGCACTCATTCAGGACGATATTGGCATCTGTAGTCAGACCGCCCTCATCCCATTTGCCATCCTTAAAGTTGGACACATAACGCTGCTCGGTCTGTACATAGCCAAACCCGAGAGATGCCCAGTCAAGATCTTTCTTTTCCATTGTCAGATAACTTCCTTTCCATAACATTATAGTGTAGTTATTATCTAGTTTTTTAGTTTACAACCAGCGTTTTGCCATGTCAAGAAATATATCGTTTCCCTTTAACGGGCAACTATCTCTTTTTCATAGCATTGATTATGCTTCCTATATTGGTGTCTGTCAGGTATCCGGAGGGTAATTTTCCCTTTCCTTTCGGATATTTCAATTTTTCCCTGTTCCTGCTTTCCTCCACCAACAGGTATGTAAAGAATCTTTCCCAGCTGAAATAGACCTTACTCTCGATATGCTCCACCGGATCATTAAGAATACTTCTCACATTTTCATTTCCGTCAAAGATTGCGGATTTTAATATCAGCCACTCAAAACTCTCCGGCAGAAAAAAATCGATTTTCTTCCCGCTCAGGTTCTTATATCGTACCAATTTCTGTATTTCAGAGCCCAATGCGGCTGCATCTGCAATCACAAGGACCCTTCTCTCCCTGCAATCGTCTAATGCTGACAGGATATTGCTCTTTCCTTTCGCAGATTTGCAAACTACTCCCCATTCCTCCGTAACTTTTTGAAAAAACCGGAAACCGGCTTTCGAATCTTCAACGATCACCAGATCATACTGAGCAGCCCTTATGTCTCTGATGGAAACATTGTCATAAATCTTTTCAATCTTTGGTTTGCTGTCATTTTTTATAATCTGCCGGATAGCCTCTATACTATACGGAATCTGCGGTAAAGGCTCTCTTGAAACTAACACATAATAGTTATCTGTACGCATTATCGTCTGTGCAAAACTATATTCCGGCAAAAATTTTGCCCCCTCATCCACAAAAACAATGCTGTTTTTCGTTTTTTCCAGGATCGTATCCCAGTTATTCCCCTCCAGAACAACACAAGGTTTATCACATTTCAGGGTTACGCCACTGGCCTTTCCTTCTGCAGCATAGTTTTTTACCATATTGATCAGTTTTGTTTTTCCCGTACCGCTATCACCAGTAAGTATTGTTACATTTCTCTCAAGAACGAATCTGAAGGCGATATGCCTGTTTTTAATCGAAAAAGAAATTCTACCTTTCACTGCCATCATCCCCTTTCAAGTAATGATGTGCAAGCATAAGGAACTCGATAGGGTCCTTTACAACCCGTCTCTTACCTTCATTTATCACTTTGACCGAAAAGGATGTTCCGAAATCCATCGCATGATGCAGCGTAACTTTTATATCGCGCGCTTCCGCCAGTTGAAGCAGGTATTTCGCGCAGTTATCTCCGCAATTCGAAATATTGAAGGTCTTGTTAGGCATATTTCTGATCAGCAGCAATGTTTTAACGCCGGCCGACAACTCTGTAGACGAAAACGTTCCAAAGATATCGTTTTGAATCATATCCGGCGCAACTACCTGCGAATCATCGATCTCCCGGATCACTTCACGGGCAAAATCATCTATCACCCAGTTTCTGTCATACTGGTTCTCGTAGAACATTTCCGTATTATAAATCTCATCCGGAAGACTTCCAAAATAGATCCGTAACATAAGAACTCCTTTTTGGCGAAAACATATTAAGTGTTCCTCTTTTATTTCTTCCTGTTATATCTCACAAACCGGTATTCCAAGTCAAAATAGGTCTCTTCTTCACCCTCGGCGGTCATCTCCCACTCCGGATCCTCGTCCAGGTTCGGAAAGAAAGCATCCGCCTGATACTCGTGATCGATCTGCGTGATGTGCGCCGTATCGCAATAGGGCATCATCTGCTGATAAATACTCTCGCCGCCGATGATGTAAACATCCTGAGAAGGGTACTTCTTCAGTTCTTCCATGAGTTTTTCGATAGAATGAACTACAACAGCGCCCTTTACCTGATAGTTCTTATCGTGGGTCAGGATGATATTTGTGCGGTATGGCAGTGGCTGCTTCTGCGGGAAGGTATCCAGCGTTTTGCGGCCAAGTACAACCACCTTACCGGTGGTCTCCTGCCGGAACATTTTCTGATCCTTCGGGATGCTGACCAAAAGCTCGCCCCGGTTACCGATGCCCCAATTTTTATCGACTGCTGCAATGATGTTCATATCGTTATCTCCTATGTGTCCCGGCGAGCCACGGGGACGGTTCTTATGGCAACAAGATCGAAGATCTTTAGCCATAAGAACCGTCCCCATGGCTCACCGGCCGTATCTCAGATTGCTACCGGGATATCGCCGATCTCCGGGCCGTATTGGTAGTCGATCACCTTCACGTCATTTCGGGTAAACTGATAGAAATCGTGGATGTCCGGGTTGAGCCAGAACTTCGGCGCCGGATACGGTTCCCGGCTGATCAGTTCCTTCACCATCTCCACATGCCGGTCGTAGATATGCGCATCCGCGATCACATGTACCAGTTCGCCCACCTGCATATCGCAGACCTGGGCCAGCATATGTACCAGCACGGCATACTGCACCACATTCCAGTTATTTGCCATCAGCACATCCTGGGAGCGCTGGTTTAAGATCGCATTCAGGGTCAGCTTGTCCTCCCCCTTGCGCTGTGTTACGTTAAAAGTCATACTGTAAGCGCAGGGATACAGGTTCATCTCGTGCAGGTCCTGGTGCACATAGATATTGGTCATAATGCGGCGGCTGAAAGGATTGTTCTTCAGGTCCCAGATCACGCGGTCCACCTGGTCCATCATGCCTTCCTTATACTGATGCTTCACGCCCATCTGGTAGCCATAGGCCTTGCCGATGGTACCGTCCTCATCGGCCCATTCGTCCCAGATATTGCTGTGCAGCCAATGCACATCATTGGATTTCTGCTGCCAGATCCACAGCATCTCCTCCGTTGCGGATTTCAATGCGGTCCGGCGCAGCGTAAAGATCGGGAATTCCTTCCGCAGGTCATAACGGTTTACCACACCGAATTTCTTGATGGTGTAAGCACTGGTGCCGTCTTCCCAGTGGGGGCGGACTTTCTCGCCTTCCGTACTGGTGCCGTTTTCCAGAATGTCCTTACACATATCGATAAAGATTCGGTCTGCCATGCTCATGGTTGTTTTCCTCCTATCCAATATGCAGCACTCTCGTTGCGATCGCAAAGTAGATCAGCAGCGACAGGGCGTCTACAATGGTCGTGATGAACGGGCTGGCCATGACTGCCGGGTCGAAGCCCAGGCGCTTTGCCAGCATCGGCAGGGTGCAGCCCACCAGCTTGGCAATCAACACCGCCATCATCAGGGTCATACATACGACAAGCGCTACCCATACGCCCACCTGGTCAAACAAAAGCAGTTTCACAAAATTGGCTGCTGCCAGAGACAGTCCGCACAACAGCGCTACGCGCATTTCTTTCCATACCACTGCCATTACATCCTTGAAATTGATCTCTCCCAGGGAAAGACCACGGATGACGGTCACGGATGCCTGCCCGCCGGCATTACCACCGGTATCCATCAGCATCGGGATATACGCCACCAAGATCGGCAGGGATCCCAAGGCATCTTCAAAACCGGAAATGATACTGCCCGTAAAAGTCGCAGAGATCATGAGCAGTAGCAGCCACGGCATACGCTTGCGCCAGATCTCGAACACGCCGGTACGCATATACGGCTTGTCCGACGGCACGATCGCGGCCATCTTTTCCATATCCTCGGTGGCCTCTTCTTCCATAATGTCGACAACGTCGTCGACGGTAATGATACCGACCAGTCGTTCTTCGTTATCCACGACCGGCATGGAAGTAAAGTCATATTTCTGGAAGGTTCTCGCCACCTCTTCCTGGTCCATCAGGGTGTGGATCGATACGACATTTTCGTGCATGATCTCGCCGATGATCTCATCATCCTTCGAGAGCAGCAGGTATCGCAGTGCCACGGTGCCCTTCAGCTTGCGTGTGC
Source organism: Lachnospiraceae bacterium (assembly GCA_017508825.1). GTDB lineage: Bacteria > Bacillota > Clostridia > Lachnospirales > Lachnospiraceae > NK4A136. Next base: position 27,986 of record JAFWRC010000183.1, read on the forward strand.
TGTCGCAGACATAGCAGATATTGATGGTCTCGGAATCGATCCCCATGGTCCGGATGCGCTCAATGGCCTCCTTGACCGTGATGTCTTCCTTCAGATCCACATACTCGACTGTCATCACCGATCCGGCGGAGTCTTCCGGATAGCGCAGCAGATGGTTGATATCACGTCTCGTTTCCGGGCTTGCATTTGCCAGGAGTTTCTTAACGATATTCGCCGGCATCTCCTCCAAAAGGTCCGTCGCATCATCGGCCATCAGGTTATCGATGATGTTGGCCGCATCCTTTTCGGAAAGGGATGTGATGATAGACGACTGGTTCTCGATCTCCAGATAGGAGAATACGTCCGCCGCCATGGATTTGGGCAGGATGCGGAAGATCTTAAGCATCTCCTCCCCGTCCATCTGCTCCAAAAAAGAAGCAATATCCGCGTCATTCATTTCCGCCAGTTCCTGGCGGAGACGCGTATACTGCTTGGTCTCGATCAATTCCTGTAATTCACTGAAGTCTTCTACGTTTTCCATTTTAAGCACATTCCTTTCCCGCCACCCGAAAACACACGGAAAAGAAATGCATACGCGTTAAAACGGCATTTCTTCCTTATATACAGGCAGCGACCGATTTTCAGAACTATGATACGCCGGATGATATGCCACATCCGGCTTGGGATTCTGACTATGACTATCCACGGTCACCACCTCCGATCTGCTTTAAGAATTGCTTTTCCCAAGGGAAAGCCATACGTTACTTACTATACTATCTGAAATCACCCTTTGTCAAGGAAGACGCACGCGCCCATCTTTTCCGCCAGCACACGCCCGGCCGTCAGCTCCGTTACTTCCTTAATAAAGTCATCCGCCTTCTCCGCCGCCACGATCAGCTCCATCGTAACATCCGCGCCATAGTCGGAACTCTCCGGCGACAGCGCATTGGTTTTCAGGCAGTTCAGTACCCGGTCCACATCCCCGTATTCCAGTCCCAGCATCAGCCGCTCGCCATCCCGTTCCACGGCCGACACGCTGTTCGCGATCCCTTCCTTGACCGCCTGCGTATACGCCCGCACCAGACCGCCGGTCCCGAGAAGCGTACCGCCGAAATACCTGGTCACCACCACAGCCGCATTGTGCAGATCCGCTCCGGTCAGCACTTCCAGCATGGGGCGCCCTGCCGTCCCCGACGGCTCCCCGTCATCCGAGCACCGCGTGATCTCGTTATTCCGCCCGATCACGTAAGCGCTGCAATTATGCCTGGCATCCCAGTAGCGCTTCTTCATTTCTTCTATAAAAGAAGCTGCCTCTTCTATACTGTTTACCGGGCGCAGCGTCGCGATAAAACGGGATTTTTTCTCCTCGTACTCGCCCTGCCCGCCCTCGATTAAAATCCTGCATTCACCCATGATGTCTATTTTATAATAAACCCGGGGGATTTTCTACCATAAATTCATGTTTAGCGGTAAACAAATGGCTTCCCCCTTCCAGGGGGAAGCCAGGATAAACATGGATTTGCCATTTAAAGGTGATTGTGATATAATGCAGTCGCTATGGATTATTCAAGGGAAGGGGTGCGCCGCAAGCAGCGGCAGCTCAATTCAAAAGGAACAAAGATTAAAAAAATGATCGGTCTCACCTTTGTGAAGGCGATCCTGATCTGTATTTTCTCGGGAACGGTGATCGGCGCCTGTCTGGGGATCGGTATGTTCAAAGGTATCCTTGCTTCCACGCCGGACTTTTCCACAATCGATGTAACCCCCAGCGGTTATGCGACGAACCTGTATGACAGCGAAGGCCATCATATGCTGAAGCTGATCGCGGAAAACTCCAACCGTACCTATGTAAATATGGATAAGATCCCCAAATGTCTGGCAAATGCTTTTGTTGCTGCCGAGGATGAGCGTTTCTATCAGCACAACGGCATCGACATTCAGGGTATCATGCGTGCTTTTGCCATCGGCGTCAAGAACCGTCACTTTTCACAGGGTGCTTCCACCATCACGCAGCAGCTGATCAAGAACAACGTATTCCAAAACTTTACGGATGAGGAAGGCTTTGATAAATACCGCCGTAAGATCCAGGAGCAGTATCTGGCTCTGGAGCTGGAAAAGCGGATGACCAAGGCCGAGATCCTGGAAAACTATATGAACACCGTAAATCTCGGGCACAATACCCTTGGTGTACAGGCCGCATCGCTGCGCTACTTCGGCAAGCCGGTCTATGAACTGAATCTCTCCGAGGCTGTCACCATCGCCGGCATCACGCAGAACCCTTCTGCCAATGACCCGATCCTCCATCCGGAGACCAATTCCGGCCGCCGCAAGCGTGTGCTGGATAAGATGCTGGAACTGGAAATGATCACCCAGCAGGAATATGATGATGTATTAGCGGATGATGTGTATGCGCGCATCACCGAGACCAATACTCTCGTTGGCGAAACCGAAGTTTATACCTACTTTGAAGACGCCGTGATCGAGTCCGCCGCAAAAGATCTGACACAGATGCTGATCAACAACGGCTATTCCGAGACGCAGGCTTCTACCCGTGCTTACAACCTGCTCTACAGCGGCGGTTTAAGCATCTACACCACGCTCGATCCGCAGATCCAGGGTATGGTGGATGAGATCTACAACGATGAATCAAATTATCCGGCGAACACCCGGTGGTACTTAAACTATCGTGTTTCCATCCAGCATGCGGACGGCAGCACGACCAACCACTCCACTGAGATGTTCAAGGCATTTTACAAGGAGAAGAATTCGAGCTTTAATATGATCTACTCCTCGCAGGATGCCGCTTATGAAGCCATTCAGAACTACCTGGATAATGTGATGATCGGCGGTGACGAAGTGATCGCCGAGAGTGTCACATTGACACCGCAGCCGCAGGTCTCTCTCACCGTGGAAGACCAGCACACCGGATATGTGGTGGCTATGATCGGCGGCCGTGGTGCCAAAGAGACCAGCCGTTCCCTGAACCGTGCTTACAATACTACGCGTCAGCCGGGATCTACCTTCAAGGTTGTATCGACTTACGCGCCGGCATTGGATTCCGCCGGCATCACTCTGGCAGACGTGTTTATAGACGCGCCTTTCAACTATGCAAACGGACGTCCGGTTTCCAACTGGTACGGACGCAACAGCTACAAAGGCCCCTGTACCGTTCGTTACGGTATCGAGCAGTCGTTAAACATCATCGCCGTTAAGGTGCTCACTGTGATCACCCCTCAGGTCGGTTATGATTACCTTCTGGATTTTGGCTTTACCACGCTGGTGGATCGTCGAATCGACTCCTCCGGCCGAGTACACTCCGATATCCAGCAGGCTCTGGCTTTAGGCGGTATCACCGACGGTGTGACCAATCTGGAACTGAACGGCGCTTATGCCACTATTGCCAATGGCGGGGTCTATAAAGAGCCGATCCTATATACCAAAATCGTGGATCACGACGGCGCGATCCTCATTGATAAAACGGATATCCAGGACCAGCACCGCGTGATCAAGGAAACCACGGCTTTCCTGCTGACGGATGCCATGGTGGACGTAGTTACCAAGGGTACCGGTACCGCAGTAAACTTCGGTGATATGGCAATCGCCGGCAAGACCGGTACCACCACCGATTATAAAGATGTATGGTTTGCCGGTTTCACACCGTACTATACCGCTACCTGCTGGACCGGTTACGATAACAACGAAAATCTCTCCGGTGACGAAAAGAACCTGTCCAAGAAGATGTGGAAAACCGTAATGCAGAAGATTCACGAGAATCTGGAATACGAGTCTTTCGATATACCGAACGGCATCATCACTGCTTCCGTCTGCCGCAACTCCGGTCTGCGTCCGGTTGCCGGCCTTTGTGACGGTCATCTTCGGACGGAGTACTTTGCAGAAGGTTCCGTACCTACCGAAACCTGTAACTGCCACTATTCCGGCAATGTCTGCTTACAATCCGGCAAGCCGGCAACGGATCTGTGTCCGTTCAAGGTGCCCGGCGTAGTGACGCTGAGTCCGCAGGAAAATCCCGCGCTGCACGGCGGCTCCAGCTACCGCGGCGGTGGTGCCGGAAAGTGTCCTCACAACGCTGAGTTCTTTGCGGATCCGAATTACCGTATGATCCTCGAACAGCAAAATGCAGAACTATTGCAGCAGGGCCACGTATTCTCGCTGGATGGATATTAAAAACAGTAATATAACAGCGTTCTGCCTGCAGAGAACATTATAAAGCCAAAAAAGATCGATCAGGAGCATTCCCGATCGATCTTTTTTATTTTTATATTTTTACTCTTCTACCTTCGGAATATCCGTAAGCTGTACTTCTTCCTTCGTTTCGTTTCCATCTGCATCCTGTACTTTGTAATAGTAATCCAGATAATCGTTGTGGATGTATCCTTCCTCGCCATGGTAGCTCAGCTTGGTCCATCCGGCCGCCAGTACACTGATCACTTCAAACTCTTCGCCGGCGGATGCCGAACCCAGCTTATCAAAATTGGTTCCTGCGCCACTGCGGACATTTACGGTACTGGACGTATCCGGGGTCGCATAAAGGATCTTCTCTTCCGCCGGCTCTGCTGCCGCTGCTTCGGTCGGTGCTTCCGTTACCGCGACAGTTCCCTGCTCAGCCGTGACCACCGGCACCAGTGGTTCCTCCTTTTGCTCCTGTGCCTGCATCGGCGCCGCTCCGCGCTTTCCGATCATCATAATGAGCATGATGATCGTGATCACCAGAAGACCGATGAACACATCCAGGATAATGCTTAATGTTTTCTTTCTCATATACTGCCGCGCCTCCGATCAGGACTGCATATCGCCGGATGACTGCTGTTCTGCAGTATCCTCCGTATTCCCGGCCGGCTGCATCGGATTACCGCAATTCTTGCAGAAACGGCTGTTTGATTCCGTCAGCCCCCCGCATTTCGGGCAGGGTACCATACTTTTTGCGATCTCGATCTTTTTACGCAGTTCATCCGTTATTGCTTCTACACCGGCTACCTGCTCAAAGATCTCTGCGTATTCGCCTTCGCCTTTGCCCTGCTTCTCCTCATAATACTGACGTCCGATCTTTTCATACAGCCCTTTTAAAGTATTCTCGTGCTGTCTCAGCTGGTTATTCAGATTGGACTGATCCATCATATTCTTCGTTCTGGCGCTCATGCCGTTTCCGAAACTGGTCAGGGATTCGCCCACTTTATTTAAGAAATCCATGTTTTCTCTCTCCTTTATAATGATCTTTTTTAGGTGCTATCATAAACAGCCTCCGGCGGATAGTATACCACAAATCCTCCGGATTGACTACTCTTCTCTTAATCCCGTCATATCCGTGCAGTCCTCAAACGCCAGGATCACCTCTTTGAATCCGTGTTCCTGCGGCACCGGATAGATATGCAGACGCATCCGCCGGTCATCCACGCTCTGATAGAACAGTACTCTCTCCGACTGGTCTTCCTGTCGCTGCAGAAGGCTTTCCCGGGACATCTGCGCCCGGAAATCCTCGCGGAACCGTTCCAGTACATAAGCTTTGGCGTAATGCTCGATCGCATCGCCGGCAGACGCGAACTGCTTCTCAATATAGCGGAATTCCTGCGGCGTAGCTATGGAATGGAAGCTGTCATCGGTAAGGTTCACAAAATATACCCCGATATACCTGGAAGACAGCGCATCGACCACGATGTTCTTTTCATTCCGTTCCGCTTCCACACGCTTCTGCGCCGTGATATCCATAAAGGTCAGCACGCATTTGTCTTCCATTCCCTGCATACAGGGTGTTTCAAACGCCGTGACCGCCATCCAGCTGACCTGCTCATTTAATGCCGACATATATTCTTTGGCCACATTCGGAGCCCCTCCCGCAAAAGCCGCCGCCAATGCTCCGGCCGAAAAGCAATTCTGATAATCGGCTCTTTGCCCCTCATCCGGGATCAATTCCAGCGCGATGTCGGTCAGGGTATCATAATCCCCGGCCTCAGGGATCCCGAACAGAAACGCATCCCGCTTGACCGTGCTGTATTCGGACGTTTTCATATCCACCAGATAAATAGAGCGATACACGTTCCCCAGCGTTCGCAGAACGATCTCACTCTGTCGGTCCCTGCTGCCCGGAGACATTTCCCGGTCCGCATCCCGTTCGGTGCATACAATGCGGCCTTCCAGCTCTTCCGGCTGCAGGAAGCGCATTTCCGACCAGATATATTCACTGCCGTTCTTCCGGCGATATTGGAATACATATTCGCCATGCTCCAGCGCATCGATCACCTTGGGCATTTCCAGGAACATTTCGATCATTTTCGCATCATCCGGGTGTGAATGCACCTGGACAAGATCACGCTTCCATTCATCAAAATGCACCGGGTGATAATACACGGTCTGGTAATTGCCTTCCGCATCCCGCCAGGTCGGTTTCAGCAGAGTCGTTACTTCTCCGCTGTATTTGTCGATCAGGAAAATATGGCGGTACGAGCGTCCCAGCAGATTAAAGATCTTTTCCCGCTCGCTCTCTCCCTGCGCATCCGCCTGCGGAGTGATCAGGAAGCAGTACGCCAGTATCCCCTTACTCCAGACCACCTTGCTGACCGTCACATTTTTGCGTTTGCCGAAACGTGAACGCTCCGCGCGGTAACGATAAGTCCCACCCTCGTTACAGCGCGCCGATGCTTTTTTGTAGTCCTCAATATCCCATACCTCGGATACATGGGAACCCATATGCCCGTTTGTCAGGACCGTCACCAGATGATTGCAGTACAGCAGCTTTCCGTCCCGTCCGCTGACCACAAAGATCCCCACATCATCTGCATTGTCCAGGATATTCATAATGCCCCAGAACTCTTTGATATCACTCATAACCCCAATGCCTCCGCATAAGCTGTACTTCTCTATTCCTTATCTTTCAGGATCTCCAGTACAAAATCCCACGTCCGGCGCACGCTTTCGATCGATAAGCGCTCCCTCGTCGTGTGGATATCCTGCATATCCGGCCCGATGGATACCGCATCAAAATCTTCGATCTTCTGCGCCAGTACGCCGCATTCCAGTCCGGCATGGATCACTTCCACCACCGGCTCCTTATGATACATATTCCGGTAGATGCGCACCATCTTCTTCCGAAGCGGTGAATGCTCGCGGTATTCCCATTCCGGATAGGATGCCGAAACCTCAGTCTTCGCGCCAAACGCTTCCGTTACTGCTACCACGCGGTCTCTCAGTGCCATCGCCGCGGAACCGATCATACTGCGCAGCTCATAATATGCTTTCAATACGCCGTCTTTCAGTTCCACAATCCCGCAATTGAGTGAAGTTTCCACCAGTCCCTTTACGACGCCGCTCATATCCTGCACACCATCCGGCGCCGCCACCAGGAAACGTGCCGCATATATGCTCTGCGCCACCGTATGCGCCGATTCCCCGGCTCCCAATACGGTACAATTCAGGCGCAGATCCTCATCCCGTCCTTTGTACTCATGCCGCAGGATCTGTTCTTCCAGACGAAGCCACTCAACAAATGCATCCGCTTCCGTCTCTCTGACTACGATCTCCATCTCTGCCGCCATAGGGATCGCATTGCACGCCGTACCACCGCCAAATGCGGATACGCCTATCGCAAAGCGTTTTTCTGCCTCCAGTAAGGTTCTGGCAAGGATACGGCAGGCATTCCCGCGCCCCAGATGTATCATCTGCCCGGAATGACCGCCCTGCAGTCCGCTCACCGATACCCGCAGCGCAGTTCCCTGCACCTTATCGTCTTTTTGCTCCACACCATCCAGGACCGCAAGCTCATCTGCCTCTTTTTCATTCAGATCCAGTGTCGCGACCACGCGCACACCTCCCGCACAGCCTACGGTAAAGATCCCCTCATCTTCCGAATCCAGATTGAGCAGACGTTTGCCCTTCAGCACCGATGCATCCAGACCGATGGCCCCGTCCATCCCTACTTCCTCATTCGTCGTGATCAGCAGTTCCAGCGCCGGATGCGGGATCGCGGGATCGTCCATCAGTGCCATCATCATCGCCACCGCAATGCCGTCATCTCCGCCCAGACTGGAATCCTGCGCATAAACCCACTCCGTATCATGACTCACGTTTAACGGTGTCACCTTCATATCCACCGACGGATCATCATGCACCGCCACCATATCCATATGCCCCTGCACGATCAGTACCGGCTCGTTCTCATAGCCCTCGCTGGTCGGCAGATTAACTATGATATTCTTTTCCTTATCCTGGATATACGAAAGACCGCGCGCTTTTGCAAACGCCGCCAGATGATCACTGATCTCATCCACATGATAAGAACCATGCGGGATCCCACAGAGTTCTTCGAAAAACGCAAACACCGGTTTCGGTGCTAATTCCGATAATTTTCCCATTGTATGCCTCTGAAAAATGTTATTTTGGCACGCCCTGTTCTCAGACCGGATATGCCTCTGTTACAATTATAGCAAAATAAAAAATTAACGCAAATCAATTAAAAAGGGTTCCGCGAACGGAACCCTGAATGATCTTATTTGATCTTCTTACTTATGCAATCTTGCTCTTTGCAACTTCTGCCAGAGCGGTGAAGCCCTCTGCATCGTTTACAGCCAGATCTGCCAGCATCTTGCGGTTAACATCAACCTCAGCCAGCTTCAGACCGTACATAAACTTGCTGTAGGACAGACCGTTCAGTCTTGCTGCTGCGTTGATACGAGCGATCCACAGCTGACGGAACTGACGCTTACGCTCCTTACGGCCTGCGTAGGAAGAAGCCAGTGCACGCATTACGGACTGCTTAGCTACACGGTACTGCTTGGAACGGGCACCACGATAACCCTTTGCCAGCTTTAATACTCTGTTATGTTTCTTCTTGGCATTAACGCCACCTTTAATTCTAGCCATTGTTTTCTACCTCCAACTAATTAATGTAACTTGCGTTTCGATCCAGCTGCTGAATTACAGATACGGAAGGATCTTCTTCATGTTCTTTGCATTCGTAGCATCTGTCACGATATCCTGGCGCAGATTTCTCTTAAGCTTAGTAGACTTCTTGGTCAGAATGTGACGCTTATACGCCTTGTTCCGGATCAGCTTACCGGTACCGGACTTCTTAAATCTCTTAGCCGCTGCTCTGCTTGTTTTCATCTTAGGCATTTCTTTTTCCTCCTGACTTTCCTCTAAAATTCTTGTTCGACCGCACAAATACCTGCGGTACATCTATCTCATAATGCGTGCCCGGACGGGCCGTCTTTATGACATATTTACTTCTTAATTAACTTCTAAACTTTACTTCTTTGCTGCAAGGAACATCGTCATCGACCGTCCCTCAACCTTAGCAGCCTTTTCCACGGTTGCCACATCTGCCAGCTCCGTTGCGATATCATCCAGGATATGCTTGGAATTTGCCATATGCGCCATCTCACGTCCGCGGAAACGCAATGTCATCTTCACGCGGTTCCCTTTGGACAGGAATTTTCTTGCCGCAGTAACCTTGGTATTCAAGTCATTGGTGTCAATATTCGGAGACAGACGGATCTCTTTAATCTCAACCTCGTGCTGTTTCTTTTTCTGCTCCTTCTCACGACGCTTCTGCTCGTAACAGTACTTTCCGTAATCAACCAGTCTGCATACCGGCGGCTTCGCTGTCGGTGCGATCAGTACCAAATCGACCTCTGCTTCATCTGCCAGACGCTGTGCTTCCTGGATCGGCATTACGCCTAAAGACTCGCCGTCTACGCCTGTAACACGTACTTCCTTTTCCCTGATCTGTCCGTTGATCAAATTTTCGCTAATGGCTTTATACCCCCTTCTGGTCACCAACAATGAAAAATGGATGCTGCGCAAGCATCCACTCCGATATCATACTCCCAAAAAGGTTATCTGAATTATCTGACGCCTGAAGCCCGTTCGCCGCAGGGTGAGAGTCGGAACTCTGCTTGCACTGTAATAAGATACCACGATACGCCGTGGCTGTCAAGCAGAATTTTGTGTTCCGCCAAAACCTCCTCCATATGTCTTACGCAGGGGCATTTCCGCCTTCCGGAGCCGTCTCCGCTGCTGTATCGATCTCGCTGACCGCTTCCTCCGCAACATCCTCCGAAGTATCTACATACTCGTACGGCTTGCGTGCCTGCTCCCGAGCCGCTTTCCTGCGTGCGATAAATTCCTTCAGTTCTTTCTTATGAATGGTCAGTGTGGAGAATTCCCACTCCATGCGCTTGATCGTATCCTTATCGTTCGCCGCCAGCGCGGTCTCATAAGCCACGATCACTTCCTCCTTCAGGTTCTCCACCATATTGCTGTGGACCGGCTTTAAGGGATTGTCATCCCGCTGCCGGAGAACCCGTTCCCATTCGTTGTCTTTTGTATCTGCTGCCATAAACTGATATCCTCATCCTTGTTGTATTGCAATCCTTCGGACTGCATCCCAACAAATACCTGGTCATTTTGTCTCTATAATAATTACATCTTTTTCAGCTACAGGCAAGATTATACACGATAACACAATATCCCGCAAGTTTTCTGCCCGTATGATAAACAGATCGGCAGAACCATAGAGTCCCATGATCCTGCCGAATGAGCCTGCTTCGTTCTTATTCTTTACTGTCTCTTCTTATTGTCAACTACATCTGCAATAAGTGCTTCGAATGCATCCAGGGAAAGTGCTCCCAGATCCTCACCGGTTCTGGTACGAACGGAAACCGTACCGTTCTCGATATCCTTATCGCCCAGGATCAGCATGTACGGGATCTTCTCCAGCTGTGCATTGCGGATCTTGTACTTCAGTGTATTGGAGCTGGTATCGATCGTCAGACGGTACTTGTTCTCCAGCTTCTTCGCTACGCTCTCGGCATATTCCACTGCTCTGTCCGTGATTGTAAGGATACGGATCTGCTCCGGAGCCATCCAGGTCGGAAGTGCCCCCGCATACATCTCGATCAGGTAAGCCAGCGTTCTCTCGTAGCAGCCCAGGCTTGTTCTGTGGATGATGTATGGCAGCTTCTTCTGTCCGTCGCTATCGATATAGTACATACCGTACTTTTCTGCCAGCAGCATATCGATCTGGATCGTAACGATCGTATCTTCCTTGCCGAATACATTCTTATACTGGATGTCCAGCTTCGGTCCGTAGAAAGCAGCCTCATCGATACCGATCTCGTACTGTACGCCCAGGTCGTCCAGGATCTTCTTCATGGCAGCCTGTGCCATTTCCCACTGCTCCGGAGTACCTTCGTATTTGTTGTTCGGGTTGGCCGGATCCCACTGGGAGAAACGGAAAGTACAGTTGTCCAGCAGCCCTACCGTACCCAGGAAATATTTGCACAGATCGAGGCATCTGCTGAATTCCTCTTCCAGCTGGTCCGGACGGATCATCAGATGGCCCTCGGAGATCGTGAACTGTCTTACACGGATCAGGCCGTGCATCTCACCGGAATCCTCGTTACGGAACAGGGTGGATGTCTCACCCAGACGCATCGGCAGGTCACGGTAGCTTCTCTCACGGTTTAAGTATACCTGATACTGGAACGGACATGTCATAGGACGCAACGCGAAGCATTCCTTCGTCTCATCGTCCGGATCGCCCATGATGAACATACCGTCACGATAGTGATCCCAGTGACCGGAGATCTTGTAAAGCTCTCTCTTTGCAAAGTACGGTGTCTTGGTCAGCTGATAACCGTTCTTCTGCTCTACATCTTCTACCCAGCGCTGCAGCAGCTGAATAACTCTTGCACCCTTGGGCATGATGATCGGCAGACCCTGGCCGATATAATCTACAGTTGTAAAGTATTCCAGCTCACGTCCCAGCTTGTTATGGTCGCGCTTTCTTGCCTCTTCTCTCTGTGTCAGGAACTCATCCAGTTCTTCCTTGCTCTGGAACGCGATACCGTAGATACGCTTCAGCATAGCGTTATCGGAATTGCCGCGCCAGTATGCGCCTGCAGTGGATAACAGCTTAAAGCCGTTATGCTTTACATAGCCCGTGGAATTCAGGTGCGGGCCTGCACAAAGGTCGGTAAACTCGCCCTGCTTGTAGAAGGAGATCTCCTCTCCTTCCGGAAGATCGTTGATCAGTTCGATCTTGTACGGCTGGTCCTTCATCAGTTCCAGCGCCTCATTCTTAGGCAATACAAATCTCTCCAGCGGAAGTCTTTCCTTGCAGATCTTCTTCATTTCCTTCTCGATCTCTTCCAGTACCTCCGGTGTGATCGCCACATCAAGATCCATATCGTAGTACCAGCCCTCATCGATCGAAGGTCCGATTGCCAGCTTTACCTCCGGATACAGTCTCTTTATTGCCTGCGCCATGATATGGGAGCAGGTATGCCAATAGGTCTTCCGAAACTCCTTGTTTTCAAATGTGTACTCTTTTGATTCTTCTGCCATGTTGTTGCACCATCCTTTCTTATAATTAATATGTCATTGTTTCCCAAAATAAAAATCCCTTGCACACAGTTACTGTATGCAAGGGACGAAATAACAATAGTCTTTCCGCGGTTCCACCCTGATTACCGACTTGCTGCCGGTCTCTCTTTTGACGATAACGGAATCACCGGGCACCGATTAAGGGCCTGCTCCGGGGTGGTCTTCACTTCGCTTTCCGCCGCAGCGCTTTCAGCCGGTGACGCTGCTCTCTGTTGACTTCCGACAAAACTACTGTCCCCTTCGACGCATAAATATTTGGTTGCTTATGTCCGCTTACAGTCCGATTGTTTCTCGGAGTGGCTCGCAAGCGGCCACGACGTTAAACTTTCATCTTGTTTATACGAGCAGGATACGGGAGTCGGACCCGCCTCTCAAGCTTGGGAAGCTTGCATACTACCGATGTACTAATCCTGCATTTCTAAAGCCCTATTCTACAAGACTTTAGAGGCCGTGTCAAGTTTTTCTAACTTTTTTTCTAACTTTTGGGGCATAAAAACTGCCCCAAAAATCAGAACATGACAAAGGTTTTCATCTCATCATCTGCCTGCTCTTCCGTAGTATGTACGTACAGATTCATGGTCATTGCAAAATCCGCATGTCCGAGGATTGCCTGTAAAACCTTGGGACTTTTTTTGTTCTCGATCCACCGGGTAGCAAAGGTATGTCTCAGGCAATGCATCGTCAGGTTATCAATCCCTATCCGTTTCGTTATTGCCGTCAGACTGCGATTGAAACTTGTATTCCTTGTAGGCTCTCCATCCTTATTCAGGAATACATACTTTTCAAAGCCCTCCGACATATCCCCCTTTAAGGGGATGACTTTTCTCTGATCTCTTCGCTTACACAGTATCTTATAAGCCGTCGGGTCGAGAGGGATCGTTCGCTGACCTTTCTCCGTCTTGGTGGAATTCTCCCGGAAGCACTTCTGATCATTATCCCAATACAGCGTCCCGTTGATCCTGATTTTCCGTTCTGCCCAGTTTATATTTGACCATTTTAATGCAGACAGTTCACCACAGCGTAATCCGGTATGAAGCGCAAACACAAATTCATCATAATGCGCACTGAACGTTCCCTTTTCTTCAAAAAGCCTCTGTTCCGCCTGCGAAAGTACCCTTCTTTCCTTCTGCTTACCCTTAGGCATATCAAACTCCACTTCATCCAGCGGATTCGTATTGATCAGCTTTCGGCGGCGAGCTTCCTTGATCAGCGAAACGATTATATATTTCACCTTCGAGAGCATACCATTTGCATCATTCTTATCTATGCAGGCGATCCAGATCCGTTCGATGTCTTCAGAAGTAACCTGATCGATATAAAGATCCCCGATATACGACTGGATCCTGTGTTCGTACCTGCACCGGTAAATACGTATCGTATTATACTTGCATTTACGCTTATGGATGATCACTTCCGTCAGCCAGTCCTCAAAAACTTCATCGACCTTTTTGCGACAATGCATAACCGGCTGGCTCTTCGCAGTACACTGCTCCCTGCCATTTGCTTCTGAATGAAGGTCCTTGTGCTTTTCTTCTATAAGCCACCGTTCCGCTTCTTCAAAGTCCTTAAAAGACTTCTGTACGCGTTTACCATATTGATTATCAAAGTGCGCCATATAATAAGTATACACATTTCCATTGCACTTTTTTGTGTATGTACTTATCCCCGTTTTCTTCTTGCCTCGTTTCCTATCTGCCATATTTCCTCCTTTCCGGCAGACGAGGTTCCCAATACAGGTATTATACCATATCAGGAACCTCGCGTGTGCTATAAATGTTTATAAGTAGTAGTGCTTGTTCAGGTAATCCTCGAACATATTCCGCCGGATCAGGAATTTCGTTCCAACACGGACCGTAAAATCCCCGTCCGGTTTCTTAACCAGTTCACGGATCTTTTTCGTCCCGATATTGGTATACGCAGCCGCTTCCTCTATCGTCAGAAGAAACTTGCGGTCAATTGCAACATTGTTTTTCTGTTCCATAACGCTTTTCCTCCCATTTTTCTTTGTCAGCCTTGCAATCCGCCGGCCGGAAACAAAGTCCGGCAACAGACTGCAAAAACTTATTTTTCTGTATAGATTCTTTGTTCCTCATTCCTGAAAAGCCCGTATTATCCGCATTCAAATGGGATTTCCATCTGCGTGCCGTCTTCGATGATGGTTTTTTCCTCTCTGTTTCCGGAGTTTGTTTCCACCCTCATCCAGCCCCGCTGTTTTCCGTAATGCGGTATATTTCTCGGATTTGGATACGCCTTCCAGCCGGTGATCGTCCCGTTCATGATCTCCCCGATCTCTCTGGCCACACTGTTACGCGGTTTTCCAAATTCCTTCAAGGCTTCGTTATAGATCTGCTGGACACAGACCACATCATTTTTCGTATGATCCAGCCATTCCTGGATCAAACCAGTCCAGGTATCTTCCTGCATAAACGGTCTCTGATACTCGATCAGGTTCTTTTCCATCTCGGGCGGAAGCTTAAGCCGTACCTTTCCGTCACCGTACAAAACCATCATCTCCGCCCACATCTGGTCAAAGTACGCCCGGGATGCTGCCTCATCTTCCAGGATATGGATCTCCGCCTTGGAAGCATCGCACATGACCGGCAGGAATCTTCGGTTTCCGCTCCGGTCCAGGGGCAGGAAATTCACCACATTGGTCGTGCCGGCAAAGACGCACTGTCTCGGAATATCTTCCGCTCTGGTACCGTAGGGTTTACGATAGTTATCGACCTGACTGCTTAAGAAACTCTTGATAGCTTCGTTATACCGGGTATTCAGTAAAGCGAGCATCTCGGCCATCTCACAGAACCAGTGTCCGGCCAGACGTTCGTAGATCTTGTCATCATCCAGCTTCTTGATACTGTCCGTAAACCAGCTGTCGTTCCCACACAGAAAACGGACAAAGGAAGATTTTCCTGCTCCCTGGCCACCCACCAGGCACAGTATGTATTCAAACTTGCATCCCGGCCGGAATACCCTGCTGATCGCCCCCAACATACATAACTTCAGCGCCTCATATTCAAAGTCGCTGCCGGCCGCTCCTAGGAAATGCGACAGGGCATATCGCACCCGTTCCACACCATCCCACCGAAGATCCGTAAGGTAATCCCTGACCGGATGGTACTCGCGTTCTGCCGCTACGATCTGCAGTGCATGCTGCAGGGACTTATCGTTTCGGTAGTGATAATACTTTTCCATGTAATGCCGGATAAAGACCTCATCCTTATCCGTAAGATCCGTTACTGCCCGGCTCCATGGCATCGCTCCCTCCAGTTCGATCCGGTTCCTAAAAAGATTGGCTCTGATACTCCCCTTGAACAGGTCATCATTCTCCAGGATGATCTTCGCATTCTCGATCGTGCTATACGGCCAGCCTTTCTCCGATTTGTCCAGCATCGCATCCACATAGTTCTGATTCTGTGTCAGTATTTCGTTTTTCAATTTTTTCTATCTCCTTTACCATTTCTTCATATTCGGAGCGCAGCTCCTCATCTGTCGCTTCAAAAACGCAATACTCAAAGAGATAATCCACATAGGACACATCTTTGAGTGCGCAAACAAAAAGAGGACTCACATCAGAGTCCTCACTATCCTTTGGTTCATATCGTGCTATCCTTTTTCTCAGCTGATCGTGGAGCACGGAAATGCGTTCAAACAGTTTTCTTTTATCGAGGATCCATCGCCTCTGCGCATCCACTCTTGCGATATACTGTTTTCGTCCGGTATCTTTCTTCCCGGCATCATCGTATAAGATACCAAACTCCTCTGCCAGCTTTTCTGCGGCATCCTTCATTCCTATCCCGTAATAATTCGCCGCAAAGTCGATCGCATCTCCCCTGGCTCCACAGCCGAAACAATAGTACCGCACATCCACTTTCATACTGGGATATCGGTCTGCATGAAACGGACAGCAGATCATCTTACTCCGATTCGGTCTTAATCCTGCCATAGTAGCAACATCGTAAGCCGTAACACTTTCCTTTACTGCCTGAAATACATTCATTCATCGGCTCCTTTCCGCCTCTCGTTTCCTGGTCTTATGCTGATCATAAATCTGTTTCTTAAAGGCATAAGCCTGGGAAGCCGCCTTCTTATACTTCTCCAGATCCGGTTTCAACGCCTGTATCTGCGCCTTATATCCGTCCCTTTCTTTGATGAGTTTATTGACCGGGATCTTCATATCGGGATACTGTTTCTTCAGTTCCCGCTCCGCCATATGATATGCATTCAGCTGTGGCTCATACTTCTCGGCGAAGGCTTTCTTTTTCCTCGGATCCGCGATGCGATACCACTTCTGATATACCGGTCTGAATTCCTTATAGATCTTATATCGCTCCAGCACTTTATCGCAGGCTTTCACTTTCTCTTCCCATCCCTTCATTTCCTGTCGGATTCCGGACAGCTTGTCATACATCAACTTGGAATAATCCTTAAAATCTTCCAGATCATGAATATTGTTGTTTAGCACAAACTGATAAAGATCCAGCATTTTCCGGCTGGCGATCTTGCCCCTCGCATAGGTATACTTTTGTCTTATTTCTTTCTCGTAATCACCTAATGCTTCGAAAAGTTCCTTTGCTCTTGCCCGGTTCTCTTCCCTTGCCAACGCCTCGGCTTTCTTCCTTTCCTCAATATCCTCCAGGATGCTTTTGAACGTATTCAGGATCTTCGTGAGTGCCTTATTTATACTCTTTATAAATCGGTTCCATTCACCCTTATCCGTTTTGAGCCCTCTGGCTTCCATCGCCCTGACCTTTGGTCCTTCATGAACCTGCGGGAGCAGATCCAGCCCCTGATCGATATAGGAGCGATGATCTACCCGCTCCGGGATCCCGTTTCTCTCAAAAGCCTCATTCACTGTTCTTGCCCATTCCGCTCTCCAATGCTGCAGTGTCTCCGGCCGTCCCCAGTCCGTATCCCAGACGGCATTAAAGAGGTCTTCGCCATCCGGTCCTTTGATCCGGTTTCCGTTTTCGTCGAGAACATATTCCCTGTGCTGTTTGCTCCCCCAGGAACCATCTTCCTTCAGCGGACGTATCGGAGCCAGCACATGGACATGCGGATTGGGAATGTCATCCTCTCCTTTCCCCGGATCATGAAAAGCCACATCACAGATCATCCCCCTAGCCACGAAATTCTGCATGATAAACTCTCTGGCGATCCGTATGTTTTCTTCTCTGCTCAGTTCGTTCTGAAGAGCAAAGTCAAAGGAATATGCCAGCTGCGCTTTGGGATGTTTCTCGACTTTTTCCAATTCGTTCCAAAGGGTCTGCCTGTCAGAAAACCGTTCCGGTGCATTCTCCGGCAATAGGATTTCCGACATGATCACACCGCCTTTCTTTGTGTAATCATGAAATCCGCCGTAATAATCATCCTGCAGTTTTTCCCCTGCCCGGTACGCTGCAGCAGCTACTGCGCTTTGCCCGGCTCCTCTGGATACCCGGTCAACATGAAAATGATAAAGTGCCATTACTGCATCACCTCCCCGATCGGTTTCGGCTTAAAGTTCCTTGCGTACTCTTTCACTCCCGGGATCTTTAACAGCCCTTCGCAGAACTGGATGAAATCCGTTTTGCTCGCATCTTTGATCACCGGAAAGAAATGTTCCATATCTCCGGCCTTCGTGCACAGCATGTGCGTGCGTCTGGATCTTTCGATCTTCCCCAGCTTCGCAATCTTATTCTCTGTTCGGATAAGCTGATGCTCGTCCTGCTCCAATCGCGTTTTTGAGTCCTCCACCTCCCTTCGCATTCTTTCAAAATTCTCTTTTTTCTCTGCCATGTTCTTCTCCTCCTTTTGATTTTTTGGCATAAAAAAAGCGCCCCGGATTTTTCCGAAACGCTATTTTTCACAAGTATAATAATATCAGCCCGTTCCATTCTTGAAAATGGACAAACGGTAGACAATCGGTGGACAGCCGGTGGACAATTGGTGGACACCGCCCTTCTCCGCAGCGCAGCGAAGGCAATCCCCGGCTATGCCGGATCCCTTCCGGCTCCTGCCGGACGCACTACATCCCATAGGGATGTATAGAAGTGCGCCCTTATTAAAATAAGGGAAAAAGAAAAGGACCGCTCCTCATCGGTGGCGATCCTTACATCTTTTATCGACATTATAATCTTATCACAGTTTTCCTCCGTCCGAAAGTGTAAAAAGGTGGTATTCATGTGGTATTCAGGTAGCGTAAAGGTGGTATCCAGGTGGATCCAAGGTGGTATCCGGGTGCAACGTCCAACTATTCTCACCTTATCAAAATAAGGGATGCTGCAAAAAAGCTTCCTTATCGCTCCATCATAACTATAACACCATCCTCATCCCGCGTAAAAGTTCATTGCGGGTTCATGCTGGGTGAATTTCGGTTCCGATCGGGTTCACTTTGCAAACCGATCACATTATAAATATATCAGGTCTGCAAGAAGAAAAAAATACTAAAACAGTACTATTTCCGTACTATTTCGGTACTATTTTCGTACTATTTCCTTCCGTTATTTTATTCTTTTCTAATCCTTAACTACTTCTTGATTTGGTACCACATTGCCGGACGAACACCGATATTTTCAGAATCCACCTTCAGCCCCGCATCGTGTTTTGATATTTCTTCCCAATCCAAATTGTAACCGTTATCAATATACTTTATAATACAATAGTTTTGACCAGCTCCATGGTCTCTAAGCCACCAGGGAGAGCTTCCATCCTCCCTTACTTTTAATCCTCTGTAAATTGCCTCTGTTGACCCTACCGTCCAAGCATTATCATAGTCATCTTTATACATTCCACTAAGATTTTGCATCTCAAATGCCAGTGTCAGCATATATTCTTTTTCTGAAAGGATAAATATATGATCCGATGTATCATTCCCCCCTTGTATATCATAATATTTTTCTTGATCTCTATATCTTGAATCTTCGTTTTCCAAATGTGTATTCTTGATCTGTGCTCGTTCTTCTTCAGAAAAAGCCTGGTTATAAAAATCTTCATTAAGCCATTTACGTAATGTACTATTCTCCCAGGTTATATTTTCCAACGAATCATTATACGGCTTGCTATCCAGGATAAAACGGCTTAACAAAAGCACGGATTCATCGTCTTTTTGCAGAAGGATCCATTCTATATCTTCCGAGCCATTATCCGTATTATGATCCTGTTCATATTTTCCTACGCAAACAACATCCCCTATGCTTGCATCTTGTATCAAAACCGGATCCTGCACTCTGCTTTCCCAATAGTTTTCGCCCAGGGAAGCTCTCATTCTTTCAACACCATCCCGACAAGACAGTTCAGGATCATGCAGCAAATCAATACGATACTTCAGATCCAATACATATCCGTCAATCTCTTCATTATCTTTTGGTGTACGATATTGCTCAACTGCAGCTATTCCTTCTAAATATATCTTTTCCGCCTTTTCAAGTCTTTCGTTCTTTTCTTCCCACTCTCCCCATAGAACATAACCGTAATGCACCCTCACTGCGTATGGTTCTGATTTAAATAGTTCAATCATTTTTTTATACTCATGATGATCAGCGTAATACATCCCCTTTTCGTACGTATCCATATTACTCCATTCATCAGAGTGTTCCATTCTGGCCACCTCTGAATTAATAGTTTTTATACATTTTCCAAGTAGGATTGCTATCACCATTATCAGGAATATGATTATGCAGATATTTTTTTTATGATTCATTTTTTCTCTCCTCATTCAATCTCTCCCAAATCTCATAAAATAGCTATTCCTTGGTTCGATTTTATTATACTCAAGATTTTCATTTATACACATAATATTCCATGAATTTCCCACCGATGTAAGGATAACATACATGCATAACGTTGAAAGCCACGTTCCGCTCAACGAGAGCGCCAACAACATCAATGCCATAGTAAATACTGCCCCCGCCATATAACAGCCAAGCGTCAGGAAAAAGCTGTTTTCGTCACCCATTCTGACATTAGGAAGCATCGCTGATAATCCTTCCAAGAGCAATCCCTCAAACAGAAATATCCCGGCATCAATCGTAAGTACTGCCAATGCATTCGTTAATGCAAAGCTCTTTTTTGTTATCGGCAACGCAAGAATACAGTCGCTCCCGGCCTGTCTGTTCTGCCACGCAAACAGAAAAAACAGCAATGCAGGAGAAACCACAAGAAACACTAAGATCATCGGATAAGAAAGTCGCACAAACGAATAGTATATCCGATCCGCGCCAATCTGTCTCCCGACTGTCTGATCCACATGCAGCAAATATGCAATCTCAAACAATGCTAAAAATGCCGTGATCGCTGCTACTGGAAATGATAGTCTGTGCACTGCCTCCTTATATGCTCCTTTATGAAACAATCTGCCATCATGCCTGTTCATCCTGTCCATCTCCTTTCACCTCGATATCGAATGAGTATCCAATCGTCTGCACTTCGCAAAGAAACATCTCCTCTAACGTAAGCGGCAGAATTTCCATCAGCATAGGATGTTTCCCCTTCAGAAAACCGCGTATTTCTTCTTCACTACCACGGACAACAAGATTTGTCACTGCACCTTTTTTCTCATATTTCACAATTTCCAAACCTTCAAAAATACTACGGTCATATTTCTTCTGAAATGCCACTTGTACTTTTAGCAATTCATTCCCTATCGAATCCATGCTCTGATCCAAAAGTATTTTTCCATCATGCAAGAACAAAAGCTGGTCGCATAGATCCTGAAGTTCACGAAGAGAATGACTGCTTACTAATACCGTCATAGCCCGGTCTGCCACTTCACAACACAATAGTTTACGCATTGCATCTTTTACTACCGGATCCAATCCATCAAAACTCTCATCCAGCAAAAGTACTTCCGGTCTGGATGCAAGCGCCATCACCATAGCCGCCTGTCGACGCATCCCTTTTGAAAAACTCTGGAGTTTTTTCTTCGAATCCAGGCGGAATGTCTCACAAAGAGAATGAAAATAGTCTATGTCATACGCTTGATAGTACGATTTATAAAACTGAGCCATATGTTCCATATCTGCCCCACCTGGGAAATAGGATTCGTCCGCTTGAAAAAACATCTTCTGCTTAACCACCGGATTTTCATATAGTTCCTGCCCGTCAACCAGTATTTCTCCTGACAACGGCTTGTAAACACCACTTATGCATCGAAGCAGGGTAGATTTTCCGGCTCCATTGGATCCGATCAGTCCGCAGATGCTTCCTGATGCAATCTTTGTCGTCACGCCTTTCAGCACCATTTTGTCCTCAAATCCTTTGGACAGGTTCTTAAGCTCTATCATTCCCCGTCACCTCCATAAACCTTCTCTATGCATTTCAGGATCTCTGATTTATCAATTCCCGCCAAGCGAAAATTCCTCAGGTATTTCTCCAGTTCTTTCAATTCTTCCCTATGCTCTCCGGCCAACACCTCCCTGGCCTTTTGTGAGATGAAACTGCCCTTTCCCGGAACAGAACACGTGATCCCTCGCCGGTCTAATTCCGCAAATGCTTTCTGTATCGTATTTGGATTGATTGCAAGGCTCCCCGCCAGCGTACGAACGCTGGGCAGTTTGTCGCCTTCACGCAACACCCCGGTTAGTATATAGTTTTCCACCTGCCGTATCAGTTGCTCATACACCGGCACATGGCTCAGATTATCAATCTGAAACATAATTACTCCTAATCGCCTCGTGTTTACTGTATTACTTCGCATAGTACAGTTTAACTAAAAGTATCACATTCGTATTCCTGTGTCAAGTATTACCTCGATCCCCGATGGCGTAATTGCGACAGGTTCGCCTAAAAAGGCAGACCCGTGATTTCCCTACAACAACTTACTTTTATTCCAGAATACCTTACCTTTTCCAAAAAGGTACCACCTCATATTCTTCAAAAGGAAGCTCCGGAACTCCATACTCGTCATCTTTTCCAAAAAAATCACCATTTCTATCCAAAAACAGTACCGCCCTGACTTCGTGCGGGTCAACTATGATATTAGTAGCTCGTGAATAAACAAACAAAAGAGAGGCATACTCATTCCGGAAAAAAACTATTGTATATCGTGTCGTTATACATTATAATACATATAGATCTTATGAAAGAAGGTGAAGCAAATGGCTAAAACTGCTAATGTCCTTGCACGAATAGAGCCCGAAGTAAAAGAAGAAGCTGAAAGCATTTTAAACCAGATCGGAGTACCTTCATCTGTAGTTATAAATATGCTTTATAAACAGATCATTTATACAAGAGGGATACCCTTTGCCCTGACACTAAATCACGAACCGGTTTCCCGTGAAGAAATGACGGACCGGGAATTTGATTCTATGATCGAAACAGGCCTGGCACAGGCAAAGGCCGGTAAGGGTCGTTCAACCTCCGATGTTGCTAAAAGCATTAAGAAAAAAATTAAGGAGTGGAAGTAATGAATGTATTTGAAGTTACTATCACACCGCAGGCAGAATCCCAGTTAGAAAACATCGCTCACTATATTGCATCAGAACTAAAAGATCCTGATGCTGCTGAAAACCTTGTTGATGATATCATCGATGCAGTGGAAGGATTGTCCCATAACCCGGAGAAATATCATCCCATCGATGAGGAGCCCTGGGGCTCTCAGGGTGTAAGAAAGATCCATATAAAGAACTATTATGCATACTTTGGGATAGATATTGAGAATGCTACTGTATGGATCATAGCGATTGTTTATGCCAAAAGAGACCAGAAGAAATTCTTATCTTCGTTGAATAATCAATCATAGCCTCGACTGCCGCTCCGTTTTCTTCGATCTCATCCTTCAACAGGTAGTCGGTGCTATACTCCATATTCTAAACTCATAAGCAATCAAATAAGAGCATAGCCATAATCCTATGCTCTTATTTCAATACTCATATATTGGAACCTCTATCTACCTGCAACAAAAATTGATGTTTCCGATTTTTTCTAACTTTTTTCTAACTTTTAGCGGAAAAACTGTGACATTTTATACCAGGATATGCTATGTTCAAAAGGCTTGAAATCCCTAAAAACATTGAATATTAGCCATTTTCGGATAAACCCCTCATCTTTTACCGATGTACTAATCCTGCATCTCTAGAAGCCCTATTTTACACGGCTTCCGGGGTACTGTCAAGGGAAATGGACAATTTTTGGACAAGATTTGGACAATCCATATGATTTTTTTCCGCTTTCTCGCCCAAAAATCCCCCCTTACTATGACACCAACATAAACTTTTTCATTTCCATCATAGACTGCTCTTCCGTCGTATGAACATACCTGTTCATAGTGAAAGAAACGTCGCTATGTCCCAACCACTCCTGAACCGTCTTCGGGGCAATCCCACTCTCGATCGCTCTCGTGGCAAAAGTATGCCGCAAGACATGACAGGTCAGCTGCTTTTCAAAATGCATCCGTTTCTTGATCGCCGCAAGACTCCGGTTATAGACCGCATCTAAAGTCGGCAGTCCGTCCTCCTTAAGAAAGATCGTTCCAACTTTGGTAAACTCCGTCATCTTAATACACTTAAGCGGCGTCCTCTTCACACGAAGCAATGTTTCATAAGCCAACGGATTAAGCGGGATCGTTCTCTTGCCCTTTTTGGTCTTCGGCGGATTCGTATGAAAAGTCTTGGTCTCCTGATTATAATATACCGACCGGTTCACAAACAGGGTTCCTGCATCAAAATCAATATCCGACCAACGTAGTCCTGCCAGTTCCCCGTATCTGATTCCGGTATTTAACATCAGAACAAACGCATTATAATGAACACTCTTTTCAGCTTCCTCCATGAAGGCCTTGTGCTCTTCCCTGTCAAGCGGATCTACTTCCTTCGGTTCCCGTTTGGGCATTTCCAGTTCCAGCTCTTCCATAGGATTGCTTCGAATAAGCCTTCTGACTCTGGCGTGCTTGAACATATTGCTCATCACATACATTGTCTTGTTCAAGGTGCTTTTCGCGACTCCACTCCTGACTGCCTTCTCCCATACCATATCAATATGGTACGTCAGCACTTCCCTTACAAGCATCTTCCCCAGAAAAGGTTTAATACGACGATTTTAATTTTAATGATATACACGGATCGCATTATAACGAAGCTCTTTATCAATCTTCCATTGGATCCAGGTATCAAAA
>JAFWRC010000023.1 GCA_017508825.1 Lachnospiraceae bacterium
AATCCTGAAGAAAACGGTAGCAGTGATACATAAAGAAACCGAAGAATTTTCCGATCAGAGACATCATTGGTACAGATCCTCCGTAACAGAATACTTCTTCTGTTTCGTCAAAATATTCTTCTTATCGGCTGCTTTCTTTTTGTTGGTATTCTGACTCATATCCTTTTTTCCCGGCACCTCAAAAAGATCCTCCCAGCCGTTTTTCAGATGGATCTCCCGGTGCTTCACAAGGCTTTTGTTTTTTCGGAACAATGCTGCGATCTTGTGACGGAATACCGTAAGCGCCGCGCCTGCTGCGATCGCTACTGCTGCCACCGCCTGGATCATATAGGTAACCGCACTGGGATCGATATACAGTAACATAGCATTAACCTTCTTATATCAATAAAATTTCAATCCTAAATAATAGCACAAAAACAGCCCTGCCGCAAGGCAGGGCCTCCTGTATTCCCCCAACACCCGAATCTTTTTTACCAACCGGTACCCAGGTTCTCTACGGCATAGCTGCCGTCTTCCTGTGTCACAAGCACACCCAGAAGATATACGGTGATCACTCCGGTCTCTTCATCCTGTTCGCCATTGGCACCCATCAGAATATTGACATCCGCGCCTTCTGCCGGGACGATCTCACAATGGCACTCAAACGCAGCCGCATCGTTGCCCAGATTCATTTCCGCTACCGGCTCACACTCCGCTTCTGCCTCGCTATCGTAGATCTTATCCACAAATACCGTGATGGAATCTGCATCGGCTCCCATCTCTTCGTATGCATCAAAAAGTTTCTGCGCCATAGCGATCTGAATCTGTTCCGTACAATACTCCGTATCATCCTTTAAGGCATAGCCGGAAAGCGGCTCATTGTCTGCGCTGTACATCTGCTCTGCAACTGCTTGAATGTCAAATCCGTCCAGATCTTCTGCCACTACCGACAACGAGTAGGAGATACCGATCTCCACATCATACCAGGTGATCAGGTCCACCATTCCGTTTTCGTTGATATTCCGGAACGTCTTACCCTGCATATTACCAAACCCCCAGTTTGCCAGGGTCACATCCTCCGCTACCGTCCAGTCATAATAGAGTCCGGACAGATCCAGATAGTCATCTCCGGTCACCTGCGCTCTGGCATCAAAGATCCTGCCATCCAGAGAAAACTGCAGATCCACCAGCGGATTATCCTCTCCGTTTGCTTCCGTCGGATCATCCAGTACCATCCAGGAAAGTACTTCTGCACCATCCGGTGCCGTAAACAGTCTCGGGATCAGCTCGTTTGCCTCTTCCTCCGTACTGTCTCTCCAGGGATTCGCCATACCAACCTCACCCGGATTCTCTGCTCCTTCGCCCTTCGGCGCTTCTGTGGTCTCCGGTGTCTCCGTGGTCTTTGGCGCTTCCGTTGCTTCCTGCCCCGTCTGTACCGCAGGGCTCTCCGTCGGTGCCGCCTTCTCGCCGCACCCGGCGAGCATTGCTGCACTCATCACTCCCGTTACTGCCAATACCATAAATCTCTTTTTCATAATCCATTCCTCCTGTTTATGCTTTTACATGCTGTCATTTCCAATCCTTTTCTCTGTTCGACAAGACCGATCATAACACACAAAGTGCAAGCAAAGTGCAAGCGCAGGCCGGATTTATTGAAAAATTATTCTTTTTTTATTTTTTCGGAGTTTCTGCTTTTCCTGAGATTTTTCCGATAGGCCGTAGGTGTCATCCCTACACGCTGCCGGAAACGTGCCGCCAGATAGTCCCCGTTACAGAAACCGGTCTCCAGTGCGATCTCCGAGATGGACCGCTCCGTCTGTGTCAGCAGTTCCTGCACATGACGCACGCGCACATTGGTCAGATATTCCGAAAAAGGAACTCCGAGCTGTGCCTTGAACAGCCGCGAAAAATATGCCGTAGAAAAGCCTGCCTCCGCAGCCATCGCCTCCAGCGTCAGTTCCTCACCATACGATTTTTCAATATGATAAAGTGCCTCGAGGATCTCCGAAGACAGTTCGTTACCGAAATTAAAAGCGCCGCCCCCCTGACGCTTCTCATAAATATAGATCAGCAGACGGTAGAACATTCCCTGCAGGATCGCATCTGCATACGACGCTTCCGAGGAATATACCGCCAGCATATCCTCCAGATACCCCTCGATCCATTCCTGCTGCTCGCTCGTAAAGCTGCATACTTTCTGTTCGTACAGTACGTCCCAGATCTTGCGGTCAACACGTTCGCAGAAGTCTTCTTTACATTCTGCTGCTATTTTGACCAGAAAACTGATATAGGGTTCCGAACTGTGAGATATGGTCCGGTGATACAAAAGCGGCGGCATCAGGGAAACATCTCCCGGATGGTAATCAAACTGCTGCTTGGGCGTGATCACGTGCCGGTCCCCCGAGATCAGATATCCCAGACTGTAATGTTCTTCCGCCATCTCCATCTGCGGCATACAATAATCCGCCGGCAGATCGCGTTTCTGTATCGTGATCATTTTTCCTTTCGGCATACGGATCGGCATATCCTGTCCCCCCTTTCCTAATCCGATTTCCAATAAGAAATATCATATTTCCTATGATCATATCACAGCCGATTCCCTTTCCGCAACGTATGTGGGATATATTGACGAAAACCGCAAAAAATAATAAAATTTCCTATGTTGGTCGTCAAAAAATGATAAGGATAAACGGATTTCGTATGAATTATATTGGTTCAAAATATTCTCTATTGGATTTTTTACAGGAAACGATCGCGGAAGTCACCGGTTACAAAGACGGAGATTCCTATGTCTTTGCGGATCTGTTTGCCGGGACCGGGATCGTGGGACAGACCTACAAAGCAAAGGGATGTACCGTGATCGCAAATGATATCCAGTATTTCAGTTATGTACTGAATAAGCATCTGATCGAAAACATCCCGGAACTGCTGTTCACCTCCGACCAGTATGCGGCATCCGGAGAACAGAGCGCGGAAGTCACCCTGCAGCAGCGGACGGTAAAGGCCAATACAGAACTGC
>JAFWRC010000184.1 GCA_017508825.1 Lachnospiraceae bacterium
GAACCTCTGGGCAGTACTGTGACAAGTATGAGTTCTCACCGAACGGAGCATTTCCAAAGGATGCAGACAACACGAAAGCGACAGCGTCCACCCACTACTGCGACGGCTTATGGTTTAATAATAGCGGTGCGCGGGTGCCGTACCGTGGTGGCGACTCGAACAACGGGTCTCACGATGGTGCGTGGTACGTCTACCTGGGCAACGACGCTTCGGGCGCCTGGTGGAGCATCGGTGCCGCGCTGTCTTGTAAACCACTCGCCTGAAAGGGTGAATTACCGCCCCGCACTTTGGGGCGGTAAGAGGGGAAACGCGAGCGAAGCGAGTGTGTCTCCTGTATAACTAAGACTTTACGAAACTTTTGACTCAAAAACGATAAGCAATAAAAAGGGGTATAGCTGCGTGCGCGGGTGCCGTACCGTGGTGGCAACTCGAACAACGGGTCTCACGATGGTGCGTGGTACGTCAACCTGAACAACGACGCTTCGAACGCCAGGTGGAACATCGGTGCCGCGCTTACTTATCCTATGATGGCAGATTAACAGAAGGGCAGTTATATCCCCACCTCTTGGTGAAAATTATCTCGTTGCGAGCAGCGGCCAGTAGTACATCGAAAACCGTTGAGAGGATAAGAAAGAGGATAGGTATGAAATCGTACAATCATATCTGGGAGATAGTCATATCACCGGATAACATCAGGAAAGCCATCTGCAAGGCTTCTCTTGGAAAACGGGAACGCAAGACAGTGAAAGAGATTTACGAGAACATCGAAGCGGAGATACCGAAGTTCCAGAGGTTTGCAGAGAACTATAGGCACCGGAACAAAGAACCAAGAATCATCAAGGAAGGACAAAAAGAGCGTTGTATCATAGTACCGTCATTTAAGGAACAGGTTCTGCATCATATGATCGTAGGGGCTTTGAAATCGATTATTATGAAGAGGATGTACGAGCATTGTCACGGCTCAATACCGGGGAGAGGCCCGGCGTTAGCAGCATACCACATCAAAAAGTGGATCAGACACGATGAAAAGAATGTGAAGTATTTCCTGAAGATGGATATATACCATTTTTTCGCGAGCATACCGCACGATATGCTGAAGGCCTATATTGCGAAGTACATACACGATCCAAAGTTCAACAAACTGATGGGAGAAGTGATCGACTGCGCTCCGGACGGTTTGCCGTTAGGATTTCATACATCACATTGGCTGGCGAACTGGTACCTGCAGCCGCTGGATACATTTATCAAGCAGAAGTTGCGGGCAGTGCATTATGTCAGATATATGGATGATATGGTGATATTTGGAAGCAACAAGCGGGAATTGCACAAGATGCGGAAAGCGATCAGCGAGTTTCTGAAGAGCATTGGACTGGAGATGAAAGGGAACTGGCAGGTAGCGAGATTTCACAGAACATCAAACGGCATAGACAAGTACCGCTTCCTTGATTTTATGGGGTTTCGCTTCTATCGGAACAGAACGGCATTGCGAAAGAATATAATGCTGCGGATGACGAAAAGGGCGAGACGGTTTTCGAAGCATAAAGGCATATATACCTGTCGCAAGATGATCGCGGCTCTGGGATGGCTGAATCAGACAGACACATACGGGATGTATGTCAAGTGGATGAAACCGTATATCAGTTTCCGGAACATAAAACGTAAAATAAGCAGATATGACCGTAGAGTCAGAAGGGAGAAGAGATTATGTGGTACAGATCTGAAAGCGGTGTGAAGCCGCAGGAAGTGCAGGAAGGGAAAAGCGTTGTTTATATCCGCAAAAACATTAAGGAAGAACAGCGCGAAGTGGATGGAGAGACCGTGACGGTATGGGCATACGATGAATGCAAGGTGCCGAAGGAGATCTATCCGATCATCGCACAGCAGCAGGCAGACATTGATTATCTGAGTATGTTAGTGGAGGAATAAAAGATGAGCGCAAACTTTGAAAAGGTAAAATACTACTATGACAATGACCTCTGGAATATTGACCGCGTTAAGAAAGCCGTAGCAAAAGGCTGGATCACAGAGGAAGAGTACAAAGAGATCACTGGAGAAGACTACCGGTGAGCGGAGAGGTCAGTCGCCTATATGATGTGGTGACGATGCAGAGCGCGATCATCGACCTGCAGAAGAGAGTTATCGACAGACTGTTTGAGGGTTTGATGCAGCATATGGCTGCAGAAGAAGTAGAGAGCGACTATGCAAACGAGATACGGCTGATCAATGAAGCGGCGGGATTACGGAAGACTATTGAGCAGTAATGATCTCCCCGACATCTTCGTCGGGGAGATCGCAAAAGAACGGAGGAAGCAATGAAAAAAATACAGGCGGCAATCATAGGAGTTTTTACTGGAATTAACGCATGGCTTGGGAATTTGGCGATCCCGGTATATGTTCTGCTGGCTTGCAATGTGATCGACTATATCACGGCACTGATTGCAGCTCCGAAGCGGGGCGAAGAGA
Source organism: Lachnospiraceae bacterium (assembly GCA_017508825.1). Classification (GTDB taxonomy): domain Bacteria; phylum Bacillota; class Clostridia; order Lachnospirales; family Lachnospiraceae; genus NK4A136. The sequence continues at coordinate 2,464 of JAFWRC010000184.1, forward strand.
TTGATAGTGCGATTGGATTCAACGGATTGAAGAAAAAGGTGCTGATGTATCTGCTGGTGGCCGTAGGCGGTCTGATCGATATACTGGTCAATTATGCGGCACAGACTGTGCGCCCAGACTTCCACCAACCATTCATTGTGGCGGTAGTAGTGGCTCTGTGGTTGGCATTCAATGAAATGCTGAGCATCATAGAGAATATCAGCGACGCGGGCGGTCCGGTGCCGCCATTCTTAAAGAAATTGGTAAAGAGTCTGAAGAAGAAGACCGAGGAGGTGGCAGGAAGTGAGCGAGAGCAGTCTGGTATCGTACCGGAATCTAACGAAAAATTACAGCAGAAGAACGGCGGTGATCAGTAAGATTACAATCCATCATGCAGCAGGAGTTGGAACAGCGCAGAGTATAGTGGACTCATTCCTCCCGGCTAGTAGAAAAGCATCAGCAAATTACTGTATAGGTAATGACGGTAAGATAGGGCAGTCGGTGCTGGAAACGAACAGGGCGTGGACTTCATCGTCTTACTGGAACGATAGCCAGGCAATCACAATAGAGGTGAGCAATTCACAACGCGGCGGGAGCTGGCCGATATCAAAGGAAGCATATGCCTCTCTGATCAATCTGTGCGCTGATATATGCAAAAGAAATGGCATAAAGGCAGTGAATTATAACGGAACAAAGAATGCGGTGCTGACAGAGCATAGAATGTTTGCAGCGACGCAGTGTCCGGGGGAATATATACATGAGATGCTGAAAAGCGGAAAAATAGCACAGGACATCAATGCAAGACTAAAGACGGCAGCAGGGCGGGATTTTATCTATGAGGGAGTAGATCTGTCGTCGGTCTTCAATGCGGTTTATTATGGCAGCAGATATCCGGATCTGCAGGCAGCAGGATTAAAGACACAGGAACAGCTCTGGATGCATTTTGTGACATTTGGTATGACGGAGGCAAGACAGGCTTCAGCAGAGTTCTCTCCGGTGTCATATAGAAATTGCAATCCGGATCTGAATATGGCATTTGCAGATGATTGGGAGGCTTATTATAAGCATTACTGCATGTGTGGGAAAAATGAGATAGAAGAAGGGAAGCGTAAAAATATTATGTAACCTTGTATATAAGCGCGCCATATATCACACGGATATCACACAAAACATCGATTCGGTATAATTTCGTGTGATATTTCATGTGATATGTGTGATATTTTTGGTGCATTTTGGGTGTAAAACGGTACACTTTGAGTGCAAATGAGAAACGAGAAAACCCCGTATTTATCGGCTTTTGCGGTAAATACGGGGTTCTGATTTTTATGCCGGCAGCGGGACTTGAACCCGCACGTGGTTGCCCACAACAGATTTTGAGTCTGCCTCGTCTGCCATTCCGACACGCCGGCGCTTACAGATTGATATATTATCATATTGTCGGATATAATACAAGTTTTTTTTGCATGTTTTACAAATATAGAGTAGAATAACATTTGAGTGACAGGCTTTATTTTATAATGTAAGAACGGGGACGCTATGGATAATACGGCTTGCAGAGCATACCGGAAAAATTACGGTATGTTTCTGAACGGAAAACTGGAAGGAAAAGAGTGCAGACAGCTGCTCAGGCATATTGAGGAATGTGAGGAATGCAGGGAGGAGCTGCGGATCCAGTATCTGTTGCAGGAAGGTATGTTCCGTCTGGAACATGGCGGTACCTTTGATATCAATTCGGATTTTGAACGGATGCTTACGGACGCGCAGAAGGAAGTGCGGCAGGAGAGCCGGCGGCATATGTTTTACCGGGGCCTGATGATCGTCTTTGTGGGGATTACCTATTATTTTGTTGCGATCGGGATCATCGGGTATTGAAAAACAAAAAACGGGGATGAAGAAATGGCAGAAAAACTGGTATTGATCGATGGACACAGTATCTTAAACCGGGCGTTTTTCGGCGTTCCGGATCTGACAAATGCAGAAGGATTTCACACCAATGCGATCTATGGTTTCCTGAATATTATGTTCCGTATACTGGAGGAAGAAAAGCCGCAGTATCTGGCGGTGGCTTTTGATGTACACGCGCCGACATTCCGGCACGAAATGTACCCCGAGTATAAGGGAACGAGAAAGCCGATGGCAGAGGAACTGCGGGAGCAGGTGCCGGTGATGAAAGAAATGCTGAAAGCGATGAATATCGCCGTGGTGGAACAGGCCGGTCTGGAAGCGGATGATATCCTGGGTACGCTGGCAAAAAAAGCCGAAGCGGAAGGCATGGATGTGGCACTGGTCTCCGGCGACCGTGACCTTTTGCAGATCGCATCGGACCATATTATGATCCGGATCCCGAAGACGAAGCGGGGCGGTACGGAGATCGAGAACTATTACGCGGCGGATGTGGAAAAGACCTATCAGTTAAGTCCTGCGCGCTTTATCGAACTGAAGGCCCTTATGGGCGACAGCTCGGATAATGTGCCCGGTGTGCCGAAGGTAGGGGAAAAGACCGCGACGGAACTGATGGTGACCTACGGTTCGATCGAGGGGATCTATGAGCATCTGGAAGAGATCAAAAAGAACGCGATCCGCGAGAGCCTGCGGGAAAATAAGGAGATCCTGGATCTGTGCTTAAAGCTGGTGACGATCAAAACGGACTGTGAGCTGCCGATCGGCCCGAAGGATGCGGCGCTGCCGGATATGTATACGCCGGAAGCTTATGAACTGTGCCGGAAACTGGAATTCAAGGCGATGCTTTCCCGTTTCGGGCAGGAGACAAAAAAGGAACAGAAGACATATTCCCGGCAGTGGGTCAAGGAAGAGAGTGCGGCAAAGACCATCCTGCAGGGGGCTGCCGGAAAGGAAAAAGCTGCGCTGCTGGTATATCCGCTGGAGCAGGGAGATTTTATACTGAGTGTTGCGGAAGCGGAGAAAGTGTCACTTCTGCGTGCCGGGGATTTCAAAGAAGGATGTCTGGCAGGCCTTGTAAAAGAACTGTATCAGAAGACGTCGATCGTGACGTTTGACAGCAAGCGGCTGTATGCGGTGCTGTTCGGAAACGTTGCGGGGAGCGTGAGCACCCCGAAGGAAGAGACGCAGATGACCTTTGAAGATCTGCTGCTGCAGAGCGATAATACTGCGGAAACACCGAAAGATACTGCGAAAACGGAGCTGCGGATCGCAGAAGAGGCCGTAGCGAAGATCGAGGACCTGCTCCTTGCGGGATATCTCTTAAATCCGCTTAAGAGCGATACACAGATCGAGGATCTGGCAAAACAGTATCTGGATGAACTGATCACACCTTATGAAGAAAAGTTCGGCAAAAAAAGCTATGCGGCTGCAGTGACGGAGGACAAAGAAACGTTTGCAGGGCTTGCGGCACAGGAAACCGCTCAGCTGCTGCCGCTGTATGATGCGCTGATGCAGGCATTGACAAAGCAGGAGATGGCGAAGCTGTACCGTGAGGTAGAGCTGCCGTTATCCTACGTACTGTATTGCATGGAACGTGAAGGTATTCAGGCGGATGCGCAGGCTCTGAAAGTCTACGGTGACGAGCTTGCATCGCAGATCACGGTGCTGGAGAAGAAGATCTATGAAGCGGCAGGGGAAGAGTTTAACATCAATTCGCCCAAGCAGCTGGCGGAGATCCTCTTCGAAAAGATGCATCTGCCCGGAGGGAAAAAGACCAAGACCGGCTATTCCACATCGGCAGAAGTGCTGGAGAAACTGGCACCGGATGTACCCTTTGTACGGGATGTCCTGGAATACCGTACCTATGCGAAACTGAAATCGACCTATGCGGACGGACTGGCAACGTTTATCGCATCGGATGGACGGATCCATACCAAGTTTAACCAGACGATCACGGCGACGGGGCGTTTGAGCTCAACCGATCCGAACCTGCAGAACATCCCCATGCGTACGGAACTGGGACGCAAGATCCGAAAGGTGTTTACACCCAAAGAAGGCTGTATCTTTGCGGATGCGGACTATTCCCAGATCGAACTTCGCATTTTAGCCTCTATGGCGGGGGACAAAGAACTGATCGAGGCCTATAAAGGAGGCAAGGACATCCACCGCATCACGGCGTCGAAGGTATTCGGCGTGCCGTTTGACGAGGTGACGGATCTGCAGAGACGGAATGCCAAGGCGGTGAATTTCGGCATCGTCTATGGAATATCAGCCTTTGGTCTGAGCCAGGATCTGACCATCTCCAAAGGGGAAGCCAAAGAGTATATCGAACAGTATTTTGCAACCTATCCGGGGATTAAGATCTTTTTGGAAAAATGCAAACGGGAGGCGAAGGAGAAAGGGTATTCCGTGACCGCCTTCGGACGCAGGCGGCCGATCCCGGAACTGGCAAGTTCCAACTTTATGCAGCGGCAGTTTGGTGAACGTGTGGCAATGAACGCGCCGATCCAGGGAACGGCTGCAGATATCATGAAGATCGCGATGGTACGTGTTTTTGACCGATTGGTAAAAGAGAGGCTGAAGTCCAGGCTGCTGCTGCAGATCCACGATGAACTGCTGATCGAGACGGCAAAGGACGAAGAAGCGCAGGTACTGGCAATTCTCAAGGAAGAAATGATGGGAGCGGCAGATTTTCCGGTGGCACTGGAAGTGGATGCACACACCGGATCCGACTGGTATGAGGCAAAGTAATGAAAACGATAGGGATCACCGGCGGTGTGGGCGCCGGCAAATCAACGGTACTGGACTATCTGCGGGATAAGTATCACGCTTATCTGATCGTGGCAGACGAACTGGCAAAGGAGCTGGAGCTGCCGGGGCACGCGTGTTATGATGCACTGACAGAAGCATTTGGGAACGGGATACTCGATGATGACGGGTATATCGATAAGAAAGCCTTCGCCGCTAAGATCTTTTCGGATCCGGAGAGCCTGAAAAAAGCGAATGGCATCATCCACCCGGCGGTTAAAACGGAGATTTTAAAACGCCTTCAGGAACAGGAGAAAGCAGGGACGGAACTGTTCGTTGTGGAGGCCGCTTTATTGATTGAAGAAAAATATGATGCAATTTTAGATGAATTATGGTATATCTATACAGACGACGCAGTGCGGCGCGAACGGCTGAAGAAAAGCCGCGGCTACACAGACGAAAAAATAGACAGCATTATGCAGCAACAGCTTAGCGAAGAAGCCTTTCGCAAACATTGCAAAGTCGTCGTTGATAACAGTAGGAGCCCGGAGGACACGCACAAACAGGTGGATCAGATCCTGAACGCGGTGCTACCGGGGGAAAACGGAGGAAAAACACTATGGGAAAAGTAAAGGAGTTTATGAAGAAGAAGGATATCGAGATATCCTTGAAGCGCTATGGCATCGATGCCTTAGGAGCAATGGCACAGGGCTTGTTCTGCTCACTGCTCATCGGTACGATCATCGATACCTTCGGCAAGCAGTTTCATATCCCGTTTCTGACACAAACGGTAGCGACGGTAAAAGAAGTGCCGTATACAGTCGGCGGTCTGGCGTCTGCAATGAGCGGTCCGGCGATGGCCGTAGCGATCGGTTCTGCGCTCAAGTGCCCGCCGCTGGTATTGTTTTCTCTGATCGCAGTCGGTTTTGCATCCAATGCTCTGGGTGGGGCAGGAGGTCCGCTGGCAGTTTTGTTTGTTGCCATCATTGCAGCGGAATTCGGTAAGGCAGTTTCCAAAGAGACCAAAGTGGATATTCTGGTGACGCCGCTTGTTACGATCGGTGTTGGTGTTTTCTTCTCCTGGCTGATCGCGCCGACCCTCGGCGGCATGGCTTCGTATGTCGGCGTCCTGATCAACAGCGCAACGTATATGCAGCCGTTTTTGATGGGAATCCTGGTTTCGGTCATCGTAGGTGTAGCGCTGACGCTGCCCATTTCTTCTGCAGCCATCTGCGCGGCACTGGGACTGACCGGTCTTGCCGGCGGCGCTGCCGTAGCAGGCTGTTCTGCACAGATGATCGGTTTTGCGGTGATCTCCTTTAAGGAGAATAAATGGGGCGGACTGGTGTCCCAGGGTATCGGTACATCGATGTTACAGATGCCGAATATCGTAAAGAACCCGCGTATCTGGATCGCGCCGACACTGGCATCGGCCATTACCGGTCCGATCGCTACATGTCTCTTTAAACTGGAGATGAACGGCGCGCCGGTATCCTCCGGTATGGGTACCTGCGGTTTTGTAGGCCAGCTGGGTGTATACACCGGATGGCTGAATGATATCGCAAACGGAACGAAGATGGGGGTTACTGCCTTTGACTGGGCAGGTCTGTTCCTGATCTCCTTCGTCCTGCCGGCAATCCTTTCCCTGATCATCCATACCGGCGTTAAGAAACTCGGCTGGGTTAAAGATGGCGATCTGAAACTGGGGTAAAAAATCCGGAATTTCGAAAACATTGATATAGGGACGGTTATGCGATTTGCTGCTGAAGTTGATCACAGAGCTGTCCCTATATTTATATAGAATGAAGATGCTGCAACATGTGATCGGTATTGCAAATGAGCAATTGGAGAAAAGAATGACCTGACTTCGGAAGCAACAAAAAATATATATAAGAACAAATGAAAATAGCAGTTGCAAAGTAAGGGGATTTGAATATATAATAGATATGTTATGTAAATCATAGCAAGACACAAGATATGGGGTTAACTTCTATGGCAGAATATAAAGAACAGGGCAATCTGGTGTTTGGTCTGGATATTGGTACGAGAAGCATCGTAGGCACGGTGGGATACCGTGAGGGCGATGTATTTACGGTGCTGGGACAGGAGATCAGGGAGCATGAGACGCGTGCGATGCTTGACGGACAGATCCACGATATCGGGCAGGTGGGAAATACGATCCTGCAGGTGAAGAAGGCTCTGGAGAAGAAGCTGGAAGTAACGCTTAAGAATGTCTGCATCGCAGCGGCCGGCCGTGTGCTGGAGACGGTGGAAGTGAATACCACCTGGGAACTGGAAAAGGAAAAGGTGATCACGCCGGAAGATGTGGCGGGACTGACTTCCATGGGCATTGAAAAAGCCTATACCCAGTTTCAGGAACAGAATAAGACCGATCTGCATTTTTACTGCGTCGGAAACTCTGTAATACGCTATTACTTAAACGGTTACCAGATCGGTAACCTGGAGAATCATAAAGCAAGATCCATCGGCGCGGATATGATCGCGACCTTCCTGCCGGACGATGTGGTGGATGGCTTGTACCGTGCCGTGGAGATCGCGGGACTCAGAGTCGTGAATATGACCCTGGAGCCGATCGCGGCCATTTCCGTGGCCATCCCGGAGATGTACCGTATGCTGAATATCGGCCTCGTGGATGTAGGCGCCGGAACATCGGATATCTGTATCACCAAAGACGGATGTATTATCGCCTACGGCATGATCCCGTGTGCCGGTGATTTTCTGACCGAGGCCATCGCACAGGCATGCCTGGTGGATTTCAATACTGCAGAGCAGATCAAGCGCGGTATCGAAACGCAGGATGCCGTGGAATATAACGACATCATGGGACTGCCCAATACCATCAGCAAGGCATCGGTCCTGGAGATGCTGGATGACCGGCTGGAGGAGATGACGCAGCGGGTAGCGGATAAGTTTAAGGAGCTGAACGGCGGCAAGCCGGTAAGCGCTGTCTTTGTCGTCGGCGGCGGCGGCCGTATCGAGGGCTATACAAAGAAACTTTCCGCGCATCTGGGTATCGTGGCGGAGCGCGTGGCGGTCCGCGGCGAAGAAGTGATGCAGAAGATCCGCTTCAAGGAAGAAGAGGTGCATAAAGATTCGCTGATGGTGACACCCATTGGTATCTGCTTAAACTATTATGAGCAGAGTAACAGCTTTATCTATGTGACGTTTAACGATCAGCATATCAAGATCTACGACAGCGGCAATCTGGCAGTCGTGGATGCGGCGATGAATGCGAACTTCCCGAATGAGGGACTGTTCCCGAGACGCGGCAGGGAGATCAATTATACGATC
>JAFWRC010000185.1 GCA_017508825.1 Lachnospiraceae bacterium
CTCCAGGCCTTGTATGCGATCGGCTCCGGGGGACTTACCGGAAAAGGGATCGGTAAGGGCATTCAGAAACTGGGAACCATCCCGGAAGTGCATAATGATATGATCTTTTCGGTTATATGCGAGGAACTGGGATTGGTCGGTGCGGCGGTGGTTTTGATCCTGTTTGCGATCCTGCTGTACCGCTGCCTGCTGATCGCATTTTCCTCTACGGATTCCTACGGGATGCTTTTGTGCATGGGCGTGTTCCTGCACATCGCGATCCAGGTTATCCTGAATGTTCTGGTGGTGACCAACAGTATGCCGAATACCGGTGTGAGTCTTCCTTTCATCAGTTACGGCGGATCTTCCGTTTCGTTTTTGATGGCGGAGATGGGAATGGTGCTCCGGGTGGCACGGGAAAATGAAGTATGAGTGATCTGGATAGCAGAATCGAGAAAAAAAAGAAGGTGGTCTTCTGGCTGTCGCTGATCTGTCTGCTTTTGATCATTTTCCGGGTAATCCTTGAGGCATATACGATCACGGAGTTTTCGGTTTCGGGTAACCGGCATTACACGACGGCACAGATCCGGCAGATCGTAGAGAGCGGATGGTTTGGCGACAATACGATCATGGTATCGCTTAAGTACCATAATAAGAGCATCAAGGACATCCCGTTTATCGAGACGATGGATGTGACAGTACAGGACCGGCATTCGATCCGCGTGCAGGTCTATGAAAAAGCTATGGCAGGGTACGTACAGTATCTGGACCATTATATGTATTTTGATAATGACGGTAAAGTCGTGGAAAATGCGACGGTGGCGACCCCGGGGCTCCCGATGGTCACGGGACTGGACTTTGACCATTTCGTGATGTATGAGCCGCTGCCGGTCAAGGATCCGGCAATCTTTCAGACCATCCTGGACGTGACGAATATGCTCAAAAAGCACGACATCATGACGGACTGCATCTATTTTAATGAAAAGAATGAGATGACCCTGTACTTTGAGAAGGTGCGAGTAGAGCTGGGGAGCAGTGAACTGCTGGAGGAAAAGATCCAGCAGCTGGAAGCGATGATGGGATATCTGGATGATAAGAGCGGTATGCTGGATCTGAAGAACTACAAGACAGATTCACCCAACATCACTTTTACGGAAGATAGATGATTGACTATACTGGTCAACTGTGGAAAATGACACAGCATTTTGTATTTGATAGCGGTTGTCAAACGAAAGAAACTCATTTATTATTAAAGAAGTTTGTGATATGGAGAAGGAACTCTTTATCCTGTACTTAGATCACCAAGATTGAGGAGGAAAAGAAAGTGATTGAAGTAAATGACGAAGAAGCTAACGTAGTTGTGAAAATTAAGGTCGTTGGTGTCGGCGGTGCAGGAAACAGCGCAGTCAACCGAATGATCGATGAAGGGATTGCCGGTGTCGAGTTTTATGCGATCAATACCGATAAGCAGGCCCTTATGAATACAAAAGCAAAACCGGTACAGATCGGAGAGAAGACGACCCATGGATTTGGCGCGGGCGCGGATCCTTCCCAGGGACGTGCGGCAGCGGAAGAGAGTGTTGATGATATCCGCGAAGCGCTGACCGGCGCAGATATGGTTTTCATTACCTGCGGTATGGGTGGTGGTACCGGTACCGGCGCAGCGCCGATCGTAGCGCATGTTGCTCAGGAACTGGGCAGTCTGGTAGTGGCGGTTGTATCCAAGCCGTTCTCTTATGAAGCAGATGACCGTATGCAGAATGCATTGGCTGGCTTGGAAGAACTGAAGAATAATGTAGATACTCTGGTGGTACTTCCGAACGATAAGATCCTCGAGATCGCAGACCGCCGGATGACCAAGAAGGAATGTTTCCGTAAGGCAGATGAGACGCTGCAGCAGACCGTGCAGAACATCACCGAAGTGATCAACGGCTTTATGGATGTCAATATCGACTTCTCCGATGTCAATACGGTAATGCGTAATGCAGGTATGGCACACGTCGGTGTCGGCTTCGGTACCGGTGATGACAGAGCGCTTGAGGCTGTAAAGGAAGCAGTAGAAAACAAGCTGATGGAGACCACGATCGATTCTGCAAAGAAGATCCTGCTGTATATCTCCGCAGGCGATCTGATGATCCACGACGAAGAAGATATTTCCGAATACATCCTTGCGATCACCGGACGTCAGGTAAAACTGATCACCGGTTCCAACGATGTGGAAGATGAGGGTATGAAGGATACCTGCAAGGTCGTATTGATCGCGACCGGTATCGATGAGCCATTAAAGCATTCGGCAGGACGTATGGTAAATCCGCAGTCCTATCGCAATCCGGGCGTCAGAAATATCGGTGTTGTTCCGCAGCAGACCGCGCCGGTAGCAGGAATGCATACCGCTCCGATGCCGCAGATCACTCAGCCGCAGACGATAGCACAGCCGCAGCCGGGCGTAGCAGGAACCGGTCCGCTGCCGAAGATGCCGGCCAGAACCGTGGGCAATTCCAATACCTCGGCGCTGAACCGCACCGGTTCGATCTTCGGACAGAACAGGGCAGCGATGGATGGTACGGGTCCGATGCGTACACCGCTGGCAGGTCAGGGAACCAATAATATTCCTCAGTTCAATCACAATACACAGGCAGCAAGAGGACTGGGAGGCCGCAGAGAGACCAATCAGAGTTATGAGATCCCGACATTCATCCGTTCCAAGAAAGATAAGAAGAACGAAGATTAAAAATCAGAACCCCGCCGATAAGGCGGGGTTTTTTACACCGGCGAGAGCGTTCTGCAGGCAGAACGCTATTTTAATTTACAACAGATACCAGGTGGGCAGGAAGAAATAGGAGACCGTCTTAAGGGACGGTAGGAACTGCGCAGCATCCAGAAAGACCGGACTGAAGATCAGACACCCCATCACATAGAGCGGGAAGAGGGCATACAGGACGCCACGGTAAGGAATGAGTGTGGTCAGGATCAGCAGGAAGGCCAGACAGCACAGCGTATACAGGATCAGTTTGCCGCATTCGGTAACGAAGCCGCCGAGGCTGTGTGTGATGCCCGGAACAGCCGGAATGCCGAAGAGACAGATCAATGCTAATACGCCGGCAAACAGCATTGGTACCGTGATCCGCACGATACGGACGCTCCATCTGGCAAACACGGGATGTTCAGCCGCCTGATAGTAAGAGAGCGCTCCGACAAAACCACAGAGAAGGATCAGGATGGCAAAGAGACCGCGCAGTGGTGAAGTCAGTACTGTCGTCGTGCCGTAATGATATTCGTTCGCCTGATTGTCATACGTAAAGGAAAAGGTGGAACCATTCGTCAGATAGTCCTGATACAGGGCATCCACATCTTCCGCGGTATAAGCTTCCGGACAGTATCCGGCGATGACGCTGTCTTCTGACAGGTATTGGAAAAAGACCTGACCGGAAAGGCGCTGGAAGATGACCGCGTACAGGCTTTCGTTGATGATCGCGCTCATGGTGGTGTGCGGAGAAGTGAGCAGCGTGACCAGCTCTTTCTTTTCGCCGGCACGTAATCGCACAAACAGATCGGAGCGGATCAGATATCCGCATTCCGTACTTCCCCTGGCCACATCTGCGCGCAGTGTTTCCGGACTTTCACTCGGATAGAATGCAAAGAGACTATCGCCGTTTTCCAGGTGTTCTTCCAGCCAGACGATATCTTCGTTTTTTGCGCTTTCCGCCGTATCCGTATCTTCGGGAGATACGATACAGTAGCCGATGCGGATGCGGTCATCCGTATCCTGGGCCTGTTTCTGCCCGGCCAGAAGACAAAGGCAGGGAACTGCGATCAAAAGCAGCAGAAGGAAAGGGGAGCACAGATATTGTTTTACTGTGATCCAAAAGAGACGTAACGGTTTCATGCGCGTTTGCCTCCTTTCTGCGAGATGCGTAGCCGGAAGGCAATACACGCAGCGGCAAATAAGCCGGCCGTCCATAAGAGCAGCGCAGCGGAATGTGTTTCACCCTCACCTGTAAGAAGCTGCAAAAGATCTGCCGAGAGCGGTGCGGTCGGAAGAAGGGTTCCTACGTGCAAAAGTCCCTTCGGCAGGAATGCTGCCGGCAGGATACCGCCGGAGCAGA
>JAFWRC010000186.1 GCA_017508825.1 Lachnospiraceae bacterium
ACGAAACAGCAGCATCTGATCGCCGATTCCATCATCCGTGAGATCAAGGCCAGAGTAGGATTTCTGGTGGAAGTGGGACTGGATTACCTGTCTCTTTCCAGAGCTACGGCGACCCTGTCCGGCGGTGAAGCGCAGCGTATCCGTCTGGCGACGCAGATCGGCTCCGGCCTGGTGGGGGTATGCTATATTCTGGATGAGCCATCCATCGGTCTGCACCAGAGGGACAACGAAAAACTGCTGGGGGCATTGCGCGGTCTGCAGTCTCTTGGCAATACCCTGATCGTGGTGGAGCATGACGAAGATACCATGCGGGAAGCGGACTATATCGTGGATGTGGGGCCGCTGGCCGGAGAGCATGGCGGACAGATCGTGGCCTGCGGAACCGTAGAGGATATCATCAAAGCGAAGGACTCCATCACGGGACAGTATTTGAGCGGCAAGAAAAAGATCGAGGTACCGTCCGTGCGCCGCAAAGAGACCGGCCATCTGACCATCAAAGGGGCACAGGAAAACAACCTGAAGAACATCGATGTGGATATCCCGCTCGGGATCTTTACCTGCGTGACCGGTGTGTCCGGTTCGGGCAAAAGCTCACTGATCAACGAGATCCTGTACAAGGCACTGGCGCGCAAACTGAACCGTGCCTATACCATTCCGGGCAAGCATAAAAAGATTACCGGGATGGAAGCACTGGATAAGGTGATCGCCATTGACCAGTCGCCCATCGGGCGTACGCCGCGTTCCAATCCGGCGACCTACACCGGTGTGTTTGATATGATCCGTGATCTCTTTGCCAACACACAGGATGCCAAGGCAAAGGGGTATAAGAAAGGACGTTTCAGCTTCAACGTGAAAGGCGGACGCTGCGAAGCCTGCAGCGGTGACGGTATCGTCAAGATCGAGATGCACTTCCTGCCGGATGTATACGTGCCCTGCGAGGTATGCGGCGGCAAACGTTATAACCGTGAGACGCTGGACATTAAATATAAAGGAAAGAGTATTTCTGATGTGCTGAATATGACGGTAGAGGAGGCGCTGGACTTCTTCAGTGCGGTACCGTCCATCCGGAATAAGATCGAGACGTTAAATGATGTCGGGCTTTCCTATATCCGTCTGGGGCAGCCGTCCACGGAACTTTCCGGCGGTGAGGCGCAGCGCATCAAACTGGCCACGGAACTTTCCAGACGATCCACCGGCCGGACGATCTACATCCTGGATGAGCCGACTACCGGTCTGCACTTTGAGGATGTGAACAAGCTGGTAGGCATCCTGCAGAAACTGACCGACGGCGGCAACACGGTGGTGGTCATCGAGCATAATCTGGACGTGATCAAGAATGCGGACTATATCATCGATATGGGACCGGAAGGCGGAGATGGCGGCGGCACGGTCATTGCCAAAGGAACCCCGGAAGAGGTGGCAAAGATCAAACAGTCCTATACGGGACATTTTATTAAGAAGATGCTGTAAAACGGGGGATATAAAGTTTTGCGGTGAGAGGACCGATATTTATAACAGCAGGTCGGACCGTTTTGGAACAGAAAAAAAGACTTTCCAAATATCCCGCTTTGGTTTATAATACTGTGGTGTATTTTGGGATGTTTATGAGTTTCGAAAGGGGCTGACGATAAAATGGCTAATATGGACATTGGGATCGATCTCGGGACCGCGAGTGTCCTGGTATATATCAAAGGCAGAGGCGTAGTATTGAAAGAGCCGTCAGTGCTGGCGTTTGACCGTGACAGCAATGCGGTGAAAGCCATCGGTGAGGATGCTCGTCTGATGATCGGACGTACGCCCGGCAATATCAATGCGGTACGCCCGATGCGTGAGGGCGTTATCTCGGATTATACGGCTACGGAGCAGATGATCCGCTATTTTCTGACCAAGGCGATCGGCAAGAAGACGTTCCGCAAGCCGCGTGTTGTGGTCGGTGTGCCGAGCGGTGCTACACCGGTACAGAAAAAAGCGGTGGAGGATGCTACTTATCAGGCAGGCGCCGGTAAGGTGGACATCGTGGAAGAACCTCTGGCAGCAGCAATCGGTGCGGGCATCGATATTCTGAAGGCACAGGGAAACATGATCGTGGATATCGGCGGCGGTACTACGGATGTGGCTGTGATCTCCCTCGGGGATGCAGTGGCAAGTACCTCTATTCCGAAGGCAGGGGATCATTTTGATGAAGCCATTGCCAATTATATGAGAAAGAAATACAATCTTCTGATCGGTGAACGTACCGCAGAGGATGTAAAGATCAATATCGGTACAGCTTTTCGAAGAGATGAAGTGGATTACATGGATGTAAGAGGCAGGAATCTCGTGACCGGTCTGCCGGAGACGGTAAGGGTATCTTCGGATGAGACCTATGAAGCTCTGAAGGAAACGACTTCCCAGATCCTGGATGCGATCTGCAAGGTTCTGGAGGAAACTCCGCCTGAACTGGCAGCAGACATTATGGACAGAGGGATCGTTTTGACCGGCGGCGGCGCGATGCTGCGCGGACTGGAGGAACTGATCGAGGAACGTACGCACATCAACACGATGACGGCGGATGAGCCGATGACCTGTGTGGCGATCGGTACCGGCAAGTATTACGAGCTTCTTGCGAAATATAAGGATGAAATCTGATGGGGCATGGAGGCCGCAGGCGTGATTTACCGAACGGATGACAGGAGGTAGCAACTATGCTGAAAGGTCTCTATACCGCATATACGGGCATGATCCAGGAACAGAAGCGTATGGATACGCTGGCAAATAACCTGGCGAATGCCGATACCGCGGGCTTTAAGAAGGAAGGGCTTACCAGCCAGTCCTTCGATACCGTGCTCGTGGACAAGATCAAGGACGGTTCGGATCCTTATCAATATGCCAGACGTATCGGTCCGGCAAATCCCGGTGTGAAAATTGGTGAAAGTTATACGGATTTTACGCAAGGTTCATTACAGGTAACGGATGTTTCCATGGATTTTGCGATCGGCGGTAAAGGTTTCTTTACGGTGGATTATACAAACAAAGGCGGCGAAGGTTCGACGTTTTATACCAGGGACGGTAATTTCCAGCTGACGCAGGAAGGGTATCTGGTCACGACGGACGGCGACTTTGTGCTGGGAAAGAAGGGCAACGGGACGGAACGGATCAAGCTGGACCCGACCAAAGAAGTGGTGGCGGATAAACAGGGCTATATTTATCAGGACGGTATAAAAGTAGCGCAGTTTATGATCACGGATTTTGAGGATTATAATTATCTGGAACATTATGGCGAAAACTTCTATTACCCGGTTGACGGCGCAAAAGAGACCAATGCGGAGATGCAGATCCTGCAGGGATATCTGGAGACTTCCAATGTACAGGTAGTATCGGAAATGGTACAGATGATCGCGGTATCGAGGCAGTATGAAGCCAATCAGAAAGTCATCCAGACCTATGATACTTCATTGCAGACAGCGACTCAGCTGGGCAGACTGCAGGGATGATAAGATTGTGACGATATAGAAGGTAAGCGGTATTTTTGGAAGGAGGAAGCGATATGGTACGTTCTTTATGGTCCGGGGCAACCGGTATGCTGGCACAGCAGACAGCGGTAGATACGATCTCTAATAACATTGCAAACGTGAATACAGTTGGTTACAAGACAAGTCAGATCGAGTTTAAATCCCTGTTATACCAGGAATTGCAGACGAAGACGACCACGGCAAACGGCGATCCGAAGCCGATCGATTCCCAGGTAGGTCTCGGTGTGCGCAGTTCTTCCATTACGACTATCTTCCGGCAGGGCGCGTTCCAGGAAGCGGACAGCAATTCTTCTTTTGCGATCGGCGGAAACGGATTCTTCGCTGTCCAATTGGCGGATAAGAATGTCGGCTACACCAGAAACGGTGATTTTCACTGGGCGACCACCAGCAACGGGATCGAGCTGACGGATTCCGAAGGCAATGCGGTACTGGATACCAAGAGCCAGCCGATCCGTTTTACCGGTGAATATACTACCAGCAAGATCACGATCACAGAGGACGGCAAGTTTATGTATCCGGATAAAGATAACAATCCGAAGGATATGGGACCGCAGATCGGTCTGTGGCAGTTCAACAATGCGGCAGGTCTGGAAAAACAGGGGGGCTCCCTTTATCTGGAGACCGAAGCCAGCGGCAAGCCTTTAAATGAAATGACGAATAATAATCTGGAGAAGAGCAAGGTGGTCCAGGGCTATATCGAAATGTCCAATGTGCAGCTGGCGGATGAGATGGTCAATCTGATCGTGGCGCAGCGCGCGTACGAGGCAAACTCCCGTGTGATCACCACTACCGATACCATGATGCAGCAGGCCAATCAATTAAAGCAGTAAAACTGCTTTAATTGATTGCGAGCGCCTTATGCAGAATCGCACCATGTGCGATAAGGCGCTCGCTGCGATACTCAGGATTTTGCTGCGCAAAACCTTCGAGGGATACTGGCGGCTACAGGCGATCGAGAGCCTCTGAAGCAATAAGATTGCTTGAGCTGATTACGGACGCCTTGTGCAGAATTGCACTGCGTACATCTTATAAGATGAGGATTACGAAATGGATATGGGTAATATTTCAAATTTAACCGATTATTCGGCATCACTGGCATCGGCGCAGAATGCACAGAAACTGAGCAGCAATGCGCAGGCGGCCAAAACGGATGATGAGATGCTGGATGCCTGCAAGGAATTTGAGACCTATCTGTGGGAGCAGGTGATCAAATCCATGAAGTCGGCATCCGAGGTGTTCTCGGACGGCGAGAAGAACCAGCAGGTAGACTATTTTATGGATACCGCGATTACCAAGACGGCAGAGCAGATGACGGAACAGTCGCTTGGCTCCAACAGTCTGGCGATGCAGATGTACGAGCAGATGAAGCGCAATTCCGGCCTGACTGTGGAGGAGATCCTGGCAAAGAATGCAGCCGAGCAGGGCGTGGTGACCGACGGCTCGGAAGAGTGATATATTTCGTAAATAATTGTCAAGAGGGGCACCCTTGCCCCTTGTTTTTTCGTTTGTAAAGGAAAGAGCATGAAAACGATCAAAGGCTATATCGATGAGGTGTCCTGGGAGAGCGAGGAGACCGGCTATAAAATATTGCGCGTGGTGACGGACAAGGGGCGGGAGACCTGTGTCGGTACGGCCAGAGAGTACGGCGCAGGCGAGAGCGTGGAGATGGACGGCGAGTATGTGGAACATCATACGTACGGTCCGCAGTTTAAGTTTACGGCGATCCGCGCGGTGGCGCCGACAGACCGGGTATCGGTGATCCGTTATCTGGGATCGGGCGCGATCAAGGGCCTGGGCGAGAAGATGGCGGTGCGTATCGTGGAAAAATTCGGGGATGATACGTTCCGCATCATCGAAGAGGAACCGGAACGTCTGGCGGAGATCAAAGGCATCTCGGCGAAGAAGGCGCGGGAGATCACGGACCAGCTGGCGGCAAAGCGGGAGCAGCGCAGCGCGATGCTCTTTCTGCAGCAGTTCGGGATCACGCAGGCGCTGGCGGATAAGATCTACGAGAAATACGGAAACGCACTTTATAATATCATGAAGAATAACCCGTACCGGCTGGCGGAGGAGATCCCGGCGGTGGGGTTCAAAAAGGCGGATGCCATTGCACAGAAGGCGGGCATCAGCACAGACTCGGAGTACCGGATCCGCTGCGGGCTGCTGTATCTTCTGCAGCAGCTGGCAGCGGAAGGACACTGCTATTATCCTTCCGGGTCGCTGTGCGAAAAAACGGCAGAGATGCTGGGGGTATCGCAGGAAGCGGTGAAGGAACAGCTGCCGGCGCTTGCCATCGATCAGAAGATCACGATCAAGAACGGCGCAGAAGGCGGAAGAGTTTATATGCGCAGCTATTATCAGGCAGAGCAGTATTGCGCAGAACAGCTGCTCAGGCTGCGGGATGATTTTGCGGGGGAAGCTGCCACGGAAACGGATCTGAAGATGGTGGAGAAGGCACTGGGGATCGAGCTGGATGATCTGCAGAGACAGGCGGTGCGCACCTGTATGGGGAGTGGCGTCTTTATCCTTTCCGGCGGTCCGGGAACCGGAAAGACGACGACGATCAATGCGATCATCGGACTTATGGAGCGTGACGGACGCGCCTTTGTGCTGGCAGCGCCCACCGGCAGGGCGGCCAAGCGTATGAAAGAGGCGACCGGTTACGATGCACAGACGATCCACCGGCTGCTGGAGATCGGCGGGGATCTGGACGAAGAAGGGGGCGGCAGGATCTTTTTCGGCAGGAACGAGTCGGAGCCCCTGGAAGCGGACTGTGTGATCGTGGATGAGGTGAGTATGGTGGATATCCACCTTTTGAAAGCGCTGCTGGCGGCAATCCCGGCGGGAAGCCAGCTGATCCTGGTGGGTGATGTGGACCAGCTGCCCAGCGTGGGACCGGGACAGGTCCTGAAGGATCTGCTTGGAAGTAAAGCCTTTCCGACGGCACTGCTGCAACGGGTATTCCGCCAGTCCGGGGAGAGTCATATCGTGGATTATGCGCACAGGATCAATCATGGTGAACGGCTGGATCTGGCAACGAAATATCCGGATTTCTTCCTGTTGGAGAAGGATACGCCGGAAGTGGTCTGCAGCTATATGGTGCAGCTGATGGGGGATGTGATCCCGCGGAAGCTGGGGCTGTCCGGAGAGGATATCCAGGTGCTGACCCCGATGCGCAAAGGCGCGCTGGGGGTGGAAGGGCTGAATGCGATCCTGCAGGAGCGGCTGAACCCGCCTTCGGACGAAAAACTGGAGTGCAGTTACGGGGATACGGTGTTCCGGGAAGGGGACCGTGTGATGCAGATCCGCAACGATTATGAGCTGGAATGGGAAGTGACCGGGCAGTATAACGTGGCGGTGGAGAACGGAAAAGGCGTATTTAACGGAGATGTGGGGACGATCCGGGAGATCAATAACTACCTGAAGCTGATGCGGGTGGAGTTTGATGATAACCGGACGGTTTATTATGAGTTTCAGAAGCTGGATGAACTGGAGCTGGCCTATGCGGTGACGATCCATAAATCCCAGGGCAGCGAGTATCCGGTGGTGATACTGCCGCTGCTGTCGGGGCCGCGGATGCTGATGACCAGAAATCTGCTGTATACCGCCGTCACCAGGGCAAAACAGTGCGTGATCCTGATCGGAAGCAGCGGAACGGTACAGCAGATGATCGATACGGATTATATTCAATCCAGATTTACTTCTTTAAAAGAACGGATCCTGGAAAAAGCGGGAGTACAGGCAAAATGAGTTCAGAAAATATTCAAAACAGCCCGAAGCACCTGCTTGGAGAGATCCGGGAAACTTTGCGGGAACTGCTGTATCCGCCCAGATGCGTGGTCTGTGATGCCGTTCTCGGCGGTGAGGACCGGCGCCGGGGGATCTGTATGGATTGCCGCGGAAAACTACGGTATATCCGTGAACCCAGGTGTCTCAAATGCGGCGGACCGCTTTCGGATGAGACGGAGGAATACTGTAGGAACTGCAAAGAGCGCAAACATTTCTACGACCGGGGGTTTGCACTGTATGACTACGGTTCGGTGCGTCTGTCGGTCTACCGTTTCAAATATGCGGGCCGGAAGGAATATGCGGCCTTTTTCGGCAGGGAGATGGCGTATGGGCTGCAAAAGGACTTTTTCCGGTATGCCGTGAAGCGCAAACCCCAGGTGCTGATCCCGGTGCCGCTCTATGCGGGAAAGGAACGCAGCCGGGGCTATAACCAGGCGGAGGCGCTGGCAGAGGTGATCGGCAGATATTGTGGTATCCCCGTCCGGACGGATCTGGTGCGCCGGATACGGAAAACCAGGCCGATGAAAGAGTTGAATGCCGGTCAGAGACGCGGGAATATAAAAAATGCTTTCCTTATCTCTCAAGATGTTGTAAAATCAAAAGTAGTAATGCTCATCGATGATATCTATACAACAGGTACCACGATCGATGAGATCGCACGGGGGTTACGTGCGTACGGAGTGAAACAGATTTATTATGCAGCATTGTCCATTGGTTCGGGAATGTAAGCATCCGGGAACCGGGGGAAGGGAGAGAGTATGAACGTACGCAATTGCAGAAGATGCGGCAAGATGTTTAATTACGTTACAGGTCCGGCAGTCTGTCCGGCATGCAGGGAGGCCGCGGAAAAGAAGTTTGAGGAAGTAAAGGAATATATCCGCCAGAACAAAACGGCGAGGATCAATGAGATCGCGCAGAACTGCGGGGTGGAGCAGCGGCAGATCGAGCAGTGGATCCGCGAGGAACGGCTGATCTTTGCGTCCGATTCACCGATCAAGATCTACTGTGAGACCTGTGGGGCGCCGATCTTTACGGGACGCTATTGCGGAAACTGCAAGAAGAACCAGGCGAATACTTTCAATTCTGCAGGCAGGCCGCAGGGCGGTGATCCGGCGGGAGACGGCGGGAATAAGAAACCGGGATCGGGCAACCGAATGCACACATTCCGGGAATAAAACAGTTGGGAGCAATACAGGCAGGTTATGCTGAATGAAGCAAGAGTAAAACTGATGACGCGTATGGCCGCTTTCGAAGTGGGTGAAGGAAAGCGGAGCATGGCCATAGGCACTTATTTCCGTAGTGATTATATTGCCAAAGAGATCATTAAATCGATCATATATGGTACCATAGCGTTCGGATTGATCTTAGGCGTGTATCTGGTCTATGAATTCGAGACGTTTATGGCGAATCTGTACGAGATCGACTGGCTGGCGTTCGGGAAAATGCTGCTGACCCGTTATCTGATCGGGATCGGCGTTTATTCACTGATCACCTATATCGTATATGTGGTACGATACAGCAGAGCCAGACGGAATCTGCAGATATATTATAATAATCTGCGCAGACTGAAAGCGATGTACAAGAAAGAGGCAGCACAGGCTGCCGGTCAGAACGGCTTTGAGAACTAAGAGCGCGGGAAAAAATACGGAAGAGTAGTGGATTGTTATGGCACAGTTATTAATGGTACGTGAACGGATCAAGAGTTTTTACAGCAGATATGAGGGCTTTTGCAGGCCGGTGTTAAAATTTCTGCTGGCATTTGTAGCATTGACAATGATCAACAAAAGCATCGGGTATTCGTCGGCGCTCAGTAATCCGGCGATCGTGCTTGTGATCGCATTGTTCTGTTCGTTTTTTCCTGTCAATTTTGTAGTGGTGGTCAGCACATTGGTGATCCTGTTGCATCTGTACGCGGTTTCTCTGGAAACGGTGGTGGCAGCGGGAATTCTCTTTATGCTGATGTTTCTTCTGTATTTCCGTTTTGCGGCAAAGGATACGATCCTGCTGGTGATGACACCGCTGTGCTTCATCCTGAAGATCCCCTACGTGGTGCCGCTCTGCGCCGGACTGGTAGGAGCGCCGACTTCGATGATCTCAACGGGCTGCGGCGTGGTGACCTATTATCTGCTGCATTATATTTCTGCAAACCGTACAGCGCTGGAAACACTGGAGAATGATCCGGTCTTTGCTTTGGAAAAATTCCGCATGCTGATCGATGCGTTGATGAAGAACCGTGAGATGATGGTGCTGGTGGCGGCATTTGCGATCACGATCCTGGTGGTCTACCTGATCCGCAGACTTCCGGTGGATCATTGCTGGACCATAGCGATGATCACGGGTATGCTGGTGGATATCGTAGTGATCCTGGTAGGCGATCTGAAATATGCGACCTATATCAAGATCCCGGCGCTGATCATCGGCAGCCTGGTGGCTTTGGTCGTCGGTCTGATCTTGCAGTTCTTTATCTTTAATGTGGACTATACGCGAACGGAAAAAGTACAGTTCGAGGATGATGAGTATTATTACTACGTAAAGGCAATCCCGAAGAATACGGTATCGCTGGCGGACCGGAAGGTGAAAAAGATCAAGGGACAGGAACGCGCGACGGCGGAGAAGTCTGCTTCCGGGGATGGAAAAGGGAAAGCATCTTCGGGCGGGACAAAGGAAAACCGCGATGCGCAGGAATACCGTGTGCGCCGTACGGCGGCGACAAGGGAGCGGGAGGCTTCCCGCAGCAGTGTGAGCAGTGCATCACGCAATCGTAACAGCACCAAGCGTATCATCGTGCCGGATGAGGTGCGCGCGGATCGCAGGGAGCGGCTCTCGGAGATCGAAAAGGCTGCTGCAGCCAAAGCGAGAGCGGAACGGAACAAAAATAACGGTGACGAAACGGAATAATTACTGACAAATGTTTGACCGGGTGTATTCTTTTATACAGGAGAATATTGAGAACATCCACATCCCGACGATCAAAGTGACGGATGTGGTGGAAATCGCGATCATTTCCTTTGTCGTGTACCATATCATGGTATGGATCCGCAAGACAAAAGCATGGTCGTTACTCAAGGGTCTGATCGTGATCCTTGGTTTTTTGCTGCTTGCAGCGATATTCAACATGTCCACGATCCTGTGGATCGCGGAAAAGAGTTTTTCCGTACTCCTTATGGTCATGGTCGTGGTATTACAGCCGGAACTCCGGCGCGCGCTGGAACAGCTGGGGCAGAAAAACATCTTTTTTTCCTTTTTAAGTTCGGATGCCAATAAGCAGAAAGGCCGTTATTCTGACCACACGATCGATGAGATCGTGAAGGCTTCTTTTGCTATGGGGCGTGTAAAGACCGGCGCGCTCATGGTATTTGAGCGGAATGAGACCCTGGCAGAATATGAAAAGACGGGTATTCAGATCGATGCAGCGGTATCCAGCCAGCTGCTGATCAACATTTTTGAGCATAATACACCGCTGCACGACGGCGCGGTGATCTTCCGCGGGGACAGGATCGTTTCGGCAACCTGTTATCTGCCGCTGTCGGACAACCGGAACCTGAGTAAGGCTTTGGGTACCAGACATCGTGCTGCTGTGGGCATTTCCGAAGCAACGGATTCACTGACTGTGATCGTATCCGAGGAGACCGGAAAAGTAAGCGTGGCATACGGCGGGGATCTGTCCAGCGGACTCACCCAGGAGGGGTTGCGTGAAAAACTGGAAATGATCCAGGATAAACCGCAGGAAGAAACAAAGCGGGGCTGGCTGGAACGGTCGCGCGGTGATAAGGCGGAGAAGGGGGAGCGGAATGGTAAAAAAGCTGACAAATAATCTCGGCCTGAAGCTCCTTGCGATCCTGGTGGCGTGCATCGTGTGGCTGATCGTGATCAATTATGCGGATCCGATCGTATCCATAAGATACAGCGGTATCCCCGTAGAATTTACGAATCAGGATCTGCTGAAGAGCAAGGGTAAGGTATATGAAGTTCTGAACAATACGGATACGGTGGATGTGGTCATCTACGGAAAACGTTCGGTGCTGGAGACGCTGAGTTATGAGAATATCCATGCCAAAGCGGATCTGGAAGATATCACCATCATGAATACGGTGGCGATCCAGGTATATTCCAATAAGAGCAATGACCAGCTGGACAGCATCCGGCAGAGCAGAAGCGTGGTGGAGTTGAACGTGGAAGATCTGAAGGAAATGTCTTATACCATCAATGTGGTGGTGAACGGTACTCCCGGGGACGGTTATGTGATCGGAGACATATCGCAGAACAAGAACCTGGTACGTGTGTCCGGACCGGAATCCGTGGTACGGCGTGTGGCAAAAGCGGAATGCAGCGTTGGCGTGAACGGGCGCACTTCGGATCTGTCGACCAGTGAGGGCATCAGACTCTATGACGAAAACGGCATCGAGGTAACGCATCCCGATCTGACCCAGAATGTCAATACGGTGGATGTGAAAGTAGAGATCCTGGCCTGCAAGGCGGTGGATATCATTTATAACTACAGTGGCGAACCGGCAGAGGGCTATACCGTGATCGGCGAGCCGGTGGCAGACCGGACTGCAGTGTATATTGCGGGACGGCAGGCAATCCTTGACAAAGTGGAGCGTATCGTGATCCCGGATTCCATGCTGGATATTTCCGGCAGGGATCAGAACCTGAACGCTACGCTGAACCTGAAAGATTATCTGCCGGACGGTGTCCGTATGATCAATATCGGAGACGAGGAATTTGACGGCAGGGTCAATGTGAAGGTGGAGATCCAGGAACTGATCGAGCGTACGTTTGCGATACCGATCGGAAACCTGCGGGTAGAGAACGTACCGAAGGACTTCAAGGCGGAGGTGCTGCTGGAGACCAATGGAACGGATACGGATCCCGGAAAGGCAAATCTGGAGATCAGGGTCCGGGGAATTGCGGACAGCTATACCAATGTAGTGCCGAAGGAACTGCATGGCACCATTGATGTGGAAGCGTTTATGGAGAAGGCGGGTGTTTCCGAACTGCTGGCCGGAGTGTTCCGGATGGAAGTACAGATGGAACTCCCGGAGGGATTGACCACGGCGGAGAAGTATTATGCGGATGTGCGCATTACGGCTCCGGAGGAAGAGGAAACCAAGGAAGATCATAACAATAAGGAAGAGCAGACCAAAGAAGATCATAGCAAGGATGAGCAGTAACGAGAAATAACAACATCTTGTATAAAGCATCCGGCAGTGGTATAATTCTATGTGTTTTATGTGTATTCTTTAAGATTGTTGGAGAAGGGCAGTCTTAAGAGATATAGCGTTACCGGGGAAAATTGGAGGGTGATATATGGTAAGCCAAAAGGTTACAATTAAGAATCCGACAGGACTGCATCTGCGTCCCGCAGGCAATCTGTGCAAGGAAGCGATGAAGTTCCGGTCGATGATCACATTTACATTCCGGGAAAATACTGCGAATGCCAAGAGCGTTCTGAGTGTGTTGGGCGCCTGCGTCAAGAGCGGAGACGAGATCGAACTCATCTGCGAAGGCGAAGACGAAGAAGAAGCATTGGAAAGCCTCGTTGCGGCAGTCGAGAGTGGCCTGGGCGAATAGGAGGTTATGAAAATGTTGAATTACAAGCGTTATCAGCGGGTGCCGGTGGATAGATATCCGGAACGTACCTGGCCGGATCGTGAGATCATGCAGGCACCTGTCTGGTGTAGTGTTGATCTGCGTGATGGTAATCAGGCGCTGATCGATCCCATGGTGGTCACAGAGAAGATCGAATTCTTCAACTACCTGGTGAAGCTTGGTTTTAAGGAAATCGAGATCGGTTTCCCGGCATCCAGCCAGATCGAGTATGATTTCCTGCGTCAGCTGGTAGACCGGAAGCTGATCCCGGATGATGTGAAGGTGCAGGTACTGGCACAGTGCCGCGAAGAGCAGATCATCCGTACATTTGAATCCATTCAGGGAACGAAGTCTGCGATCGTTCATATCTACAATTCTACCTCTACATTACAGCGTGATGTGGTTTTCAAGGCAGATAAGGAAGAAGTGAAAGCCATCGCTCTCAAGGGTACACAGATGGTGCTGGATCACTTAAAGGATTATGACGGCGAAGTGACGCTGGAGTACTCTCCAGAGAGCTTTACCGGCACAGAGCTGGATTATGCGCTGGAAGTGTGCAACGCGGTGATCGATCTGTGGAAGCCGACCAAGGACCATCCGATGATCATCAACCTGCCGTCCACCGTTGAAATGACGACTCCGAATGTATTTGCCGACCGCATCGAGTATATGTGCAAGAACCTGCATAACCGCGAAGCGGTGGTTGTCAGTGTGCATCCGCACAACGACCGCGGCACCGGTGTGGCAACTGCAGAGCTGGCTCTTCTGGCCGGGGCAGACCGTATCGAGGGTACACTGTTCGGCAACGGTGAGCGCACCGGTAATGTGGATATCATCAATCTGGCTTATAATATGTTCTCGCAGGGCATTGACTGCGGACTGGCACTGGATAATGTAAATGAAGCGATCGAGATCTACGAGCGTTGCTGCAAGATCCCCATCCATCCGAGACATCCCTATGCGGGCAAGCTGGTATTTACGGCATTTTCCGGATCTCATCAGGATGCCATCAACAAGGGCGTGCATGCCATGGCAGAGCGGAACAGCCAGATCTGGCAGGTACCGTATCTTACCATCGATCCGGCCGATATCGGCAGGGAGTACGAACCGATCGTACGTATCAATTCCCAGTCCGGCAAGGGTGGCGTGGCATTCGTTATGGATACCTATTTCGGTTTCAAACTGCCGAAGGGGATGCAGCGTGAATTTGCGGATGTGATCCAGAAGATCTCCGAGAAGCAGGGTGAAGTTTCACCGGAAACCATTATGGAACAGTTCCGCAAGGAATATCTGGAAAAGAAGGAGCCAATCCATTTCCGCAAGCTGAAGGTCGATGACCTGTCGGATGAGACGGAATCCGAGTTTGATACCAAGGTGCATCTGACCTATACCGACAAGGGTGTGGAGAAGAGCTTTACAGCAGTGGGCAACGGCCCGTTGGATGCAGTACAGCGCGGTCTGATGGAGACCTTCGGGATCCGGATCAAGATCCTGGATTATGAAGAACATGCGCTGCAGAGCGGTTCCAATTCCCAGGCAGCCGCCTATATCCATATGCTGGATGCCGAGAGCGGAAGTGTGACCTATGGTGTGGGCGTGAGCTCCAATATCACGAGAGCATCGGTACGTGCGGTATTTTCCGCATTGAACCGTTTGAAACTGGGTGGAGAGTAAGACATTATGGCAGATATGAAGATCATGGTGACCGGCTGCAACGGGCAGCTGGGGCATGCCATTAAGCAGGTATATGAGAATGACGCTAACACACAGATCCTGGGAACGGATGTGCCGGATCTGGATATCACGGATCTGAAAGCCGTACGTGCGTATGTACGGGAGAATGCTCCGGATGCAATCATCAACTGCGCAGCAGCGACGAATGTTGACGGCTGTGAAAAGGATACGGATCTGGCTTACCGCATCAATGCCATCGGACCGCGCAATCTGGCGATCGCAGCAACGGAGAATGATATTCCGCTGGTTCACATCTCTACGGATTATGTATTCCCGGGAGACGGCAGCAGACCGTATATCGAGTTTGATGAAACGGCGCCGAAGAGCGCTTACGGCAGGACGAAACTGGCCGGAGAACGTTTTGTGCAGCAGTTTTCGAAGCGCTGGTATATCGTTCGTACCGCGTGGCTGTACGGCGAAGGCAAGAATTTTGTGCGTACCATGCTGAGCCTGGCAGAGAAGAACGATACCATCGGCGTGGTGGATGATCAGGTGGGCAATCCGACTTCCGCGCTGGAACTGGCCAGAGCGATCAAAGCATTGCTGCCGACCGATCAGTACGGCATCTATCATGGTACCTGCGAGGGCATCTGCAGCTGGGCTGATTTTACGGAAGAGATCTTCCGCTTAAAAGGTGTATCGACCAAAGTAGAGCATATCAGTTCCGAAGAATACAAGAGAAGATTCCCGGCATCGGCGGATCGTCCGGCGTATTCCGCACTGGACAATTATATGTTCCGTCTGAATCTGGATTATCGTTTTGCAGACTGGAAGGATGCGCTGAAAGAATATCTGGCAGACTAAATGACAAATAAAAAAGCGTTCTGCTTGCAGAACGCTCATCATTTAAAGAAAGCCGTTTTATAAAAATACCGTATTACACAGAATGATCGAAAGCCCGATCCCAAGGAGCATACCAATCAGCACCTGCATCGGGGTGTGTCCGAGAAATTCCTTGAAGCGTTCATCCGGGGAAAGGGTTTCCCAGTCGATGGACTTGAAGGTATCCACATTTTCGATCATCTCATTGAGGATCTGGGCATGTTTTCCTGCCTGACGACGGATGCCGAGAGCATCATACATAACTACGCCGGCCAGGACAGCTGCAATGGCAAACTGTGAGGAGGCAGGACCTTCTTTGATAAAGACCGCCGTAGCCAGCCCGCATACCGTTGCGGAGTGGGAACTGGGCATACCGCCGGTTCCGACCAGACGCTCGGGAATGAAACTGCGGGTAACGACTGTATGAAGAAATGTTTTGATCACCTGAGCCAGAACCCAGTTGATAATGGCACACATCAAAGCAGCGTTATGGGAAAGTTCTGTTAAGTATTGCATCAGATTATCGTCCTTTTGAATAAGATTACATAATTCATTATATCGGTTAGTGAGCAAAAACACAAGGAGGATTTGGGCGAAATGGCCGGAATTGACAAAAAAGATAAGATCTATGTGGCAGGACACAGGGGGCTGGTCGGATCCGCGATCGTGCGCTCTCTGCAGCGGGCAGGTTATGAAAATATCATCGGCCGTACCCATGCGGAACTCAATCTGGAAGAGCAGGCGGATGTACGGGCTTTTTTTGAGCAGGAGCGTCCGGACGTGGTGGTGCTGGCCGCAGCAAAGGTGGGCGGCATCAATGCGAACAATACCGCGCCGGCCGAATTTGCCTACAGCAATATGCAGATCCAGTGCAATGTGATCCATTGCTGCCATCAGTATAAAGTAAAGAAACTGCTGTTTCTGGGCAGCACCTGTATCTATCCGAGAATGGCACCGCAGCCGATCCCGGAAGATGCATTGCTTACCGGACCTTTGGAAGTGACCAATGAGGCCTATGCGATCGCCAAGATCTCGGGTCTGGAGATGTGTAAGTTTTATAAGAAACAGTACGGCGATGACTTCATCAGCTGTATGCCGACCAATCTGTACGGCCCGCACGATAACTACGAGCTGCAGGGGTCCCATGTGCTTCCGGCGATGATCCGTAAGTTCCATGAGGCAAAGATCAACGGAGCTCCTTCGGTAGAACTGTGGGGAACCGGTTCTCCGTTGCGTGAATTCTTATACGTGGACGATATGGCAGACGCGTGCGTATTCCTTCTGGAAAATTACAGCGGGGAGCAGCATGTCAATATCGGTACCGGCAAGGAACTGACCATTAAGGAACTGGCGGAACTGATCAAAAAGACGGTAGGTTACGAAGGTGAGATCGTCTGGAATAAGGATATGCCGGACGGAACGCCCAGAAAGCTTACGGATGTATCCAAGCTGCATTCCCTTGGCTTTACCCATAAGGTGGAGTTGGAGGAAGGCGTGAAACTGGCATACGAGTGGTTTAAGGAAAACATTGATTCGGCACGTATGGGGGCATAAGGCGGTATGGCCTTTCTTTTGCCTGTATTTTTAATAACGGCATCCTATCTCTGCGGCAGAACACTGCAGGGATTGTTCGAAGAACGCAAGAATAACATTTTGCCCAAAGCAGGGGAAACATGTCTGATCGGCATGTTCGCCCTGCTTCTTTTATGGGAGATCCTGGTGTTGCCTGCGATCAAGCTGCAGTTATCCTTTCAGGTGCTGACGCAGCTGTACAGCATTCTCCTGCTCCTGATCTGTGCGAGAGGCGCGATCACCTGCAGCCGCGAACTGGGGAAATTCCGCATAGAAAAGCCCATGGATCTGCG
>JAFWRC010000187.1 GCA_017508825.1 Lachnospiraceae bacterium
CATCACCAAAGAACAGGTTGCCGTTCTGACAGAACAGTATGACCTTTGCCCGTATCTGCGTATTCTCGGGCTTCGAAAAGATGCCTCTGATCTGATGCATTCCGTCAAAGTGCAGTCCGACCGTCCGGTCTTAAGCAAGCTGGCAGATGCCCGTACCGTTTTGGAAGAAGATGCTCTTTTCCTGTTGGAACAGGATATCTTTGCTTCCGAGCTCTATGCAAAAACGGCATTCAAAAACGGCGGCTTCGTTTCCGAATACCGCCGTGGTCTTATTCTGATCTGAGCTGATCTGTCCTGGTCTTTCTTATTGCTCCGATCTTTATGGATCAGATCTTACGTACTGTCTCGTAAACCCTTCCGTCCTGATCTACCTGCTTCAGGAAATGATCCGTTTCAAAAAGCAGTTCCTCCACCAGATCCGTATCAAGATTGTGTCCTGTGTTGGAATACCATACCATCTTGCAATGCGGGAGCTCTTTCGCGGTACGCATCATCAGTTCCGGCGTGCTGATCGGATCATCGATCGCGCCCAGGATCAGCGTCGGCGTCTGTATCGTATGCAGCATCTCGCGCAGTTTCTCTTCGCTCTTGTACTTCATCAGTGGCCGGCCGTAATCGATCGCTTTTTCTCTCGGATCCTGCTCCCGATTCATTGCGATATACTTATTCCGGATATCCCGGCGCGCTTCTCTTGCTTCGTCATGATCGATGGGCGGATCCATCGGCGGCATCTCTTTCAGGATGCCGGATTGTACCATCTGCCGCAGGCTCATCGTGCCTTCTGCCAGGCTGTGGGGTCCGGGAACCATTGCAACAAAACCTTTGACGCGTTCCGGATGATTCAGGCACAGATGCCAGCCGATCCCGGCTCCATGAGATGCTCCCGCATAAAAGAACTTATCGATCTTCATTTTATCTGCCACGCGGACCACATCTTCCGCAAACACATCATACCAGCCCTCGCCGTAATCTTCCGTTACATAGGACGAAGGCGCAAAACCGCGCAGGGTAATGCAGATCACATGATATCCCTTCACCGCCAGCGGCCAGTACATGCCCAGAGGACAAAATCCCATCTGTGCCATCAGGACATAGTTATCGCCCCAGCCAAACTCTTCATAGGATAGCTTTATGCCCGGCTCAACTTGAACCATGTGGAAATTCAGCTCCCGCGCCGCCCTTCGGTAATCGTCCGGAACGATCGCTGTCAGTTCTGCTTCCGTATATTCGTTTCGAAATTCTTTGATATCCGCTTCATCCAGTACCGTCTTCAGCACGCTGTAGTACGATTTTTTCGGCTGCGAATCCTTATCAAACAAAAGAGGATAGCTGGTTTCTCTGCGGAAATTGGTCAGCCAGCTGTCGGTATCCAGAAGGTTCCATACCGTAACTGCCGTAATGTTCGCCTTTCCGTTTTTCTTTGTATCAACCAGCAGCCGGAACAGCTCCTCATACCGGTCTGCCAGAGCCTGCATGGACTCCTCCGAGGGATCTGCATTGTGAATGTCCAGCTCCGTCAGCTGAACGTCGATCCCCAGCGCACCATACTTATATAATGCTTCCTGAAACAGGTCGATCCCCGGAAAATCCATGACAAAGTGCGACTGCATGCCGAAACCATCGACCAGTCCTTTTTCCTTCAGCGGTGTTAAGATCTTTTCAATGATCAGATCCCGTTTCCATTCTTCGTAGCAGTTGTAATCATTGTAAAACAGCTTTACATCCTTTGCCGCATATTTGCGCGCAAAGGTAAATGCCATCTCCACAAAGTCCGTGCCGATGGTCTCGGTCCAGAGCGATTTGCGGAAATCACCTTCGTCGATAGCCTCGTTCACCACATCCCAGCAGTAGATCACACCGGGGTAGTTTTCCTGTACAAACCCAAGCACGCCTTTGATATAGTTTTCCATGCGGCTGAGCATCTTGTCTCTGCCGGCCAGCGTTCCGAACTCATCATAGTTCTCATAGAAAAACCACTTCGGTGTCTGCCCATGCCATACCAACGTATGTCCCCGCATCGGGATCCCGCTCTTCTTTCCAAACTCCAGGAACGGAACAGCAAACTGAAAATCCAGTTTCGGCGCCAGATCATATTTCTCCGGTTCCAACCGGTTCGCCGGATCCAGGAAATACATCGGCTTCATGTCATTTTCTGCCGTAAAGCTGCTGAACTGTGAAACCACCAGCTTCCGGTTCGCCTCCGTTTCCAGATTGCGTCTGGATAATGCCACTCCGATCTTGAACAGATCCTTAAACGCTGTTTTCAGTTCCATTTTTTAACCCCCTCTTTTTTCTATTATGGTTCACCTTATATAAACGTATATGATTCTTTATCTTGTTCCGGTCTTTACCGGCCCCATCGCATTAAACTGGATCTCTACCGCCAGCGTATCGTTGTCCTTGTGCTGGTCGGTCGTAAAGATCATATTCGAGCTGCCGAAGCATTTTTCCAGCCGGATGCGGTGCAGATCATATTCCATGCCACGTTCCGCCGACAGGATTGCTGTTTTCAAAGCGGATAAGCCCGGCTTTTCGATCGCATCCAGCTTCATCTTGGAACAGTGATGCGGCACATGCAGGATCTGCAGGGTATCGCCGATGGCCCCCTCCCGCATGGAGGAATACGGCACATCCGACGCCAGCACGGTATTGGTATGTCCGCTCTCATCATCGATCGTAAAGTATAACCCGTGCCGGTTGCGCAGCGCGATATCCCAGTCGCCGCTTCCCGATCCGCCCATTTCCAGACGGATCACCTGTTTGCCCTGTCCGCCCAGACTGGCCACGGTCCTGGGGATATCTTTCCAGTCCACCAGCAGTAATAAGCCTTTTTTCTTCAGAAACGCCGCCATGCGATAGGCATTCGTGCCGACCGAAGTCGCGGTCCGGTTCCGTTTCCGGTATCCCTTCCGGCACAGTGTCGGCGCGATCCAGGGAACGTTAAAGATATCGGTATTGGCATAGACCCATCCGGTATAATGATCCGAATCCCAGTTGGACAGCACGATCACCGAAGGCTTGGCCTGCCGGATCGCCAGCAGCGCCCTGCGGTAATACATCGGATTTTTGGCAGGCACGCTTTTTTGCGGATATCCCAGATCAAACAGAACCCTGTTTTTCCCGCACCGCAGATAATTGGCATTGCCCTGTCCCACATTGTAGATCTCAATGGTCCTTAAAGCATCCTTTTTCCAGATCTCCTGCAGCGCTTCCCGTACTTCTTCGTCCGTTGCCCCGTTAAACCGTTCCGGATCATAAAGTGTATGATACGCCCGGTTGATATGCACTCCGCAGTATACGATATCGCTTGCTTCCGGTACGATGACCAGCTTCCCTTCCAGACTGAACCCGGGGCTCGCAGAAAACTGGAATACCGCATCTGCTTTAATGAAACGTTCCGCGGGAAACAGCCCGCTGTATTCTTCGTCTTTTTCCGACGGATAGAAATACGCGCCGTACCAGGCATAGTCCAGTTTGGAGATCCGCGTCTGCGTCTCCGTGTCTGCCTTGAGCATAAAGGAAGCAAAAAAA
>JAFWRC010000188.1 GCA_017508825.1 Lachnospiraceae bacterium
GCCTGTACCCGGAATACACGGAAACCGGAGGAGAGTTCTGTTAATGGATCTTCTCTGTAGTACAGCTTTTCATTGCCTGCAAACGTGTCATACTGCAGCATGTAAAAATTGGAAAACAGATCAGCTCCCAGATCATTGCCGACAACGATGATGCCGCCGGTCTCTCCAATGGTATCCGTATCAAAACTGGAAAGGTCCAGTGTGATGGAACCATCTTCATTTTTAACGCCAATATCCTGGCCGCCGCGGTATGCTGTCACACCATATTCGTTTGCATTGACGTATGTCACGTCGTCATTCGTCAGCCACCCTGCGATCCATTTGGAGAAGCCGTTATGATCACCGGTGTTATTGTCCATCATATCGAAGGTCAGGGTGCCGGTGAGGTATGGATATTTGGAACTGTCCGATCCGCTTTTATCGTAACTGTAATAATCCGGAAAGCCCATGGCATGGCCAGATTCATGAACCAGAGTAAGCTGCTCACTTTCCTCTGCGACATTCCTGCTTAAGATGATATTGCTGCCGACGGCAACTCCGTCCATAGGCGGAATGCTCTGCCAGGTATCTACGGAACAGCTTGGCCACCAGGTAGTGCCCCAGCCGTCATCTGTGTTGTGCGGGAGATGCAAAAGGACACAGTCGATCCTGCCATCTTCATCTGCATCATAGTCCTGGTAGTTGATCTGCTCATCAAGTGCGGAAAGGACTTCAGACATTAAAGCGTATCTGTCTCCATAATCTGCGCGCGGCATTTCTGCGGAATAGGAATAGACATCACCAGTGATACTCAGCTTTCCATAGGAGGCGCGCAGATAATAATCATGAAGGAATCCCAATGCATTTTCTAAAGCCTGCGCATTATCTTCTTCCGGATGCGCATAGTTTTGGGAGTCTTCCGGCTCTGCCGGAAAATCGATATGCAATGCAAGCATCCTGCCTTCGGAAAGATAAGGCATTGATGCGCCTTCAACGATCTTATGCGGATCCGATTGATCCGGGTCCACGTTTCGAAGCATCGGCCGTCTATACCGGCTGATCGCTGCCTGGAGCATGTCATCGGAAAACTCACTGTGGTCCGTTTCTTCGAGAGAATCTTCAGTGATGGCCTCTTCTGTGACTGTGTCTTCAGTGATGGCCTCCTGCACCGTCTCCTGGGCGATAGCAGGATCATCTGATTCATCAGCAAAAGATGTGTAATACGGGGTGAAGAAAATGCTGCTGAGTATGACAAGCGCAGCTAAGATGTAAGACAGTCTGATACGCATTTTTTTCATTTGCACAAGCCTCCGATAGAATTTTAAATGTCTGCCCTATATAATAACAAATATAGAGATAAAGGAGAAGTTGTTATGAGGTTAGAAACAGAAAGATTATTTTTCCGGCGTTGGGAAGAGAACGATGCGGAAATCTTATATCAGGAAGCAAGTAATCCGGAAGTGGGGCCGCCAGCGGGCTGGCAGCCGCATAAGAGTGTGGAGGAAAGTCTGGAAATTATCCGCAGTGTGCTGAACGGACCGGAGGCATATGCCATCTGCAGGAAAGAAGACGGCATGCCGATCGGCTCGATTGAGCTGCGATTGAAAGATAAGACAGACCTGACAGATAAAGACGATGAGTGTGAGCTGGGCTACTGGCTGGCAAGGCCGTTCTGGGGCCAGGGTATTATGCCGGAAGCGGCAGCAGAGATGCTGCGGCATGCATTTGAAGACCTCGGTATGACAAAAGTGTGGTGCGGGTATTACGATGGCAATACCAAGTCCCGACGCGTGCAGGAAAAATGCGGCTTCACTTATCAGTGGACAACGGAAGGTCTGGAAGTGAAACAGATGAATGAGATACGGACCGGGCACGTTAACATGCTTTCTAAAGAAGAGTGGGAAGCACAAAAGTAAAACGAGCATGCAAAAGCGGACGCAGGTGCGTCCGCTTTTTATATTGGAGGAGTGTATGTAAATAGAAATGGTATTTATTGGATAAGTAAGGAGCGGCCATGCGGCCAGCCTTTTTATGCTTCTGTAAACAGCGGGGTGGAGTAGTAGCGGTCGCCGCTGTCAGGCAGCAGTGCTACGATCACTTTGCCCTTGTTCTCTGGTCTCTTTGCAAGTTCGATAGCGCCATATAAAGCTGCACCGGAGGAGATGCCTACGGAGATGCCTTCTTTGCGGGCCAGCAGTTTTGCAGTTTCAAAAGCTTTATCGCCAGGTGCTTTGAAAACTTCGTCATAGACCGTGGTGTTCAGCACATCCGGTACAAAACCTGCGCCGATACCCTGGATCTTATGGGATCCGGATCTGCCTTCGGATAATACTGGTGAATCTTCCGGTTCTAATGCAACTACTTTGACAGCAGGATTCTGCTCCTTCAGATATTCGCCGGCACCAGTAACAGTTCCGCCTGTGCCAACGCCTGCAATAAAGATGTCTACTTTGCCGTCCGTGTCGTTCCAGATCTCCGGGCCGGTGGTTGCTTTATGGATAGCCGGGTTAGCCGGGTTTACAAACTGTCCCGGGATAAAACTGTTCGGGATCTCTGCAGCCAGTTCATCCGCTTTTGCAATGGCACCCTTCATTCCTTTTGCACCTTCGGTCAGAACGATCTCTGCTCCGTATGCTTTCAGAATGTTCCTTCTCTCCACGCTCATGGTTTCCGGCATCGTGAGGATGATGCGGTAGCCCTTTGCTGCAGCAATGGCAGCCAGTCCGATTCCGGTGTTGCCGCTGGTTGGCTCTATGATAACGGAGTCAGGTTTCAGAAGTCCTTTTTCCTCAGCATCTTCGATCATCGCTTTAGCGATACGGTCTTTTACGCTGCCTGCCGGATTAAAGTATTCCAGCTTCACGAGAATGGTTGCTTCCAGCCCTAACTCTTTTTCAATGTTTGCCACCTCTACCAGAGGAGTGTTTCCAATAAGTCCGATTGTTCCTTTATAAATTTTAGCCATGGTATATGTACCGTCCTTTCTTTTTTATCTTACTCTTATTTTTCTGATTGTTCCAGTTTTGTGCGGGATTGTCTTTGTTTGCACCCGCGTTATCCGATTGCAGCAAATCCGTTTTCCAGATCTGCGATAATATCATCAATGTGCTCTGTGCCGATGGAGAGACGGATCGTGTTTGGCTTGATTCCCTGATCCAGCAGCTCTTCTTCGGACAGCTGTGAATGTGTGGTAGATGCCGGGTGGATCACCAGGCTCTTCACATCCGCTACGTTTGCCAGCAGCGAGAAGATTTTCAGATTGTCGATGAACTTCCATGCTTCTTCCTGGCCACCTTTGATCTCAAAGGTGAAGATGGATGCGCCGCCGTTCGGGAAGTATCTTTCATACAGCGCATGGTCCGGATGTTCCGGGAGTGACGGGTGGTTCACGTTTTCTACCAGTGGATGGTTTACTAAATATTCCACAACCTTCTTGGTGTTTTCAGCGTGACGATCTAGCCGGAGCGACAGCGTCTCCACGCCTTGCAGAAGCAGGAATGCATTGAAAGGAGAAATGCATGCACCTGTATCTCTCAGGAGGATGGCGCGAATGTATGTCACAAAAGCTGCCGGTCCGACTGCGTCATAGAAGGATACACCGTGATAGCTTGGATTCGGATCCGCGATGTTCGGATACTTTCCGCTGGCTTTCCAATCAAATTTGCCGGCCTCAACAATAATGCCGCCTAACGTGGTTCCGTGTCCGCCAATAAACTTGGTTGCGGAGTGAACGACAATATCTGCACCATGCTCGAACGGCCGGATCAGATACGGTGTGCCGAAAGTGTTATCGACAACGACCGGAAGTCCGTGCTTATGAGCAATTTCAGAGATGGCATCGATATCCGGAATGTCGCTGTTCGGATTGCCGAGCGTCTCCAGATAAATGGCACGGGTGTTTTCCTGAATGGCTCCTTCGACCTCTGCCAGATTATGCGCATCGACAAAGGTGGTCTGGATGCCGTACTGCGGAAGCGTGTGCTCTAACAGGTTGAAGCTGCCGCCGTAGATGGTTTTCTGTGCGACAATATGTCCGCCGTTTGCGGCCAGTGCCTGAACGGTATAGGTGATTGCTGCAGCACCGGATGCTAATGCCAGGGCAGCGGATCCGCCTTCCAATGCGGCCAGTCTTTTCTCCAGAACATCCTGCGTGGAGTTGGTCAGACGTCCGTAGATGTTGCCGGCGTCTGCCAGTCCAAAGCGGTCAGCTGCGTGCTGGCTGTTATGGAAAACGTAAGATGTGGTCTGATAGATCGGAACGGCACGCGCATCGGTTGCCGGGTCTGCCTGCTCCTGTCCAACGTGTAACTGTAAGGTTTCAAATTTATAATTGCTCATGGTATTCTCCCTTTCTTAATGAATCGATTTTGGATTATTCGAAGCGGAGTAGTGTGATCCGCTTCCGGTGTGCTTTTCCAGGTTTTCCTGGGGTGTTCCCGGCAAATAAAAAATCCGGGAACGTTTTGTTTGCTCCCGGACAATAGATCTGCAGGTATTATCTGCAACATCGGCTCGTGTGGAGGCGCATCGATTCGCAGCCGAACGCCCCCGCCATTTGACATGCCCGGGAGTTTAGCATTCGACACCACATCATCGTACTCTGCTTACGTGGTAAATTACGGATCATTATATATGCCTCCTTTCCTGCCCCCGACCGAAGGTCGAGGGAGCCTCGCGGCTTTGAGCGATCAGAAGAACTCGTATGAGTTCTTTCTTTTCATTTGAAATTTTCGATACTATATCACTATCAACCTACTATGTCAATAGGTTTATAAAAATTTTTTTCATCAATTTTTCAGAACGATCTCATCGCCGATTTTTATCGTACCGCCGTGCAGTACTTTGGCAAATACGCCTTCGCGCGGCATGATGCAGTCGCCCATGACTTTATAGATCTCGCAGTGGCTGTGGCATTCTTTGCCGATCTGTGTCATCTCCAGCACCACGTCGCCAATCTGAAAAACAGAACCGATTGGAAGTTCGCGCAGATGGAACCCTTCTACGACCAGGTTTTCTCCGAATGCACCAAACGCAACGTCGGCGCCTCTTGCGCGGAATGCATTGATCTGTTCCAGCCCCAGAAGCGAGACCTGCCGATGCCATTTTCCGGCGTGCGCATCGCCCTGGATCCCGAAGTCTTCTATTACTACGGCCTCCGGGATCTCGTGCTTCTGTGTTCCTTTTTTCTCGCTGATGCAAATACTGTGGACGATGCCCATGGTTTATTCCTCCTGCAGGATGACATCGCCAGTCCGCTTCTGATAATCTTCCAGCGCAGACTGGATGGCTTCCTCCGCCAGAACAGAGCAGTGCATCTTATAATCCGGCAGACCGTCCAGTGCCTCTGCGACGGCTTTGTTGGTCAGCTGCATCGCCTCTTTCACCGGTTTTCCTTTGATCAGTTCGGTTGCCATGGAGCTGGATGCGATCGCGCTGCCGCAGCCGAAGGTCTCGAACTTGACATCCTGAATGATGCCGTCCTCGATCTTCAGATACATCTTCATGATGTCTCCGCATTTTGCGTTGCCGACTTCGCCGATACCGTTTGCATCTTCGATCACGCCCACGTTGCGCGGGTTGCGGAAATGATCCATTACTTTTTCACTATATAAAGCCATTTGGCACCTCCTAGAGTATGTATTCTTTTTTGCCTGCCTGCAGATCCCGCCAGATCGGCGAGAAGCCGCGCAGATATTCGACTACTTCTTTGACGGACTGGATCATGTAGTTCACGTCTTCGTCCGTTGTATCTTCCCCGATGCTAAGCCGCAGCGATCCGTGCGCCACATCATGTACGCGTCCGATCGCTAAGAGCACGTGGCTCGGGTCCAGCGATCCGGATGTGCAGGCGCTGCCTCCGGATACCGCGATTCCGGCCAGGTCCAGCCGCAGCAGCAGGGCTTCGCTTTCAATCCCCGCAAAGGAGAAATGGCAGTTGTTGGCCAACCGCTCCTGCGGATGCCCGTTCAGGTGCACTTCGGGAATCCGTTCGGTCACCTGCCGGATCAGCAGATCCCGCAGTTCCCGGATCCGGCGGGTATTTTCCTCCCTTTCCGCTTCAGCGGTTTCAATCGCTTTTCCCAGCCCGACGATTCCCGGAACGTTCTCCGTTCCGGCCCGCAGGCCTCGTTCCTGGGCGCCGCCGCGGATGACCGCCTCCAGCCGGGTTCCCTTCCGGATATACAGCGCGCCTGCGCCTTTGGGCCCGTGGAACTTGTGGGCGCTCAGGCTCAGCAGGTCCGCCCCGAGCTCCTGTACGTCCAGCTTCATCTGGCCGGCAGCCTGCACGGCGTCCGTATGGAAACAGATTCCCTTCTCCCGGCAGATTTCCCCGATCCAGGCCACCGGCTGAACGGTGCCGATCTCGTTGTTCGCCGCCATGATGCTGACCAGGATGGTATCCGGCCGGATCGCCCGTTCGACATCTTCCGGTGCAATCCGCCCGAACGGATCGGGATCCAGGTAGGTCACGGAAAAGCCTTCTTTTTCCAGCTGCCTGCAGGGATTCAGCACCGCCGGATGCTCAATCCGGCTGGTAATAAGATGGTGTCCCTTTCCCTGCAGGGCCAGCGCAGTCCCCCGGATCGCCAGGTTGTCGCTTTCGCTGCCGCCGGAGGTAAAAAGGATTTCCCGGCTTTCCGCGCCGATGGCGGCCGCTGTCTGCTGCCTCGCCCGCTCCACGGCTTTCCGGGCTTCCCGGCCTGTTCCGTAGATGCCGGACGGATTCCCGAAGGAGGAAATAAAAAAAGGCAGC
>JAFWRC010000189.1 GCA_017508825.1 Lachnospiraceae bacterium
AGATCGCGGAAAGGAAGTCGATGTGAGCGATAAGCAGCGATGAACCACAGCGGATCACACTGACGGGCTGTTTGCAGCGCGGTCAGTGTGGAACGCTGTGGTTCGGAGTGCAACGGACACCGAGGAAAACGCGAAGCGTTTTTCGATGTGAGCGCTGCTTATTGCGGACTAGAGGAGCGAGAAATGAGATATCACAATATTACTCACGATGATATGCTGAATGGTGACGGACTGCGCGTGGTGCTCTGGGTGGCCGGATGCGACCACTGCTGCAAGGGCTGCCAGAACCCGTCTACATGGGATCCCGAAGGCGGACTTTTATTTGATGATGCGGCAAAGCAGGAAATCTTTGAACAGCTGGATAAGAGCTATATCTCCGGCCTGACTTTTTCCGGCGGAGATCCGTTGTTTTCCTCTAACCGTACTGCAGTGCGGCAGCTGGCAGAGGAAATAAAAGCGAAGTACCCGGACAAGACCATCTGGCTGTACACAGGCTTTACATGGGAGGCAGTGCGTAACGATCCGGTGATGCAGTATGTGGACGTGCTGGTAGACGGCGAGTTTCAGCAGGAGACATTTGACGCAAACCTTCTTTGGAAGGGCAGCGCCAACCAGAGAGTCATTGATGTGCCGGAGAGTCTGAAAAAGGAGAACGTGGTATTGTTCTGCGGAGATTATAATTAAGCACGTAAAGAATTCCGTTGTTGCGTGTATTAAGGGAGAGAAGAGATGCCGAAGATCAGGATCAAGTATTTTACGGACAAGATCGAAAAACTGAAATATATTGACGGAAAATCCGACTGGATCGATCTGCGCTGCGCAGAGGAGATCACGTTAAAGAAGGGTGAGTTCAAGCTGATCCCGCTTGGTGTGGCAATGCAGCTGCCCGCAGGATATGAAGCGCATGTGGTGCCCAGAAGCTCGACCTTTAAGAATTTCGGGGTGATCCAGACGAATCACTGCGGCGTGATCGATGAGAGTTATTCCGGTGATAATGACCAGTGGTATATGCCGGTTCTGGCTATGCGGGATACGGAGATCCATGTAAATGACCGGATCTGCCAGTTCCGCATCTTTGAACACCAGCCGGTGATCGAGTTTGACGAAACGGACCATCTGGACGGCGCCGACCGCGGCGGATTTGGCAGCACCGGAAAAGCCTGATACAAAAAAACAGGGAAATGATGGAAAATGGCTAGGAATAGCCATTTTTTTGTGTTAAAATATTCCTATATATGCCCTGAAACAGGAGTAAGGACGACACAATGGGCAAACTGTTTGACTGGCTGGACCGCAGTAAGGCGGAAGCGGTCCGCGACTACGACAACCGGATCAATCATTTGCAGGCATTCCATGCGGGATATGCCTTTTTGTCGTTCGAAAATTACTATCCGGAGCTGGCCGGTTTTGCGGCCTATGTTGTATGGAACGGGGAATTCAATGAAAAACTGGAAAACCCGATGCCGGCAGGCGGTTTTATGCTGCATTGTGATACGGCGCAGGCACAGCAGATGTGTGAGCGGCCGGAGGGCTTTCCGGTATTTGTGAAGCTATACGCGAAACAGGGACGGCTTATGGCAGAGCATATGGTACTCTGCGATGCGGAGCACATGTTTGATCTGTATTTTAACGGCTGCGAACTGCTTCCGCCGGAACGTTTGGGACTGGTTTTTGCCGGAGCACGGGTACCGAAAGAGGCGCACCGTGAGGAGTATATGACGGAAGAATGCAGGGCAGCGGCACCGGCAGCAGGATCCTTCCGCGGACGGGGATCGCTCGGCAGTTACCGGGGCGGCTCCTTTCACGGGATCGGCGGCAGCTATTGGCTGGGCAGTTTTGTCGGCGGCAGTTATCGTGCCGGGGCTTTGTGGAGCCTTTGGAGAAGCAGTTATTTTTCCGGGAGTTTTGCCAATTGGCGGGAGATGTTTGGCAGCAGCTACCGTAGTGGTTCTTACCGGCAGTGGTGGGGCAGTTATACGCAGGCACGCCTTTGGACGGGCAGCTATGTGAGCGGCAGTTTCCGTGCATTTTTCGGGGAAAAAGGCAGTTACAGATCCGGCAGTTTCCGGCCGGCGAAGTTTGGCAGCGGCAGTTACCGAAAAAGCCTGTTTCGAAAGGGGAGTTTTCTGCGAAACGGCAGCGGGATCGCCTTTCTTATGGAATGCAGGGAAAAACAGCAGACGGTTCCTGCAGAAACGGAAGAAACGAAGGAAAAGCAGCTGCTGTATGCGGATCGCGGCGCGGCATACCGCTATGCGCGCATCATTGAAGAAATGGGTTATGGGCTGGATCTGATCTGAATCCGGGATAACATATAAGACACTATGAATGGTTTTTACTCACTTTGGTCGGCACCCTATTTTTTAAAGAAACGGGATGCAGGGTTTGCG
This sequence comes from Lachnospiraceae bacterium, assembly GCA_017508825.1. GTDB lineage: Bacteria > Bacillota > Clostridia > Lachnospirales > Lachnospiraceae > NK4A136. Next base: position 2,391 of record JAFWRC010000189.1, read on the forward strand.
ATGCAGGATTATGATCTCATCACCCTGCTTTTATCGGTTGCGGCTTTTGAAAAATACAACGGGAGAACAAAGCTCTATGCGGATGATAAAGTACTGGACTATGTGAGAGCGCGTTCTTTAGAACAGATCTTTTCCCGTGGTGTCGAGGAGATGACCGTGCCGGAAGAGCTCGATCCGGCGGTGTTCTGGGCCGGCGGCAAATTACAGGCCCTGCAGATGGAAGAATTGCCGAGCGTGATGATCGACACCGATCTGATCATCTGGGAGGATCTGACAGAGGTACTGAAAGAAAAGCAGATCGCCGTGATCCACAGGGAAGAGCTGCGGGAGCAGATCTATCCGGATCCGCATTCCTTTGCGATGAAGGAGGGGTACCGTTTCCCGGAGGAGTGGGATTTTTCCGTGTTCCCGGCCAATACGGCGATGCTGTATCTGAAAGATCCGGATTTCCGCGATATTTATGTTGAAGAAGCCGTTCGATTTATGCGGAGTATTCAGCCGACCACGGATAATCTGTGTCCGATGGTCTTTGCGGAGCAGCGTATCCTGCCGACAATAGCGCAGGCGAAGGGGATCGCGGTATATGCCTTCTGCGAACACATTGAGCAATTGCGGGAACAGCATACGTTCACGCATCTCTGGGGGCACAAGAACATACTGAAGTACAATACGGACGAGCGGCGCAGTTTTATAAGGCGCTGTATGAAACGGCTCGCGGGAGAATTTCCGGAAATGTACCGGATCGCGGCCGGACTGGAAGAATTTGAAGATTACATGTAACTATTCTGAACAGTTACGATCACATTTAGTTTTTGGATATGAGGGGGAAAAGAACGTGCTTAAGGTATCACACTTAAGCAAAGGATACGGAGAAAAGCAGATCGTGAAGGACGTATCCTTTGAAGCGCAGAAAGGAAAGATTTACGGTTTTTTAGGACCGAACGGCGTGGGGAAGAGTACCACGATGAATATGATCACAGGGTATCTGGCGCCCGATGACGGCAATATCCTGATCAACGATATCTCGATGATCAAAGAGCCGAAGAAAGCAAAGAAACAGATCGGCTACCTGCCGGAACAGCCGCCTCTGTACCTGGATATGACGGTATTAGAATATCTGAATTATGCGGCGGAATTGAAAGGCTTGTTCGGAGAATTCCGCAAGAAAGAGGTTGGGCGTGTCATGGATGTGGCAGGCCTGGAATATGTAAAAAAACATCTGCTGCGTCAGATCTCCAAAGGCTATAAACAGCGTGTGGGTCTGGCACAGGCGCTGCTGGCCAATCCGGAGATCATTATCCTGGACGAGCCGTCTTCCGGTCTGGATCCGAAGCAGATCGTGGAGATGCGTGAGCTGGTCCGCCGGCTGGGGGATGACCACACAGTGATCTTCAGTACGCATATCCTGGCGGAGGTGAGCAGTCTGTGCAATCACGTGTTTATCCTGTCGGGAGGGACACTGGTAGCGGACGATACGCCGGAGCATCTGCTGGAAAA
>JAFWRC010000190.1 GCA_017508825.1 Lachnospiraceae bacterium
TACTGATCCGCCGTTACTTTCTGGGTGCACCACATATTTGCGTTATGTCCCATCGCGTCCGTCTCGGCACTGTGGATATCGATCATAACCTTCAGGCCGTTTGCCTCTGCCAGAGACAGGAAGTAATCAAAGATCTGCAGGCTATTCATCGAATTCAGTTCGGTGTTGTAGGCATTGTTGTAATTTGCCTTCGGATAATTGCCTGCTGCCCAGTCATTTAAAAGCTGTGCGGAGATCGGCACACGGATCAGGTTGAAACCGTGATCGGCAATGGCCTTGACGGTCGGTGCCATCTGGCTGTTCCAAAGTCCGTCAAACGTATTGGTACCGGTATTGTATCCGAACCAGTTCACGCCGGTCAGCCATACTTCCTTACCGTTCTTATCCAGGATACGGTGACCATCCGTATGCAGCCAGTCATCACCCTGTACCGCATCGGCACAGCGGGTAAGCATTGCGCTCACATCCACCGGCGCCTGCTGGTTGTTGTTATTATTATTCTGATTGTTGTTGTTCTGATTATTATTCTGTGCGTTCTGGGCATTTGCCTGCGCATTCGGATCAACCACGCCGGCCACTACCGTACATGCCGTACCGTTCAGTGTTGCACCGGTCACCGTTACATTCGATGCCTTTACACCCAGATTACATCCGCAGTTCACACTGCCGCCGTTTCCGATGGCACCGTTATAATCCGCATTGGTGATCGTCAGCGTATTTCCGCTTGCCTTGAACGTTCCGTTCCAGCCGTCTACCTCCGCCAGGCCGCTGATCTCCATCGTGAGGGTCCAGCCTTCTACCTGTGCGGCGGAATTATTGGTGATCTGGAAATCCACACCAAACATGGTCACATCACCCTTCTGCCAGCTGTTATTGGTTCCGTAGGTCAGCACATACCCCTTTGCGGAAGACGCTCCTGCCGGAGCCGCTGTCGTCGTTGTTGTTGTCGCAGTGTTTACCGCATTTGCTGTACTCGAAGCGCCTGTATTCGTCGCAGCGCTCGCCACATCATTGGCATTTGGCATGGCATTACTGGTCACCGTACCGGTCGAATCACCGCCCACCGCCATACCGGCTGCGGACTGTTCCACGGTTTCCGAAACGGTCGCCTGCGGTTCCTGCTGCCCGTCGGTATTTTCTGCGACCACCGTCACATCGGCGCCTTCCGTGTCCGATGCCAGCTGCAGGTCGGTAACAGCAGTTCCTTCTTTTGCCCCGCCTTTCATCGCAACCACTACGACCACCATCAGGACTACGGCCGCTACAACCGCCACGATCGCCATGATCAGCATCAGTTTCTGGTTCTTTTTGTTCATAGTGCACTCCTTTCCCTTTGCAGAGATAAAACCTCTTCCCCCGTCAGCTCTCTCCACTCACCTTCCGGGAGCGCAGGATCCAACGTAAGACTTCCCATAGACAAGCGTTTCAAGTATACGACCTTTTTTCCGCATGCCTCAAACATCCGCTTGATCTGGTGAAACTTGCCTTCACGGATGGTGACCAGCGATAGGTGCCCGTTCGTTTCCGATGTTTTCGTAATAAGCTTTCCAAACGGCTCCGCTTTCACATCCCCGGTCCATATCTCCAGCCCGGCCGGCATCAGTTCCGTTCCGTCCGTCAAAGTGAGTCCTTTCGCAAACTGTTTTACATCCTCTTCCGTCACCGGCAAATCCGTTCCTGCCAGATACACCTTATCCACATGGGATTTCGGCGCCAGCAGGCGGTGTGCCAATGCCCCGTCATCCGTGATCAGCAAGAGCCCTACGGTATCCTTATCCAGCCGTCCTACCGGAGACAATTTCTTCCGCAGGTTTTCCGGAAACAGATCCAGCACCGTCTGCTGTTTCTTATCCTCTGTCGCCGTCAGGATCCCGGCCGGCTTATTTAACATATAGTAGAAATGCTCCTGATAGCCGATCTGCTCCCCGGCCGCCTCGATCGTATCCTGTGCCGAAACTGCCAGTCCCGGATCTTTGATCACCGCGCCGTTGACGCTCACTTTTCCTTTCCGGATGAGTTCCTTTACTTCCGAACGGCTGCCCACGTGCATATCCGCCAGGTATTTATCTAAACGCATCCGACTTCCCCAAAACCATACTGTCTGTCATCATGGCCATGCAGATCATACTCCTGCCTTCGCTGAAATGATCCAGGGCGCCGGCTGGTTCTCAAACACATTCTTGGAAGTCAGTTTGGATACTGCGATCTGGATGATCGTGACGTCCGTAATGCCGAATTTACCAAGAATATCACGCATGCTTGCCGCCACTTTAAAGTCCAGCGTATAAATGACAAACTCCATGTTCGGATTGATACCGAGCAGGTATTCGAGCTCATGCTCTAAACTTGCAGATGCCACCAGCATCGTTGTATCCGGCACCGGCAGATTTCCCATGGTATCCTCACCGACATGATCAACAATGACCACATTGCGCAGACCAAACTGGTTTACGTTCTCTTCCATCGTCTCGCGGTCGGACTGCTTATACTCTACGGCGATCACGGTTCCTTCCCCGTTCATCATCGCCGACTCCACCGCAATGGACTCACCGGAGATCACGCACAGATTCTTATCGTCGTGGATCTGCATCTTGGAGATCAAA
>JAFWRC010000191.1 GCA_017508825.1 Lachnospiraceae bacterium
GTGATTACTAAAAAAGAGAGCTTAGCTCTCTTTTTTAATCTTGCCTAATTAAAATCTCGTTCCGAATTCTTCTCGTCGCAGTATTTGCAGCGGTACAGTTCTTTCACCGGATCGGCCAGGTAGAAGATATGCGGCAGTTCCTGCTCGATGGAGGTGATGCAGCGGGGATTGCGGCATTTCATAATATCGTGCAGCTCCTGCGGCAGTACCAGTTCGCGTTTTTCCACGATCTCGGCGTTCTTGATCACGTTGATCGTGATGGTGTGGTCGATCACGGCCAGAACGTCTAAGTTCAGGGAATTGATATCGCATTCTACTTTGATGATATCCTTGCGGCCCATCGCGTGGGAGCGGGCATTCTTGATGATCGCCACGGTGCAGTCCAGTTTGTCCAGGCCCAGATGATAATAGATGGACATGCTCTTTCCGGCAGGGATATGGTCCAAAACGAAACCTTCTTCAATCTTTCCTACATTCAGCATTTTATCGTACCTCCTAAGCTAAACCAAGCAGTGTCAGGATGAGCGCCATACGGACGTAAACACCATACTGTACCTGCTTAAAATATACCGCGCGGGGATCATCATCCACCTCAACGGAGATCTCATTTACACGAGGAAGGGGATGCAGTACCAGCATATCGTCCTTGGCCAGTTCCATTTTTTCTTTGTTTAAGATATAGAAATCTTTTAAACGTACGTAATCTTCTTCGTTGAAGAAACGTTCGCGCTGTACACGTGTCATATAGAGCAGATCCAGCTTGGGCAGAACGTCCTCCAGACGGATCTCTTCTTCGAAGGATAAGTTGTTCTCCTGCAGCTTCTCACGAAGATAGCTGGGGATACGCAGCTCTTCCGGAGAGATGAAGATGAAGTGGATGTCTGCGTAGCGTGCCAGGGCATTGACCAGGGAGTGCACGGTACGTCCGAATTTCAGATCGCCGCACAGACCGATGGTAAAGTGGTCCAGGCGTCCTTTTAATGCGCGGATGGTGAGCAGGTCCGTTAGTGTCTGCGTGGGATGCTGATGACCGCCGTCCCCGGCGTTGATGACCGGGATGGAAGAGCGGGAGGCGGCAACCATCGGCGCGCCTTCCTTCGGGTGACGCATAGCGCAGATATCGGCGAAGCAGGAGATCACGCGGATCGTATCGGATACGCTTTCCCCCTTGCTGGCGGAAGAAGATGCAGCATCGGAAAAACCGATCACACTGCCACCGAGATTGAGCATCGCCGTCTCAAAGCTTAATCGTGTACGGGTGCTGGGCTCATAGAAGCAGGTCGCCAGCTTTTTGCCTTCGCATTTGTGGGCGTAAACATCGGGATGCTGCTCGATGTCCTGTGCCAGATCGAAGAGCCGGTTCAGCTCTTCCACACTGAAATCCATCGGATTCATTAAGTGTCTCATAGTAAATCTCCTTTTAGTAGTTCTCCTTTTTGAAGTTCTCTTTATTATGACGTCAAAAGAAAAGGGGGAATTGTTTCCCCCATATGATAACTATATAATTGTTAACAGATCATCAACGCTCTTTCTCTTGGGTGCTGTCGGTTCTTCTGCAGGATATCCCAGAGGGATCAGCGCGATCAGTTCACGTTCTTCCGGAATATTTAAGATCGTGGATACGGTATCTACGTCAAACAATCCGAGGATCACGGTACCGAGACCATGTTCATAAGCTGCCAGACAGAAGGTCTGGGAAGCGATGCCGGTATCAAAAAACTCCCAGCGGTCCTCGCAGACGGTGGAATAGGAGCCGTCTCTCTCAAAACCGGAACGGCCTTTGATCGCGGTAACGGCTATCAGTACCGGCGCCTGTTCGATGATACGTCCGTTGCCCGGCCAGATGGTGGTGCCTTCCTGCGCGATCTTGTTCTTCACAGCCGGATCGGTCACGGCGATATAACGTGTGATCTGTGTATGCTTCCAGCTGGGAGCATAGGAAGCTTCCTCGACAATCTCGCGGAGTACTGCTTCCTCCACCGGTTTGTCCGAATACTGGCGGATGCTGCGACGACCTAAGATACATTCTTTTGCTGTCATTTCAGAAACCTCCTTACGATTAGAATAGTTGCTATGTTTTTTTCGCTATCGTTAATCACTATACCACAAAATCTGTACTGTTTCAATTGCTAAAATCCGCTATTTAGGGTAAAATAATAAAGAATATGATCAAGGAGAAAAACAATGGATTTAACGGAACTCAGAGGACAGTTGGACGTGGTAGACGCGGAGCTGGTGCGGCTGTTTGAACAGCGGATGCAGATCTGCGAAGAGGTGGCGGAATATAAGAAAGAGACCGGACGGAAGGTGTACGACCAGGCCAGAGAGCAGGAGAAGGTCCGCAAGGTACGTGCGCAGGCGTCCAATCCGTTCAATGAAAAATGCATGGAAGAGCTGTTCAAGCAGCTGATGAGCATGAGCCGTAAGCTGCAGTACCGCAAGCTTGCGGAAACACGCGAGCGCAGACTGCCGTTCATTGCGGTGGATGCGCTGGATACGTCGGCGTATGTGGTCTATCAGGGGGCAGAAGGCTCCTATTCCCAGGCGGCGACGGAAGCTTATTTTGGCAAAGATATAAGGACAACGAATGTAGAGACGTTCCGCGATGCCATGCTGGCGCTGGAGGAAGGTTCTGCGGCGTTTGCGGTATTGCCGATCGAAAACTCTACGGCGGGGATCGTAAGTGAGATCTATGATCTGCTGGCGGAGTTTGAACATTTCATCGTCGGCGAGCAGATGATCCATATCGAGCACTGTCTGCTGGGCAGCGAAGGCACAACAGAGGAGAGCATCCGCACGGTATATTCCCATCCGCAGTCCCTGATGCAGTGTGAGCATTTCTTAAGGCAGCATCCGGCATGGGAGCAGATCTCGATGAAGAACAATGCCTTTGCAGCCAGAAAAGTTGCAGAGGAGAAGGATATCTCGCAGGCGGCGATCGCCGGTGCCCACGCAGCGGAAGCGTACGGGCTTCAGATCTTAAAACGCGGTGTGAACCAGGCGGGCAACAATACGACACGTTTTATCGTGGTCAGCAACCAGAAGATCTTTTTAAAGAATGCGCAGAAGATCAGCCTGTGCTTTGAACTGCCGCACGAGAGCGGCTCGCTGTATCATATCCTGTCGCACTTTATCTATAATGATCTGAATATGACCAAGATCGAGAGCCGTCCGGTGGAAGGACGCACATGGGAATATCGATTCTTCCTGGATTTTGACGGCAATCTCGCGGATACATCGGTAAGAAATGCGCTCTGCGGTCTTCGCGAAGAGACCAGGAATTTACGCATACTGGGAAACTATTAAGCAGTCTAAGCATATACAATACAAAGGGGTTATGGGGTTATGGCAGTAAGAAAAAAAACGCCGCGCATGTTCGCGGCCATTGATGTGGGCAGCTTTGAGCTGTGCATGAAGATCTTTGAGATCTCTTCCAAAGGTCTGCGTCAGATCGACGGCATCCGTCACCGGCTCGCACTTGGGACGGACAGTTACACCACGCACAAGATCAGTTATGAAAAAATGGAGGAGCTCTTCCGGATCCTGCAGGAGTTTACGCAGATCATGAAGGGCTATCGCGTCAAGGAATACCAGGCATACGGGACCTCGGCGTTTCGGGAGACGGAGAATACGGAACTGCTTCTGGATCAGATCCGCAACCGCAGCGGCATCCGGCTGGAGATCCTAAGCAATTCCGAGCAGCGTTTCCTGGATTATAAGGCGATCGCTTCCCGTGGGGAGCAGTTTAACCATATCATCGAAAAAGGCACGGCCATTGTCGATATCGGCGGCGGAAACATCCAGCTGTCACTGTTTGACAAGGGCAGCCTTATCATCACGCAGAGTTTAAAACTCGGCGTGCTGCGCCTGCATGAGCGGATGCAGAATATCCAACCCAGGAGCAGCCAGGTGGAAGAACTGCTGGATGAGATGATCGGCGGACAGCTGCATATCTTTAAAAAAATCTATATGAAAGACCGCGAGATCCGGAACCTGATCATCATGGATGATTACCTGTCCGGAAAGTTTACGGATGCGGTACCGCAGGCGGATGAAAACCGCGAAGCTTCGGCAGAAGACTTTCTTGCCTTTGCCAACGGGCTGCAGAAGGAAGGCCGGGAGGAAGTGGCTGACCGTCTGGAGATGGAAGAGGAAAACGTAGAACTCTTAAAGATCTCTGCGGGGATCATGAAGCGTGTCGTAGAAGCATTTGAAGCAGAGAAGATCTGGGTGCCCGGAGCATCGCTCTGTGACGGCATCGCGTATGAATATGCGGAACGGCAGAAACTCAAGATCGCCGACCGGGATTTTGAACAGGATATCATTGCATGCGCCGGGACCATCAGCAAGCGCTACCAGGGTAGCCACAAGAGATCGGAAGCCATCGAACGGATCGCGCTTACGATCTTTGACGGGATGCGCAGTGCCCACGGCATGGGAGAGCGGGAACGTCTGCTGCTTCGACTGGCGGCCATCCTGCACGACTGCGGCAAGTTTATCAATATGACCAACGTAGGGGAGTGTTCCCACGCGATCATCCAGAATACCGAGATCATCGGCCTTTCCCATATGGAACGTACGATGGTGGCGGATATCGTAAAGTACAATCACACCGCATTTGATTACGTGGAAGATATCCGGGGCGATTCCCTGACGGTAGCCAAGCTCACGGCGATCCTGCGTATTGCCAATGCGCTGGATAAGAGCCAGAAGCAGAAGATCACGGGCATCGAAGCCATACTTCGTGATGACAAGCTGCAGATCTGCGTAGATGCCGGCCAGGATATGCTATTTGAGCAGGACCGCTTCCGCGTCCATGCCGCCTTCTTCGAGGAGGTCTACGGCATCCGCCCGGTCATTCTTCACAGAGAATAGATATCTAATACTTGCCTTCCCCTTGGGGGGCACTGTATGCCGTAACTGGCCGGATGAGAGGCAAAGCCGGAATATTGAATGGGGTTTACAGGAGGGTTACATATGGATTTCACAAATACAGAGTATTACACCAACCGGGAACTGAGCTGGGTGCGCTTCAACGAGCGCGTGTTATCGGAAGCGCAGGATCCCGAGATCGAGCTGTTCGAGAGATTAAAATTCTTAAGCATCACAGCATCCAACCTGGATGAATTCTTTATGGTGCGCGTGGCATCACTCAAAGATATGGTGCACGCGGGCTATACCAAAAAGGATATTGCAGGCTTAAAGCCGGACGGGCAGTTAAAACTGTTAAACGGCGTGCTGCACGAATTTGTGGAGCAGCAGTACCATACGTATCATGAGCTGGCGGAAGAGTGCCGGGCAAAACATCTGGTGATGGTGGAGCATCATGAAGACCTGACCGTGGATGAAGCCGAGTTTGTGGACCGTTATTTCATCGACCATGTCTATCCGGTACTGACGCCTATGGCGGTGGATTCGTCGAGACCGTTCCCGCTCATCAAGAACAAATCCTTAAATATCTGCGCGCTGCTTTCCAAGAAAGGCAAGGAAAAAGCAAAACACGAGTTTGCGACCGTGCAGGTACCGAGCGTATTGTCCCGTCTGGTGCAGCTGCCTTCGAAAGACGACGAGATTAGGATCCTGCGGCTGGAGGAAGTGATCGAGCGCAATATCAGCAAGCTGTTCCTAAACTACGATGTGCTGGGGGCGTCTCCGTTCCAGATCATGCGTAATGCCGACCTGACGATCGAGGAAGAGGAAGCCGAGGATCTGTTAAAGGAGATCGAAAAACAGATCAAGCGCAGGCAGTGGGGCGAGGCCATCCGTCTGGAAGTGGAGAGCGGCGTGGATAAGCGGCTGCTCAAGATCCTGCGGCGGGAGCTGAACATCTCGGAAGAGGATATCTATGAGATCAACGGACCGCTGGACCTGACGTTTTTGATGAAGGTCTACGGGCTGGAAGGTTTTGAAAAGTATAAGCGCAAGAGCCGCGCGCCGCAGGAAGTGCCGCAGATCCCGGCCGGGTGTGATATCTTTGAAGCGATCCGTAAAGGGGATATCCTGCTGCATCATCCGTACCAGTCGTTTACGCCGGTGGTGGATTTCATCCGGCAGGCGGCCAGGGATCCCAAGGTACTGGCCATCAAGCAGACGCTGTACCGCGTGAGCGGCAATTCACCGATCGTGGCGGCACTGGCAGAGGCGGCGGAAAACGGCAAGCAGGTCTCGGTGCTGGTGGAGCTCAAGGCGCGCTTTGACGAAGAGAACAATATCGTGTGGGCGCGGAAACTGGAGCAGGCCGGCTGCCACGTGATCTACGGTCTGGTCGGTTTAAAGACGCATTGCAAGATCGCTCTCGTCGTGCGCATGGAGGAAGATGGCATCCGCCGGTATGTGCATCTGGGGACGGGGAACTATAACGACTCCACGGCGAAGCTCTACACGGACCTGGGACTGCTCACGTGCGCAGAACCGGTGGGCGAAGATGCTACGGCAGTCTTTAATATGCTCTCGGGTTATTCTGAGCCGCTGCAGTGGAATAAGCTGGCACTGGCGCCGCTGTGGCTGAAGAAACGTCTGCTCAAGCTTATACAGAGGGAAACAAGAAATGCTAAGCAGGGCAGGCAGAGCGGTATCCGTGCCAAGATGAACTCGCTCTGTGATCCCGATGTGATCGCGGCATTGTACGAAGCTTCCGCGGCCGGGGTAAAGGTGGACCTGATCGTGCGCGGCATCTGCTGCTTAAAGACCGGCATACCGGGAGTGAGTGACCATATCCACGTGTATTCCATCGTAGGCGATTATCTGGAGCATGGCCGTATCTTCATCTTTGAAAATGACTGTGAGCCGGAGGTATACCTGGCCAGCGCGGACTGGATGCCAAGAAATCTGGAGCGCCGCGTGGAGATCATGTTCCCGGTGGAAAATGCGGAGGCGAAAGAACGTGTGCTGCATATCATGAAACAGCAGTTTGCGGATACGGTGAAGAAGCATGAGCTGCTTCCGGACGGCACGTATCTGAAGAAGAAAACGCCCAAGAGCGAACGTTTTTCCTGCCAGAATGCCTTTATGGAAGAGGCCAGGGAGTACGCGAAAAAACTCACGGGCAAAAAGAACCGGGATAACCGCAGGTTTATCCCGATGGAATCGGATGGAGGAACACAATGAGATATATCCTGGCTTCGGGATCCCCGCGCAGAAAGGAGATCCTGACACGAATGGGACTGGCATACGAGGTGCTGGTATCCGAGGTTTCGGAAGAACATGAGGATATGCCGCCTGAACAGATCGTGCTCGAACTGTCCCGCAGGAAAGCGGAAGCGGTGGCAGCGATCCTGCAGAACCAGCAGACGGAGGAAGATACATGCGTTATCGCAGCGGATACGCTGGTGGCGATCGACGGCGAAGTGCTGGGAAAGCCCGCAGACCGCAGGGAATCGTATCAGATGATCCGGCGGATCAGCGGACGGGAGCATCAGGTCTATACCGGCGTGACGCTCATCAAACTGCCGGAGGGTAAGGTCGACAGTTTCTATGAAGGCACTGATGTATATGTAAAGCCGCTTACCGAAGATGAGATCCGGGCCTATGTGGATACCGGCGAAGGCGATGATAAGGCCGGGGCCTATGCGATCCAGGGACTGTTTGGCAAACACATCGAGCGTTTTGATGGTGATTACGATAATGTGGTGGGCCTGCCGGCGAAGGCGCTGCAGGAACACTTAAAACAACTGTAAAGGAAAGGAGCAGAAATGACAAACACATACGATGAAAAAGTACTCGACGCATTTTTAAAAGACCAGGGCAGGCTTTTCCCGGAGCCGGTTGCGGAAACCAGAGAGGAAGCAAAGGAGTTTCTGGAAGATGTCCTTGCAGTGGTCGTGGACAGCTTGGAAGATGTGATGGACTATCTGGATGAAGCCGGTATGGATATTGCAGAGATGAGCAAAGAGGACGTGGAAGCAGCAGAAGAAGTCTTTGCCGTGGGCGATGGCAGATACCTGATCGTAGAAGCGTAAACTAAGGCAAAAAAACTTCCCGTAATGGGAAGTTTTTTATTGATCAGGTTATATTCTGTTACATTACATATAGTTCAGCATATAGGTCAGATCATTGATGTCATAACCTTCAGCGCCGGAGGTCGGGTCGATGATCCACTGGCCATTGACCTTGATCACATATACAGTGATCTTGTCGGTATCCTTGCCGTCCTTGCCGGAGATAGTGAGTTTCAGGTCTACTTCGTAACCGGCGGTAATTTTGACATCATCCATCTGGTCTGCCAGTTTGCCGAGGATGGAAGCGCACTGCTTCGTGTTCAGATCGGTGTTGTATTCATTATCCAGCCAGTCCGCGATCGTTTCATAAGTATCTTCGTCATCCAGATCTGCTTTGCTGAGCAGTTTTGCAAGATCTTCCCAGCGGTCTTTGACATCATCGAGTTTCTTATTGGAGAGTTTGTCGGCATCTTTCCATTCGATCGTGATCTTCCAGTTCTTGCCGTACTGGTCTTCAAATTCATCCCACATATCGTCGGTCGCATCTTTGATCGCTTCGTCCAGTTCCTTCTTGGCATCGCCGCCTTTTAATGTACCAAGCAGGCTCTTGTAACTGCTGCTCACAAAAGGAGGTGCCACACAATCCAGATAAGCAGTCACATTGGTGCTCCTTTTATTAACCAGACCTACGAGATTTTTGATCGGCTTCTTGTATGCGCCAAGAGAAGAGATGATCAGGATGATCAATGCGATCAGTACCACAGCGCCTACAGCGATGCCGCCGATGATCGCCGGATTGATCTTTTTCTTAGCAGTGCCTGCATTCGGAGCAGCGCCAAAAGCAGGATTGGGATTTTGCGGAGCAGCGTTACCGGCCGGCATACCGTTGTTCATAGAGGCATCATTATTTACGGGCGCGCCATTGTTCGGCATTGCGCCGTTATTTACCGGAGCACTGCCCATGAAAGGGAAAGAGCCGTTGGAAGGCGTTGTTGTGTTATCGGTTGTATTTGCTGCAGCCATGTTTGCCGTGTTGACCGGAGTATTGTTGTTTGCGGTATCTGTTGCAGCAGTGTCTTTGGCTAAGTTAACACCGCCATTCAGGGGTTCGCCGCAATTGTTGCAAAAAGAGGCGTCATCCGGAAGCTGCGCATTACATTTAGGACAAGTTTTCATGTTGAGTATCCTTTCTTTGATTAGTTTAGAAACCATTCAGAATCCAGTCAGAATCAATATCAATTCTGTGATTATTCCAAACATTGAATCCTGAAAGGTTAACATAAAACACACATTCAAACGTCAGTATATCTGTTTTGGACGGAAATGTCAAATATTGCTAAGCAGGATGGGGGCAAGACCGTCATGGTCATTATCCGTCTTTGTGACCACATCGGCAGCAGTGATCGCATCCGGATGGCCGTTGCACATTGCCACGCCGCAGCCGGCAGCTTCGATCATGGACACATCGTTTTGGGCATCGCCGGCAGCAAAGGTATTGGTGACCGGGATATCCAGATATTCCGCCAGAGCGGCTACCGCAGCGCCTTTTCCGGCATCGGAGGGAAAGATCTCCAGGTAGTTATCGTTGGAGCGCATCGCCGTGATCCGGCCGGCAAAGCGGGGATCGGAAATGATCTGTTCTGCCAGAGCGTCCAGACGGGAAGGGCCGCTCAGATCAATGCACAGCATCTTGCAGGGACGCTGCGTGACACCCTCGGGAAACGCCGGCAGTACACGCCAGGGGACTTTTACGACACGGGTATAGTGATGGATCTCGGTCCCGTCCTCCGGTGTCAGGATATGGGTATTGTCGTAGGTATGGCAATAGAGCCCCATGGAGCGGATCATCGGAGCGAGCGTATAGACATCCGGAAGGTCCAGGGTCTTTTTCCGGATGTCCTTCCCGGTGGCCGGTTCATAAATATGCGCGCCGTTAAAGGCGATGGCATAGGGGGAGAAGACATCCAGATGCTGCTGGCGGATCGTATCCAGGATGCTGAATAAAGGCCGCCCGGACGAAACTGCAACCCTGTGCCCGGCATTGTGCCAGGCAGTCAGGGCTGCGTAAGTTTGTTCCGTGATATTCTTTTGCGTATTCAGTAAAGTGCCGTCCAGATCAAAGAAGAACAGCTTCGTATCTGCAGAGGTCAATTTTCGTCGTCCTCCACCTGCGCCTGATAGATCGTGCGCTTACGGGCCATCTCATCGTTTGCCAGATACTCGTCGTAGGTCGTTACCTTATCGATGATGGTGCCGTCCGGCAGGATCTCGATGATGCGGTTTGCCGAAGTCTGCACAAACTGGTGGTCGTGGCAGGAGAAGAGTACGACACCCGGGAATTTCACAACGCCGGTATTGAGCGCGGTGATGGATTCCATATCCAGGTGGTTGGTCGGCTCGTCAAAGATCAGGCAGTTGGCGCCGCTGATCATCATCTTGGAAAGAAGGCAGCGTACCTTCTCACCACCGGAGAGGACTTTGACTTTCTTCACGCCGTCTTCGCCCGGGAAGAGCATACGGCCCAGGAAACCACGTACATAGGTCACATCCTTGACCGGAGAGTAGCCCATCAGCCAGTCGGTGATGGTGTAGTCGCAGTCAAATTCCTTGGTGTTGTCCTTCGGGAAGTAGGCCTGGGAAGTGGTCACGCCCCATTTGTAGGAACCGGAATCCGGCTCCAGTTCGCCTGCCAGGATCTGGAAGAGCGCAGTCTTCGCCAGTTCGTTGCCGCCGACAAAGGCGATCTTGTCGTCATGTCCCATGGTAAAGGATACATGGTCGAGCAGCTTGGTGCCGTCTTCTGCGGTATAGCAGATGTCTTCCACAAAGAGCACTTCGTTACCGATCTCGCGGTCAGGACGGAAGTCGATGTAGGGATATTTACGGCTGGAGGGCTTGATCTCATCCAGCTGGATCTTTTCCAGGGCGCGCTTACGGGAAGTCGCCTGCTTGGACTTGGAAGCGTTCGCAGAGAAACGGGAGATGAACTCCTGCAGTTCCTTGATCTTTTCTTCCTTCTTCTTGTTGGCTTCCTTCATCTGCTTGATGAGCAGCTGGCTGGACTCGTACCAGAAATCGTAGTTGCCGGCATAGAGCTGGATCTTGCCGTAGTCGATGTCCGCCGTCTGGGTACATACTTTATTTAAGAAATAACGGTCGTGGGAGACCACGATAACGGTATTGTCAAAGTTGATCAGGAATTCCTCGAGCCAGTTGATGGCATCCATATCCAGATGGTTGGTCGGCTCGTCGAGGAGCAGGATGTCCGGATTACCGAAGAGAGCGCGGGCCAGCAGGACCTTCACCTTTTCGCTGCCGTTTAAGTCCTTCATCACGCTATAATGCAGCGATGTGTCGATGCCCAGACCATTTAATAGAGTAGCGGCATCGGCTTCCGCTTCATAACCGTTCATCTCGGCAAATTCGCTTTCCAGTTCGCCGGCGCGGATACCGTCTTCATCGGAAAAGTCTTCCTTCATATAGATGGCATCTTTTTCCTTCATAATATCATACAGACGCTGGTTGCCGGCGAGGACCGTATCCAGTACCGTATATTCATCATATTTAAAGTGGTCCTGCTCCAATACGGAGAGACGCTGTCCCGGTGTGATGGTGATCTCACCGTTGGTGGTGTCGAGTTCTCCGGAAAGGATCTTTAAGAAGGTGGACTTGCCGGCGCCGTTCGCGCCGATCAGGCCGTAGCAGTTGCCTTCCGTAAACTTGATATTGACATCTTCAAAGAGTGCCTTTTTACCGACACGGTAAGTGACATTATTTGCTGCGATCATAGATTACTCCTTTGTTACTGTGAAAAACGACAGGTTAGGTGTAAAAATGCATACACTTTTATGATTATACAGATATGAAAGAAAAATGCAAGAAAAAAAGCTGACACTGCAACGGTCAGCTTTGCTGAGAGCTTCCCATCAGGGGGAAGCCGGGATCCAATGGAATATTACTTCTCCTCCAGCTTCTTTACCACCTGATTCTTCCCGTGCTTCTTACCATAGTACAGCTTATCATCTGCCTGCTGGATCAGATGCTCGATCTTATACCCGGGGATGGATTCGGCGATGCCGAAGGTCATGGTGACTTTGATCTTCTTACCTTCAAAAGCCACTTCCATCTGTTCAATACTTTTGCGGATGCGTTCCGCAGCGAGATAAGCGGAATCCAGATCATCGTCTACCAGGATCAGGATCTCTTCACCGCCCCAGCGGCATACGGCGTCATTGCTGCGCACCGTGTTCTGGATCGTATTGGCGACGGATACGAGCACCAGATCGCCTGCGTCATGTCCGTAGGTATCGTTGACACGCTTAAAATCGTCGATGTCGCCCAAGATCATGGTAAAGCGCCTGCCGGTGGTCTTCAACTCCTGCATGCGCAGCGCGATCATCTGGTCCATGCTGCGGCGGTTCAGCAGCTTGGTCAGGCTGTCCTTGTGCGCCAGTTCATCCAGCTGTTCATTCTGGGTGGTCAGTACCTTCTGGCGGCTTTCCAGCTCCCAGACGAACAGGTAGGAAAAGATGACGATCAGACCAAAGGAAACGATCGTATTAAAGATATAGAAAACGTTAATCCATTCCGGATGCCCGAAGGGAGCAAAGCCATCGGGAAAAGGCTCCTGAAAAACGCGGCACAGGATCCAGCAGAGAAAGAAGGTAAGAACGGATATGGTAGACAGGATCAGCGGGACCCAGCTTTTTTTCGTATTCTTGCCGCTCTTGTTATTATTAAAAGTAAAATAGAAAGAAGCCGTGATGCTGGCGAACAGATAGGAGTCAAAACTGCAGTCCCATCCGGACAGCAGGATCAGGATCACAACGGCAAGGATGATCTCACTGTGCGTGACCATATAGCAGGCCAGGTACCGTCCGTCTTTGATCAATTTGGTGGTGATGGTGATATAGACCAGCGGCAGGAGTACTGCCAGGGCCGCCTGGGCATAGGCAGCAGCGCATAAAAAGAGCAGCGCCATTAAAAGATGCAAAACACCAAAAAGAAAAACAGCGCTTCGATGGATCCATTTTTCATCGAAGAAACTGTTGCCGTTCCTGATCTCATTTATATAATGCTTAAAGTTACTTTGAAACAAAGACCTATAACCCCCCGTGCTCCGACACGCTTCCATTATGTTAACATCTTTAATATAGCATCATTTGACGGGATTGTGAAGTAAAAAATGCCGATAGAGACTTATGCAGTATGCGAAAAAACTGTGCAAAATAGTAAAAACAGAGAAAAAAAGAGAAATAGAGAGAATAAGAGAGTATAAAAGCGAAAATATATTGTTATACGCCGAAATAGCATATTGAAAATAATACCGAAAATCACTAATATAACAATCAGCATTTAGCACTCGATTTGAGTGAGTGCTAACAAATGAAAAGCATCGATATAAAAGGAGGCATTAAGTCATGAAATTAGTACCGTTGGGCGACAGAGTTGTGTTGGAACAGCTGGTTGCAGAGGAGACCACAAAATCCGGTATCGTACTTCCGGGTCAGAACAAAGAGAAGCCGCAGCAGGCAAAGGTCATCGCTGTAGGACCGGGTACCGAAGAAGTAAAGATGGAAGTAAAGAAGGGCGATGAGGTCATCTACTCCAAGTACTCCGGAACCGAAGTAAAGATCGACGATAAGGAATACATCATCGTTAAGCAGAATGACATTCTGGCAGTGATCAAATAATAATTCCAAACATTATTTTAGGAGGCAAATAAAATGGCAAAAGAGATCAAATACGGCGCAGAAGCGCGTGCTGCTCTGGAGAGCGGTGTAAATAAGCTGGCGGATACCGTCCGCGTAACCTTAGGGCCTAAGGGAAGAAACGTAGTATTGGATAAGAGCTATGGTGCTCCGCTGATCACAAACGACGGTGTGACCATCGCAAAAGAGATCGAGCTGGAAGATGCTTTTGAAAACATGGGCGCACAGCTGGTGAAGGAAGTAGCTACCAAGACCAACGATGCAGCAGGTGACGGCACCACAACCGCAACCGTACTGGCACAGGCTATGGTAAACGAAGGTATGAAGAACCTGGCAGCAGGCGCAAACCCGATCATCATGAGAAAGGGTATGAAGCAGGCTACCGAGTGCGCAGTAGAAGCCATCAAGAAGATGAGCACCAAGGTAAAAGGCAAAGAGCAGATCGCAAAGGTTGCTGCGATCTCCGCAGGGGATGAAGAAGTGGGTAACATGGTAGCAGATGCTATGGAGAAGGTTTCCAACAACGGTGTGATCACCATTGAGGAATCCAAGACCATGCAGACCGAGCTGGAACTGGTAGAAGGTATGCAGTTCGACCGTGGTTACATCTCCGCATATATGGCAACCGATATGGACAAGATGGAAGCAGTTCTGGAAGATCCGTACATCCTGATCACCGATAAGAAGATCAGCAACATCCAGGACATCCTGCCGATCCTGGAGCAGATCGTACAGTCCGGCAAGAGACTGCTGATCATCGCTGAGGATGTAGAGGGCGAGGCTCTGACCACCCTGATCGTAAACAAACTGCGTGGTACCTTCAACGTAGTAGCAGTGAAGGCACCGGGCTACGGCGACAGAAGAAAAGAAATGCTGAAGGATATCGCTATCCTGACCGGCGGCGAAGTGATCAGCGAAGAGCTGGGTCTGGATCTGAAAGAGACCACTCTGGAGCAGCTGGGCCGTGCAAAGAGCGTAAAGGTACAGAAGGAAAACACCGTTATCGTAGACGGTGCAGGCAA
>JAFWRC010000192.1 GCA_017508825.1 Lachnospiraceae bacterium
AAAGGGTGCCTATCTGTATCTGGAAGCGGATCAGGAGCTGGATCAGTACTTTATTGCCGGGGATATGAATACCGTGATCAAAGGCTATCGCCTGCTGACCGGGAAAGCCGCGCTGCTTCCGAAGTGGGCCTTTGGTTATGTGCAGTCTCAGGAACGCTATGAATCGCAGGAGGAGATCCTTAAGACGGTAGAAAAATCCCGGGAGCTGGGGATCGGAATGGACTGCATCGTGCTGGACTGGCTCAGCTGGGGAGACAACCAGTGGGGGCAGAAATCCTATGACGAAAAGCGTTTTCCGGATCCGGAAGCCATGATCGATCAGCTGCATAAAGAACATGTGCATTTTATGATCTCCATCTGGCCGAATATGGGACAGGAGACGGAGAACTATAAAGAATTTGCAGAGCGGAAATTACTGCTTCCCGGCTGCGGTGTTTATGATGCGTTAAAGAAAGAAGGCAGGGATCTGTATTTTGAGCAGTTGAAACGGACGCATTTTTCTTACGGTACGGATGCGTGGTGGTGCGACAGCAGTGAACCATTTACACCGGAATGGGGACATGGGATAAGGCCGGAAGACGGACAGATCTGGCAGGAATATTTAAAAGAAGCAGGCCTGCGGATGCCTTACGAATACAGCAACAGCTATGCGCTCTATCATGCACAGGGGATCTGGGAGAACCAGAGGGAAGCTATGAAAGGGATGCAGGAAAAGAGAGTGTGCAATCTGACCAGAAGCGCTTATACCGGCCAGCAGCGCTACGGCACGATTATGTGGAGTGGCGACACGGCGGCAAGCTGGGAGACACTGCGGGATCAGATCGCCATCGGACTGCATTTTTCTGCAAGCGGTCTGCCGTTCTGGACAACGGATATCGGCGCGTTCTTTGTACGAGGCGGCAATATCTGGTACTGGAACGGGGAGTATGATGATGCAACAGATTCCGAGGCCTATTGTGAACTGTATACACGCTGGTATCAGTTTGCGGCATTTCTGCCTATGTTCCGTGCGCACGGGACGGACTGCCGCAGGGAGATGTGGAATTTTAAGGGTGAGTTTTACGATGCGCTGATGAGAGCAAACAAACTGCGTTATCGGCTGATGCCCTACATTTATTCCGAGGCCGGAAAGGTATGGCTGAAGGATCGTTCGCTGATCCGTTGGCTGGCCTTTGATTTTGCGGAAGATAAAAAAACATGGGAGATCCGGGATCAGTTCCTGTTCGGAGAATCCTTAATGGTATGCCCGGTCACGGAAGCAATGTATTATGCGCAGGACGGTTCGGAGATTCCAAACAAAGAGAAGAACAGAACCGTGTATTTTCCTGCGGGATGTGACTGGTACGATCTGTTTACCGGAGAAAAGTATGCCGGCGGAAGTACACAGAAAATTGCGGCGCCGCTGGATACAATTCCGGTCTTTGCGAAGGCAGGCAGTGTGATCCCGATGACGGATGCGGCACTTTCTACAGAAGAACAGGGAGCGTTATATATCGAAAAGCGTTTCCCGGGGAAAGAACGGCCATACGAATTCTATACGGACGCCGGAGACGGATACGGGTATGAGAAGGGCGAGTATACCTTAAAGACATTGTGATGAAAAGGAATATGGCGCCAATATGCTTGACAGTAAAAGGACGGTATGCTATATTCCCTATGTTTGTCGGGGCAGCCGGATGCCCGTAAGGGCTTTGTTTCGTGTGCCGCGCATTTGTTATGCGGCTTTTTTTATGTCAAAAACCCGGAAATATATGGGTTTTGAATAAGGAGGAGAATAAACTATGAGAAACAGACTGGTAACATTTATGGCGGGGGCAGGTATGGCGCTCTGTCTGCTGGCAGGCTGCGGAGAGGCAGCGGCGCAGCAGGAGACGGCAGTGACGGAAGCGGCTGCGCCGGAAACAGAAGTATCTGCGGAAGCAGAGCCGACGGAAGCGCAGGAGACGGCAGAACCGACTGCAGCAGAAGCAGCTTCGGCAGGCGAAGGTACAGAAATGAAAGACCGCAGCGGTAACGATATCGTGGTTCCGGCAGAGGTAAATACCATCGTTTCCATGGCACCGTCGATCACACGCGTATTGATCGATATGGGACTTGCAGACAAGATCGTATGCGCAGATACCAATTCCCAGATGTCTTATGGTTCCGAATTGGGCGCAGATGTGGTATATATGGATATGATGACACCGGATCAGGAAGCACTGGTAGCCATGGCACCGGATCTGATCTTCACTTCCGGTATGAGCTCAAAGGATGGCGTGGATGCGTTTGGCAGCGTGCGTGATGCAGGAGCATGCGTGGCGGATATCCCGAGCGCAGAATCAATCAAAGCGATCGAAGAAGATCTGCTGTTCATCGGTGAATGTGTAGGTGAAACCGGTAAGGCGCAGGCGCTGGTGGATGAGATGGAAGAAGCGATCAGCGAGATCAGGGAGATCGCAGATACGATCCCGGAAGAAGAGAAGAAGACGGTACTTTTTGAACTCTTCACACCGTCCGCAGATTATCCGACCATTTACACGGCAGGCCCGGGCACCTATATCAATGAGATGCTGGAGATCGTCGGCGTGATCAATATCGCAGCTGACGAGGACGCACAGTGGCCGGCACTGACCGAAGAGGCGTGCGTAGGAGCAGATCCGCAGGTGATCCTGACCGCGGATATGTACACACCGGATGTCATCAATGTACTGCTCAATATGGAAGGCTGGCAGAATGTGACCGCGATCAAAGACGGCGCGGTATATCAGCTGAATGCGGACCAGGTGAATCAGCCGAACCATCATGTGATCGATGCGCTGATCGAGATGGCAACCTTTATTTATCCGGAATATTTTGATGAAAGTATTGAAGAACTGTCTCCGGCAGCATAAAGGTAAAGGATGAAAAAGCAAAAAGCGGACAATCAGATTAAGATCATACTGGCATTTGTCTTTACAGTGATCGTCATGATCCTGGCAACAGGCGTGGGAAGTGTATCCATCTCGCCTTCCGGGATCGTGGCGATCCTTTTGCATAAGCTGTTCGGACGAGCGCTTCCGGAAACGGTGAGTGCATCCATGGTATCGATCCTGTGGGACATCCGCCTGCCGAGAGCCTGCTGCGCGTTTATCGTTGGGGCAATGCTGTCCCTGAGCGGAGCGCTGATGCAGTCACTGCTGCAGAATCCCCTGGCGTCTTCCTATACCCTTGGGGTATCTTCCGGCGCATCGCTGGGAGCGGGCATTATTATTGTGTGTGGGATATCGATCCCGGCGCTGAATTATTTTCTGCTTCCGGCTACCGGATTTATCTTTGGACTGGGCACGGTTTTTCTGGTACTGTTCTTTTCGGCAAGGCTGGACGGAAACCTGCGCAGTCATACGATCATACTGTTTGGTATGATCCTTTCTCTGTTTGTAAATGCGATATTGACCATGATGAGCGCGGCGTTTTCCCATCATATGCAGCGGCTGATCCTCTGGCAGATGGGTTCGTTTGCCGGACGCAGGTGGGCACATGCAGGAATACTGCTGGGAATATGCGTGATCGGAACGATACTGGTCTGTATTTACCATAAAGAACTGGATCTGATGAGTTTTGGCGAAGAAGAGGCGAGCGCGGTCGGTGTGGATACGGCGAAGGCGCGCAGGATCCTGCTGGTCCTGGGGGCCATC
Source organism: Lachnospiraceae bacterium (assembly GCA_017508825.1). GTDB lineage: Bacteria > Bacillota > Clostridia > Lachnospirales > Lachnospiraceae > NK4A136. The sequence goes on from JAFWRC010000192.1 coordinate 3,657, forward strand.
CTGACCGGGGCAGCAGTATGCTTTACCGGAGTGATCGGATTTATCGATCTGGCGGCACCGCACGCAGTACGCAGGATCTTCGGAGCTTCCCACCGGTATGTGCTTCCGATGAGTGCATTGATCGGTGGCGCGTTTATGGCACTGGCGGATCTGATCTCACGTACGATCCTGGCGCCGCAGGAGATCCCGGTCGGTGCAGTGACGGCGCTTCTTGGAGCACCGTTCTTTTTATGGGTGTATTTCGGAGGGCGAAAAAGATGAAGGCGGTCGAATGTACGGATCTGCACGCAGCCTATGACAGGCGCTGCTTACATACGGATGCGGAGATCCTGCACGGGATCAGTCTGTCTCTGGAGGAAGGAAAACGCCTGGCGATCCTCGGCAGTAACGGGAGCGGCAAGAGTACTTTACTAAAAGCGCTGACGGCAATGATCCCGACAAGCGGAAGCGTTTCCCTTCTGGGAAAAGATGTTGCCGGGATGAAGCGCAGGGAGATCGCATCATGTGCAGCGTATATGACACAGATCTCACAGATCTTTTTTTCCTATACTGTTTTTGAGACGGTGCTGATGGGGCGGTATCTGCACAGCAGTAAAGGACTGGGGCGTTATACGGAAGAAGACATGGAAAAGACAGAAGAATGTCTGAAACGTACCGGTGTGGCGGCATTGCGTGACCGTCAGCTTTTCCGGTTATCCGGCGGCGAACTGCAGCGCGTGTTTCTGGCACGCACGTTTGCACAGGAAACGCCGATCCTGATCCTGGATGAGCCGACCAATCATCTGGATCTGAAAGTAGTGGCAGGAATGGCGGATTACCTGAAAGAATGGTGCGCGGAGCCGCATCATACCCTGATCGGCGTATATCACGATATCCCGCTGGCGCTGCATCTGGCGGATGAACTGCTGCTCATAAAGGACGGTAGGGTGGCAGCGCAGGGTACAAAGGAAGAGATATTAAACAGCGGTATGCTGGAAAAAGCGTATGATTTTGATGTACGCGGATATTTGAAATCAATGGCTATCTGAAGGAGTGAAGAAATGGTCGCAGGATTTCTGGTGTTGTTATTGGCAGGTCTTTGTCAGGGCAGTTTCGGATTGGGGTATAAAAAGTATCCGCCTTTTACATGGGCGGCATTCTGGGGCGTATATTGTCTGCTCTGTATCGTTGTTTCCGCCGGTGTTACGTGGATCCTGGCACCGGGTTTGTGGCAGGTGATCGCATCGCAGGAGGGCGGATATTGGTTCCTGCCGTTGTTTTGCGGCGCTTTGTGGGGGCTGTCGGCCATCGGTTTTTCCAAAGGGATCAGCATGATCGGCATGTCTATGGTATATGGGATTTCCATGGGCATCTCTACGGTCGTGGGATCGGTGCTGCCGATGGTGGTTAACCGTGCGTTTCCGCAGGGGAGTTCTCTGCTTGCATTTCTTGCAGAGCTGGTCCTGACCGTGATCGGCGTAGTTCTGGTTACCATTGCCGGCGTGCGGCGAGACGGTGGCGCAGGAAAGGCGAAGTTCGGTGTTGTATTGGCAGTATTCTCCGGTCTCGGCTCCGGTGCCATGAACCTGGGATTTTCGTATTCGCAGCGGATCAGTGATGCATTTACCGCGCTTGGTTATTCACAGACGGCGGTATCTGCCGGCAAATGGCTGTCGGTCCTGGTAGGCGGCTGTCTGGCCGGGGCTCTGTGGTGCGCGGGAGAAATGACAAAACGCAGGGAATGGAAGACGCTGACGGAGAAAGGCGCGGCAAAGCGCACAGGCGTACTGTTCGGAGTGAGCCTGATCTGGTATGCTGCGCTGCTGTTGTACGGATTGTCAGTATCCATGCTCGGCAATATCGGTTCTACCGTTGGCTGGATCCTGTTTAATGCATTGGCGCTGGTGATCTCCGTCGGCTGGGGGCTTAAGAGTGGCGAGTGGAAAGATGGCGGGAAAAACAGACAACTGCTGTTCGCCGGCTGTGGCGTCCTGATCCTGTCATGGATCTTTACGGTAATGGTATGAAGAATATTGTTTTCTAAATATTGTGCAAATTTAACAGAATGCAATTGCAATACAGGATAATAAATGTTATAATTGTACAATAGTTAATCTGCCAGCCGGTGCTGAATATTGAAAGCGGAAAGTACGATACGGCAGAGGCGCTGATGCGTCTGAAAGGTTGCGGTATGGGAAAAAAACGTAAAAAAATCGCATTTTTCGGAATGGGACTGACCAGCCGGTACAAAAGGGGGCTGACCAGGGTATTCACTCTGGTGGCGGAAGAACTGGATCTGGATCTGGTGGTCTTTAATACCTATGGCAGGATCGGCAATGACAGTTCGTTATCGGATGATTATGAACTGGATTTTCTGAGCTGTATCGATCTGGATCAGTTTGACGGCATCGTTTTTGATGGGGACGGCTATGCGATCGATGGTGCGCCGGATCTGGTGGAAGCCAAACTGCGACAGGCAAAATGTCCTGTGGTATCCATCAGTACGCATGTGGAGGGATTCTATAATATCGATTTCCGGGACGCCGGCGGTCTGCGTATGATGGTTGAGCATCTGATCGATCATCATCACCTGACAAAGATCGGTTTTATGTCCGGCTATCTTACGCATCCTGATGCACAGAGCCGCCTGGAGGAATTTCAGACAGTGATGCGTGAGCATGGACTGCCGGAGAACGGTGTCGGGATGTTTGAGGGGGATTTCTGGTACAATAAGGGAATGGAAGCAGCACGCTATTTCCTTTCCTTGCCGGAACGGCCGGAAGCGATCGTATGCGCCAATGATTATATGGCGATATCGCTCTGCAATGCGCTTCGAAAACTGGGCATTCGGATACCGGATGAAATTGCCGTGACCGGTTTTGACGGCAGTATTGAAGGGCAGGAATTCTTGCCGCATCTGACTTCGGTGACAAGAGAACGAATGGATGTCGCGCGCAAGTCACTGGGGCTATTGGTTAAGATCATTGACGGAGAAGATCCGGCAGGAATTGATCTTACCGTTTCACCGAAAGCGATCTACGGGCAGTCCTGCGGATGTGAACCTTTGGATTATGAGCACGTGCTGGATATCGTAGCGCGGGTACATGATGAACAGAGATTGACCGGAACCAAAATCACGAGTCTGGAAGTGGCGATGCTTCGGATGAATCAGACCTATACGGTTCGGGAGATGGAGCGTGTATTTGCGGAAAAAGTCACAAATTTCGGCGATTATAACTCATTTTTTCTGATGGTGCATGTGGATGAAAACGGGATACCGTCTTATTCCGGAGAATACACAAAACCTTCGGGAAAGTTTCAGCCGGCGATCTGGATCGATAAGAAGAAGGAATATATACACAGCAGCCGGACGACCGGTATAAATGATCTGATCCCGGAAGCAGATTCGGAGAGGTCTCATGTGTATTATGTTATGGGAGTACGCTGCGCAGATATGCTGTTTGGGTATTCGATCGTAGAGATGACCGGGAAAGAGATCTTTGACGAGTTTTATAATGTCTGGATGATGGATCTGGGTATGACGATCAATGACGTACGTAAAAATGACCGGATCAGCAAACTGATCAATAAGCTGGAAGGGCTCAGTGTCACAGATGATCTGACCGGGATGCTCAATCGCCGCGGATTTGAGGATAAATCCAGAAGCACGATCATGGAATTCAGCAATCGGAGGATGGTATGTACCATCGTCATTGATATGGACGGACTGAAACGGATCAATGATGTGTACGGGCATTACGAAGGGGACCGGGCGATCAAGGCACTGGCAGAAATGATCAAGAGATCATGTGAAAACGGTGAGATCGCAGGACGTGTGGGCGGCGATGAGTTTTATATCTTTGCGGTGGATTATTCGGAGCGCTGCCTGGAGCGGTTTATAAAGCATATGAAAGAATACGCCGCAGAATTCAACGCTTCCAACGGCGCAGGATATCAGCTGGATTTCAGTTACGGAAGTTATCTGACGGAGATGGACGCCTTCGGAAAGATCGAGGAGTACTTAAAGATCAGCGATGGGCGCATGTACGAACAGAAGATGACAAAGCCGGGAAGAAGAAAATAGTTATACGATACAGTATTCTAAAAAACAGGATCATGCAGTAAGTGCACGATCCTGTTTTTTAGGTTTGGTTTTAAAGTGTTTGATCAACGATATTTCTCATGAGTTTCGTAATACTTGCGCTTGTCTTCGTACATACGCTCATCGGCCTGACGCAGGGCCTGACGTATATTGTGTGCATTATCTACGGCACTGCCGCCCAGCGCGAAGGAAACGAGATCGTACTGCTTTTCTGCTTCCCGCACTTCACTGAGCTTTTGCTGGATCAGTTCTTCCGTCACGTTCGGGACGAGAATGGAGAATTCATCACCGCCGGCACGGTAGATATTTTCTTCATCAAAGATGCCGCGGAGTACATCGGCCGCATCCTTGAGCAGCTGGTCGCCGGCAGAGTGTCCGAGGAGATCGTTGACTTCTTTTAATCCGTTCAGATCGGCAAAGATCACGCCCACGGATCCCGGATCGGGATCATCGCTTTCACTGATACCGTCTACATAGTTGTTCATCTCATTACGGTTCATAACACCGGTGAGCATATCTCTGGAACTCATTACTTTCAGGCGGTCTACCAACAGGTAATTACCCAGTTCCGATCCGAGAATAAAGGTTGCCAGTTCCAGAGTTTCCTTTATCTTTGCAGCATTATCTGCATTGTAATTGATTGCCCAGATATAACCGAGAAGACGTTCCTGTGATTTTAACGGGAAGAGTACGATGTTCTTTGCGCCTGCAGCCACAAGGGAATCGTGCCATACAGGGGTGCGCTCCCTTACGACTTCCATATCGCTTTCGTTCTTTACGATCAGACAGTTGCTTCCGGCAATCGTCTGTTCCCAGGTGCTGGCAATCTGATAAAATTCCTTGTTCACGTAATGCTCCATAGGAAGAAGGTCGGTAAATGCGGAAAAGGCTTCGCACAGGACCGAACAGTCTTTCCGGATATCATCTACCAGAAGGATGCAGCAGTGCTCCGCATCGCACAGATCACGGATATCGACGATCACATCTTTCATAGCGACTTTAAAATCCGGAGTCCCGCGCAGCTTGATACTGGTTTCCAAAACGGCAGAGGCCAGATCACCGGATATGGTGGACATACGCTTGGAATCCGCTTCGAAATTGATCTCCATCATATAAAGGCAATAACTCAAATTGCCTTCATCCGGAAAGAGCGGAAGGAAAGACATGTTGAACCATACGGGCATCCGGTTGGGATGTGCGTAGGAATGTACACATTTTTTCAGGACAGCAGCCTGATAGCAGGCGTCTTCGAAGTTCAGATCGCGGGTAAGATAATTTGTATATTCGGTGTTTGGGGTGAATTTGTCGGTCAGCATTTCCGTGCCGGGCGCAGGACGCTCGATCGAACCGACATAGGCATCATTTCCGGCGACAATGCGGTATTTACCGATGTTTCCATCCGGAAGCTGTTCTACAGAAACGACACAGCTCATAGCCCCCATGTGATCTACTAAAGATTGAAAATCTGTCATAACCCAGGAACCCCCAATCATAAATGCCGTAAACAGAATCAATACATATAAATTATACTAAAAAAATATGATTTCGGCAATCATTGCATTTAATTATTGACAATATGGTGAATAGTGTATATATTCAATATATACAATGATCATTCATTAAGGTGGAGGATATTATGCGCAGATATCCGAAGCCGGCGCGCAAGAAAGGCAGTATTTATGGATATCCTAATCAGCAATGCTTCCGGTGTGCCCATTTACGAGCAGATCGAGGAGCAGATCAAAAGTCAGATCATGACAGGAGAGCTGGCCGCGGGGGACGCCCTGCCGTCTATGCGTATCCTGGCAAAGGAACTTAAGATCAGTGTGATCACCACGAAACGGGCCTACGAAGATCTGGAACGGGACGGCTATATCGAGACCGTGGTCGGAAAGGGCAGTTTTGTCAAAGGTGTGAGTGGCGAGATCATGAAGGAAAGCATGCTCTATGCGATCGAGGAACTGCTGGATAAGGCAGTGGACAAGGCGATGCTGGGAAAAGTGTCGTTGTCCGAATTGCAGGAGATGCTGGGCATCATTTATGAGGAAAAAAAGAATGGATGAAAATATAGAGATCCGGAATGTGATCGAACTGGAACATGTGAGCAAGGATTATAGGGATTTCAAGCTGGATGATGTCTCGTTTACCGTACCGGAGGGATCGGTGTGCGGTTTTATCGGTCAGAACGGTGCAGGCAAGACGACGACCATTAACCTGATCCTGGATGTGATCCGCAGGGACAGCGGTGTGGTACGGGTATTTGGCGAAAATGTGGATGAAAACACTGCCGGACTGCGGGAAGACATTGGCGTGGTCTTTGACGAGATGGGCTTTCACGAGTTTATGACCGGGAAAGACATCAATATCATGATGAAGAATATCTATAAAAACTGGGATGAAGAGGCGTTCTTCGGATATCTGAAACAGTTTGCGCTGCCGGCAAAGAAAAAATGCGGGGCGTTTTCCCGGGGAATGCGGATGAAACTGCAGATCGCGGTGGCGCTGTCGCATCACGCCAAACTGCTGGTGATGGACGAACCCACCAGCGGACTGGATCCCATTGTTCGAAATGAGATGATGAATATCTTTCGGGATTTTGTGGTGGAGGAAGATCATACGATCCTGCTGTCTTCGCATATCACCGGAGATCTGGAGAAGCTGGCGGATGAAGTGGTCTTTATCGACGGCGGAAGGATCGTGCTGGCCGGGAACAAAGATGAGATGCTGGAGAAACACGGCATACTGAAATGTAAAAAGACTGAAGTAGAAAAGATCAGCAAGTCGCTCATCGTCAGTGCCGAGGTGGGAAGCTTTGGGGCGGAAGTGATGGTAAATGACCGCAAGGCGGCACAGAAGCTTTATCCGGATATGGTGATCGAGCCGGCGGCTTTGGAACAGATTATGATCTTCTATGTCAATAAAAGACAGAGTAGGAGGGAGGTGCGATCGTGAAAGGATTGATCCTCAAAGATCTGATGTGCTTAAGAAAGCAGCTGACCAACTTTTGTTTTGTGATGGCTGGCGTACTGATAGCATCGATCATGTATGTGCTGAGCGCACGCTATGGCAATATGGCAAAGGTCGGTCAGGAGATGCTTAACGGAAATGCAACGCAGGTGGATGTGCGAAATATCGGCAGCATGGTACTGGTGATGTTTATGCTGCTGCCAATCGCCAGTGTCGGAGATATGCTTTATGTTTTTCTGGCGGATGGCAAAGCCGGCTTCGGCAAGGTGTCCGCGACTTTTCCGGTACCGCTTAAGAAACGGATGCTGGCGCGTTTTCTGACCATTTATGCGATGTTTGGTATCGGTGTGGCGGTGGATCTGCTGGTGGCATTTTTGTTATCCCTCTTAACGGATATCCTGAATTTTAGGGAGTTTTTCGGGATCATTATTTCCGGGGCATCCGTGATGAGTATTTACAGTGCGTTGGTAATCTTATTCTGCGTGGTCTTAGGTTACGGAAAAGAGCAGTATGCGCAGTGTGCGGCATTGTTTACTATGGCAGCAGCAGTAGTGCTGGCCAATTTTGATAAGGTGAAGTATTTCGTGGTAGAGATCATGATGCACGATAAGAAGATGGAAAGTAGGGATCTGTGGGCACCGCTGGATTTTGTGCGGGAGAAGGGGTATGTACTGTTTCTGACCGCTGCGGCAGTCAGTATTCTGGCATATTTCCTGTCTTATCGGATTGCGGACAGAAAGAGAGGTGTGGTCTGATGGGAGGATTGTTGTATAAAGATTTTGTGGCGATCCGCGGGAAAAAACTGATCATGATCACCGGGATCGCATTGGTCCTGTTTACGATCCTGCGGGTGATTTTTCCGGGGTCCCGGGAGATTCCCGGGGTTATGGCGAAGAATGACGATGGTGAAGTGCTGAACATGATCGATGCATTTTTGTGGTACGGAGAGTTTTGCGTATTAATGATCGGGTACGGACAGGTTAGTGCCTCATGGTACAGAACTTCGGAACTGGATGAAAAGAACCGGGTGCGGAATTATTTTTCTTCTTTGCCGTTGCGTAAGCAGACCTATGTGGCGGAAAAATATATTTTTACGGCAATTACGGCGTATGTCTGGTTCTCCGTCTATATGATATGGCATATCGTATTTTCCGCATTTGCCGGGGAAGGTTTTCTGTTGATGGATGTTTCGGATCTGCTAGTGGGGATGGCGCTTCCGATCTTTTGTTTTGCGTTGTTACAGGCGGCACTTAATATGCCCATGTTGCTGTTGCTCGGAAGAGAAAAGACAAAGCTGATCTTAACGGGGATCGTGATGACGATCTGTATGTGCGTATTGGGATTTGTTTTGTTCGGAGATGTGGGAGCACTGGCAAACTGGGATGTGAAAGCGTTTATGGAATGGATAAAAACGCATGATTTTGAAATCGTGCTGACTACAATAATCGCGCCGCTGATCACACTGGTATTGTATTACCTGTCCTACCGGATCACAGCATCTTTGTGGGTAAAGAAGGAGGTGGCAGCTGATGAGTGAGGCGAATATAAATCTGAAAATAGGTTTGAAATCAGAAATGAAACGGCTGGCACTGTACCTGTGGTTTTCCTTTGCCATCACATGGGCCTGGTTTCTGATCGCAAATCCTAAGGGCACTTTATGGACGGAAATGCCGGATGCCATGCAGAGTTTCCTTGCACTGGGAATGCTTTTTCCGACGATCTCCCACATCCTGGTACGGTATCTCACGAAGGAAGGCTTTGCCATGACGGGAGAAGGATCGATGATGCTGGGCATCTCGTTTCGGGACCGCAAATGGATCTGGTTTGTGCTAGCAGGACTTCTTCCCTGGCTTGTATATGAACTGGAGGATGGGATCCGGCTGCTGATCTGCCCGGACTATTTTGATCCGGAGTATTATCGCACTTTTGATATCGAAGAGAAGATGCTGTATCTGCTGCCGGTAAATGCCATCGTTTGCGGAGCCATCGGTTCTTTTGCGGCTTTTGGCGAAGAGTGTGGTTGGCGCGGCTATATGATGCCAAAGATGATACGGATCTTCGGCAGGACCAAAGCAATGATCGTCGGCGGTATCGTCTGGGGTCTGTGGCATGCGCCGCTCACCTGTATCGGGCATAACTTCGGAACTGACTACTGGGGATACCCCTATGTGGGGATCCTTAAGATGTGTCTGTTGTGTACGCTGCTGGGGATCCTGCTCACGATCCTGACGGAAAAGAGCGGTTCTGTCTGGCCGGCCGCTATCATGCATGCCGTATTCAATATGCATCCGGGAATACTTGTGGGCTATGTCAATTCGGACAATGCAGAAGGAATACGGGCATCGATCGCATCTTACGGTTTCTTCTTTGCTTTGATGATCACAGCGGCTGCTATGCTTGTGGTTTGTAGGAAGGAGAATACGGCAAAGAAAGATATGTACGGGGAAATGCAGCGGAAGAGCGCGTGATAAGGCTTGCAATTATGTATGCCATGTGTTATGATTTCTCAGAGCTGAAAAGAGAAAGAGCGCAAACGCGCACAGGTGTAAAAATGCGTATTAGATAATCCGGTATAGGTATACACGATCTGTTAGGAGTTGCATTTTTTGCAGCTTGTTTGTGTACGCTTTTCGGATTATCATGCCATCCATCCTGTTTATACGGTTTGTATATTTTTTTATAATAAGGGTGATTTTTGTATGAGTCTGTTTTGGTGTACACCAAAACAGACTTTTTGTTTTAGATAAGAGGGAAAAAATGAAAGAAGATAAAAAATTCAATGTGTTTCAAAATATCGGATATTGCATCCGGGCGGTAAAACAGGTTTATCCCAAACTGTTGCTTTACTGTGCGATCATCATTGTATTGAATTCAGCGATACCGCTGGTCACGACCTATTTGCCGAAAGTGATGATCGAAGGGATCACGGAAGGAGCGGGGATCCGGCGCATTGTTGCAGTGACGGGAAGTATGGCATTTGTTCTTGCGATACTTACCGTATGTCAGAAGTATCTGGAAAAGATGATCTACTGGCATAAGTTTAAAGTGAACGCGTATTTCCTGCGGAAAGTGACGAAGAAAGGACTGACGACAGATTATAAGAATCAGGAGAACGAGCATTTCCGCAAACTGCAGCATGAGAGTTTTGCCAGTTGTAACGGTAACTTTTCCTACTTCAATCAGATCATGGATGCCGCAGTAACCTTTTTTTCAAACCTGCTTGGATTTGTTACGTTCTTCGGGATCCTGGCAGCGTTACGCCCATGGTTCATTGTCTTTTTGTGTGCAACAACCTGGATCGGTTTCGGCTTAAACCGCAGGCTTAATAAGTGGATCGCGCTTCATAACGATGAAAAAACCGGATATGAACAGCGGATGCAATATGTGATCGGTGTTTCGGATGACCGGCGCAGTGCAAAAGATATACGGCTGTATGATATGGCGGTATGGCTGGATGCGGTGTATCAGAAAAATCTGCAGGGGGTATTGGGATGGTACCGAAAATACACGGCCAGACTGTTCGGTGTATCTTCGGCGGACTGCGGCGTGACATTGCTCCGGGAAGGAGTGACCTATCTTTTTCTGGTCTGCATGGTCTGGAACGATGAGATCAGCATTGCGGAGTTTGTGCTGTATTTTAACATTGTCGCCGGTTTTTCTGCGTGGCTGGGAAATATGCTGGGTCAGATCAGTACCATCGAACGACTGAATATGTCAGTCAACCGCATCCGTTCCTATCTGGAATATCCGGAGGAGTATGAAAGAGCCGGCGGGAAGAGCGTACCTGCAACGGATACCCCCTGTGAGATCCGCCTGGAGCATCTCAGCTTCCGCTACAAAGAGGAGGAGCAGGAGGTTTTGCACGATATCAGCCTGACGATACAACCAGGGGAACATCTGGCGATCGTCGGACTGAACGGCGCAGGCAAGACCACGCTGGTGAAACTGATCTGCGGGCTGACCGAGCCCGCGGAAGGGCAGGTTTTGTATAACGGTACGGATATCTGTAAATACGACCGGGATGCATATTACGGAATGTTTGGCGCAGTGTTTCAGAACTATTCGATCATGCCGGTGACCATCGCAGAGATCGTAGGGGAGGACAGCGCTGAAAACGTGGATGAAAAGAGAGTGGAGCATTGTCTGAAACAGGCCGGTCTGTGGGAACGGATCACGCAGCTCGAAGACGGGATCCACAGTAAATACGACAAAGCATTCTGGGAAGACGGTATAGATCTTTCCGGCGGAGAAATACAGAAACTGCTTCTGGCGAGGGCACTGTATCGGAATGCCGGTGTGATCATCCTGGATGAGCCGACGGCGGCACTGGATCCGGTGGCGGAGAACCGTCTGTATGAAACTTATGATGAGGTCATGCAGAACCGTTCAACGATCTTTATATCGCACCGGCTTGCGTCCACCAGATTTTGCAGTCGCATTCTTCTGATCGAAAACGGAAAGATCGCGGAAGAAGGAACGCATGAGGAACTGTTAAACGCAAAAGGAAAATATTACGAACTGTTTGAAATGCAGGCAAAGTATTATCGTGAGAATAAGGAAGGAGAGGAGAAGGCAGATGAGATTTAGAGAACGTATCCAGATGACACGGCGTGGTTATGGTCTGATCCGAAAATATTGTCCGGGCCTGCTGCCGGCCAAAGTAAGTGCAGCGGCAGCGGATACGCTTATACCGTTTGTATCGATCTGGTTTTCGGCGCGCATCATCAATGAGATCTCCGGAGAGCGGAAGATCCAAAGGATTGCGGTATATGTGGTCCTGACGGTTCTGGCAGGTTTTGCTCTGTCCATGATCAAAAATGCGCTGAATAAAGTGGCAGAAGAAAAAGAATCCGGGATGTGGAATTATTTCCCGAAGATCTTTTCGGATAAGCAGCTTAATATGGACTATTCGGATCTGGAGGATCAGGAGATCCAAAAACAGAAACAAAAAGCAGAGGAAAATCTGTATATGTTCGGAAACGGTCTTGCACAGCTGGTATGGGATACCGCGGGGCTGGTACAGGCAGTTGTTGGGATCGTTGCATCGGTGGCGCTTACGGCATCGCTGTTTCTTGCGCGTTCCGGAAATGCTGCAGTGGATTCCCCGGTATGGATCCCCGTGGCCATCCTGCTGGTTGGCGTTGCCGGGATCGGTACGGGAAAACTGCGTAAAAAAGAAGAGACGGTCTTTGAACAATGGACGGAGGGGACGGTGTGGTTTAACCGGACATTTATGTTTTTCGGTCACACCTTGTATGATGATCTGTCCAGAGCCATGGATGTGCGTATTTACCGGCAGGATAAGATCGCAGACCGGGAAATGGAGAAACTGGATAAGCATAACCGGGAGGATAATGGAAGCATTCAAAAGATGAGTGTCTATCCGGCACTGACAGAGATGATCCGGGGACTCTGCAATGGTCTGTGTTATGTGTATGTCGTGATAAAAGCGGCAATGGGAGCATTTCCGGTGGGCAGCATCGTGCAGTATGTGGGAGCATTGATCAAACTGGTGCAGAGCTGCGCGGAACTGGTCAATGCGAATTCGGGAAACATCATCTATACGGAACATCTGAAAAAACTGTTTGCGTATCTGGACATACCATGTAAAAAGAAGCAGGGAGATTACAGGCCGGATCCGGAAAAGGTTCATACCATAGAGTTTAAAAACGTCTCCTTCCGCTATCCGGGAAGTGAGCAATCTGTTTTGAAAAATGTGAATGTGACGATCACGCCCGGAAAGAAACTGGCGCTGGTCGGTGCCAACGGTGCAGGAAAGACGACGTTTGTTAAGCTGCTTTGCAGACTGTATGATCCGGAGGAAGGACAGATCCTTTTAGACGGAAGGGATATCAAAGAATATGACAGCAAAGAATATATAAAGCTGTTTTCCTATGTGTTCCAGGATTTCAAGCTCTTTTCGTTAAGTCTGGGGGAAAATATTGCAGCAGCGACGGAATATGATACGGAAAAAGCTTTGGAATGCATCAAAAAAGTATCTTTTGAAGAACGGTACCGTGATATGCAGGACGGACTGGATACCTGTCTGTACAGGGATATCGCGGAAGACGGTGTAATGATCTCCGGCGGGGAGGCGCAGAAGATCGCACTGGCCAGGGCCTTGTATAAGGACGCACCGATCGTTGTACTGGATGAGCCGACCGCAGCGCTGGATCCTATTGCGGAAGCGCAGGTCTATTCGGACTTCGGCAAACTGGTAGATCACAAAACGGCGATCTATGTCAGCCACCGATTATCGTCGTGCCGATTCTGCGATACGATACTGGTATTTGATCACGGAGAGATCGTACAGACGGGCAGTCATGAGGAACTGGTGAATAAACGGGATGGAAAATACTACGAACTCTGGAATGCCCAGGCAAAGTATTACGTGTGATCGGATGCGGAAGGATCAGGAACAGGAAAATATTTTTATGAAATCTGCTTGACAGAAAAATACTTCGGATGTAGAATTAAATTACTTCGAAGGAAGAAATAAAATGGAGAACTTAAAATGGAGCTGGAAGAATACGGTATACCAAAAGATATTTTTGAAATGATGATACGGTATGTCGACGAGATCAAGGAGCTGCTTTCGTCGGAAATCTGGGAAAATATCTTTTTGAACTGTTCGAAAAATGAAATACTGATCTTCTGGCTGCTGTACCTGAAGAAAGAAGTGAATATGACAGAGATCGCCGATTATATTCACGTACCGCTCAATACGGCGACCGGGATGATCGGCAGGCTGGAAAAGAACGGCCTGGTAGAAAGGACCAGATCAGCGGAAGATAAGCGGGTGGTTTTGATCCGTTTCAGCGAGAAGGGGAGCCGCCAGTTTCAGAAACTGATGGGAGAACTGCTCCGGTACGGCGGAAAGATCTTCAGCGAGATGACGGAGGAAGAGGTGCAGTTGTTCTTTAAGATGATCGAGAAGGCGAAGAGAGTCTTAAAAGAAGACCGGAAGAAAGAAGAACCGCAGAAGAAAGTAAGGAAGATCGTAATCGAATAAAACAAGAGATCAAGGGCAGCAGATGAGCTGCCCAAAAGATTACACAAATACTTCGAAGATGGAACTATTCACAAACGGAACTATATGAAGGAGAATACTATGAACAGGATCTATATTTTCACGGGAAAAGGCGGTGTAGGGAAGAGCAGCGTTGCAGCAGCGCATGCACTGAAAAGCGCGGAAGAAGGAAAAAAGACATTGCTGGTAAGTACGGATATGGCGCATAACCTGGGAGATATCTTCGGGGTAAAGCCGGGGAAGGAGATCATGACAGTCCGTAAGAACCTGGACATCTATGAGATCGATCCGACGTATGCGATGAAAAATGACTTTTCGGAATATATGGACTATGTAAAAAAGCTGTTACAGATGGTCGATGATTCCGAAGCTATGGGAATGATCCCCGGGATGGAGGAACTGTTTTCCCTGCTGAAGATCGCGGAGATCTACAAAAGCGAGGTCTATGAGCGGATGATCGTGGACTGTGCGCCGACGGGTGAGACGTTATCGCTGCTGAAATTTCCGGAACTGCTCTCCTGGTATATGGAGAAATTCTTTCCCATCGGAAAAGTGGGCGTAAGACTTCTGGCACCGTTTTCACAGAAGCTTTTCCAGGTGGATATGCCGAATAAGGAAGCTATGAACGAGATCGAGCGGATGTTTGTAAAACTGATCGACCTGCAGGAAATGCTGAAAGACCGGGAGATCACCAGTGTACGGATCGTAACCACACCGGAAAAGATGGTGGTCGAAGAAACCAAACGTAATTATATGTATATGAACCTGTACAACTTTAACGTGGATGCGCTCTACATCAACCGCATCCTGCCGCAGGACATCGGCAATGATTTCTTTGACCAGTGGCTGGGGCTGCAGAGGGGATACATTGAGGGGCTGCGCGAAAGCTTTTCGTCGCTTCCGGTCTACGAGATCCCCTGGTATGAGGAGGAACTGGTCGGGGAAGCCAATATCCGGCGGATCGTAAATGATGTGCTCACGGATGAGGAAGTGTTTGTTTCAAAAGTCCTGACGCAGAGGGAATGCTTCACGGCAACAGAGGACGGTTATCAGCTGGACATCCATCTCCCGGGGGCTGAGAAGGCGGAGATTGAGCTGTTCCAGGGGGCTACGGATGTGGTGATCAAAATGGGCAACTTCAAACGGAATATCCCGCTGCCCAATGCGCTGCGAACTTATCCGGTATCCGGGGCAAAGTTTGAAGACGGGGTATTACATGTGACATTTGCAAAGGAGGAGACAGACGATGCTGAAAAATAGGATGATGAAGAACGGAGCGGAAATGATCGGCAGGATCAAAGAGGCAGCAGGCTATCAGAGAAAAGCGGTGCTGGCGCTGTTTCCGGAGCGTACCAGAGAACATCTGGAAGTGATCGACGGAGAAATCCGGTCGATGATCACGGAATGTGCGGAGGCGCATAGATGCAGTAAGGATATAAATGAAGGTACTCAGAAAGTATCTAAAACCAAGAAGGTAGAGATTATATAATGCTATTGGATTCCCCTGGGGGGGGGATACAAATAAAGAAAGGACAATCATTATGAGGATCATTATCTATACAGGAAAAGGCGGCGTGGGAAAGACCAGTATGGCAGCAGCTACGGCGTGCAGGATCGCAAAGAGCGGCAAGCGGGTGCTTGTGATGAGTACCGATCCGGCACACAGTCTGGGAGATTCCTTTGATCAAAAGATCGGGAAAGAGCCGACCAAGATCGCAGATCGTCTGGATGCGCTGGAGATCGATACGGTCTATGAGAGCGAAAAAAGCTGGGGAAACCTGAAGGGATATTTTAAAGAACTCCTGACTTCCAGAGGAGGAAACGGTATCGAAGTGGAAGAACTGCTGGTCTTTCCCGGCCTGGAGGAACTCTTCTCGATGTTTAAGATACTGGAAATCTATGAGAGCGGAGAATACGATACCCTGATCGTGGACTGTGCGCCGACGGGCGAGACGCTGCAATTGCTCAAATACCCGGAGCGGCTGTCTGATCTGATCAACAAAGTGCTGCCGGTCAAAAAGAAGGGGCTCTCTACCATCGGTCCGATGGTAGAGAAGATTGCAAAAATCCCGATGCCGGAAGAAAATGTATTTGACGACATCGAGTATCTGATGGATAAGATGCAGCGTCTGCAGGAGCTTCTTTTAAATAAGGATGTGGTGAGTCTGCGTGTAGTGACTACGCCGGAAAAGATCGTGATCAGCGAGGCAAAGCGGAACTTTACATGTCTTTATCTGTATCACTACAATGTGGACGCGGTGATCGTGAACCATATCTATCCGGAGAAAGCGATGGAAGGCTATTTCAGCAAATGGATCCGGCTGCAGGACGACGGACTTCGTGAGATCCGCGAAAGCTTCAGTGAGGTACCGAAGTTTTATGTGGAACTGCAGAAGAAAGAACTTTGTACATTAAGTGTTCTCACTGAGATGGGCGACATGATCTATGGGGATACAGATCCGGATGAAGTGCTGTTCCGAAAAGAAATCTATACGGTGGACAGGGATGCGTCGAATCTTCGGATCTACCTTCCTTATGCAGACAAGCAGGAACTGGAACTCGAGCAGCAGGGACGCGAGATCATGGTCGGGATCCGGAACGAAAGCCGCAGATTCCCGTTACCGGAAGATTTTGCGGAAATGGAGATCGCCGGTGCTAAATTTGCCGACGGATATCTCAACATCCGCTTCGCCTGACCCGCCACGGGGACGGTCTCCGGCTTTTTTTCAGCCACAGGGACGGTTCTCTGGCTCGTTTTGAGCCAAAGAGCCGTCCCTGTGGCTGTTTTTTTGCAGAAGCGGGATTTCATGATATAATGAGTCCTGTGTTTATTATTCAAGAGGGAGGAATGACGCAGTGCAGTTTTTTGAAATCGTAAAAAAACATATAGACGAAAAGGATCCGGTGAGATTACTGGCGATGGAGGCACCGGACGATGAATATGATATAGAGTCGCGAAAGATAGCAGAACGGATCACGGTACAGCATTCTGCGGAAGAAATAGCAGGCATTATAGCAGAGGTGATCAATAAAGCATTTGATCGTGATCATTCACCGGATCTTTATATTGAAGTCGCACAGAAGATCCGGAAAGAATTGGAAAGCATTGAAGGTGGTATGGAATGACAGAGAGTCAGAAGGAATGGGTAAGGGCGAAAGACCATCTGGTAACAGTGATGGCGCAGCTTGGTTTTCCGGCAGAACTGGGGGAGCAGATCGCAAAGATGCTGGGGAGCCCGAAGGCGATGAGCCGTATGTGCTCTTATCTGTATAATGTAAAACCGAAAAGCGCCGAACTGGTGGTGGATGAAGCTTTGGCCATCTGCTCGGATATCGACCGTTGGCGGGATAAGAAAGCCGCTGAAGACGCGAACGCAAGATATAATGAGATCCTGTATTACGGATTGGGAACAGAAACGGAGAATGAGGGATGAAAGTATGGACTTATTGGATCTGTCCGTCATGTGACAGCATGATCCAGGGAAAGCACAGGGAGTGCCCAAACTGTGCAACCCCTGTGCCGGAGGATGCAAAATATCTGATGCCGGATGATCCCAGAGTGATCGATGCTTTGGCAAAGGGAAAAGTGATCCTCAATACGGAAAATGTCAACGTGGATGAGAAGGGGATCAAAGCGGAGGTCGTAGCCAAAGAAGAGGAACGGACCGGCCCCAACTGGATCTGTTCCTATTGCGGGGCGCAGAACTATTCCGACAGTAATACCTGCGCCGGTTGCGGAAGCCCGAGAAGTGAAAAGATTTATCAGACCGAACCAAAACCGGCACCCACACAGTCGAGACTGACACCGATCGACCGGCCGGTCCTGCCGCAGCCATCCGGTAACAGAAATAAGCTGCTCAAGCCGGTGCTTGCGATCCTGGGAGTACTTTTCCTGCTGTGGCTGTTTTTACCGGTCACCAGAAAAGCGACAGTACAGAGCTTCCGGTGGGAACGCAGTATAGAAATTGAGAAATATACACTTTGTCATGAAGATGACTGGTCTGTTCCACCCGGCGGGAAGATGACCGGCAGCAGGCAGGAGATCCACCATTATGATCATGTCCTGGACCATTATGAAATGAAGACCCGGCAGGTAAGCGAACGGGTTTTGGACGGATATGATACATCCTATAAAGATCTGGGAAACGGGCAGGCGGAAATGGTGCAGACGCCCAGGTACAGGACGGAATATCATACGGAGACATATCAGGATCCTGTATATGTCGATGTTCCGGTCTATCAGACAAAGTATTATTACGATATCGGCAGATGGAAACATGCCTATGATCTGGAAACGGGCGGCGGAGATCAGAATCCGTACTGGCATGAAACCGACATACCTCAGTCGGTGAGCAATCCGGATTACGACGATTTAAAGCAGGGAACCAGGACGGAGCATTATTATGTACAGCTTAAGAAACCGGATGGAAAGTTTTACGAGGCTTCCGTAAACTACAGCGAGTGGAGCCGCCTGAAAGTGGGCGACCGCCTGACCTATAAATCCTTCCGGTTCAGTAAAAATCCGATCTCGGAACTGGAGATCGAGTAAAAAGATGAATTTGGAGAAATGAAAGATGACAGATAATAAGAAACGGGAAAAAGCGATCACAAGAACCAGCATCATAGGGATCTGTGCCAATATTTTTCTTGCGGCATTTAAGGCGGGAGCAGGTTTGGTAGCCGGTTCGGTTGCGATCGTGCTGGATGCAGTCAACAATCTGACGGATGCATTCAGTTCGGTGATCACGATACTGGGCATCAAATTGGCGAAAAAAGAACCGGATGAAAATCATCCGTTCGGGTACGGGAGGATCGAATACTTCAGTACGATCATGATCGCATTGATCGTTTTTTCTGCCGGAGCAGCGTCTTTTGTAGAATCTGTTAAAAAGATCATAAAGCCGACACAACCGGATTACACGATCGTGACAGTAGTCATCATTATTGTTTCCGTGATCACAAAACTGATCCTGGGGCATTATGTGAAGGCACAGGGAGAAAAGTATAGTTCGGATGCACTGGTAGCTTCCGGTTCGGATGCAAGTTTTGATGCCATCATATCGGCATCGACGCTGATCGCGGCAGCGGTAATGTACTTTTGCCACGTTTCGGTGGACGGTATTGTCGGTGCGATCATCTCCTGTTTCATCATCAAGGCCGGTCTGGAAATGATGCTGGAGGCGTTCAGTCATGTGCTTGGCAAACGCCCGGAGAGTGCCATTACCGGGGAGATCAAAGAAACGGTTAATGCGATCCCGGGAGTACTCGGGACCTATGATCTGATCCTGCACAATTACGGACCGGACTCTGCGATCGGCAGTCTGCATATCGAAGTGGACGGAGCTATGACTGCGAATGAACTGCATACACTGACACAGAAAGTACAGGGAGCGGTATTGGAAAAATTCCGTATCTTTATGACAGTAGGGATCTACGCCGTGGACAATGCGGATGAAACTAAGAAGACGATGCGGGAGAAGATCACGGAAATCTGCAAGGCGCATGAAGGTGTAGTCAACTGTCATGGCATATATATTGATCCGGAAGAAAAAAGTATTTCATTTGATATCACGCTGGATTTCAGTATCCGTGAGAAGCAGAAGATGTGCGAAATGATCCATGAAGAGATCGGGCAGATCTATGAGGGGTATTCCCTAAATGTAAACTGTGATACCAACTACAGCGACTGATAAATTACAGGCAAACCAGGGGGACAAACCATGGGGACGGTTCTCCGGCTCAAAATGAGCCGGAAGAACCGTCCCTATGGTTTGCGGTCCCTGTGGCTCGTTTTGAAAAATCTATTTGTATATTGACAATACATAAGTGATAATATTATTATAATATAAATTATAAAAAACATGAATAGATACTATAATGAAAATTCCCGGAAAGTAAGATTAGTGTGACAGATCATATTAAGCCACAGGGCTATAAACTATGATATAATAAAAAATTGTATTACAACTAAGAAAGAGAGGACACGGAAGTATGAAGAATAACAATCCTATAGTATTGCTTTTAGTGGCAGCAGTCATTGTTGTCTTGATCTTTGCGATGAAAGGAAAAGGCGGAAATGAAACGAATGGAGTGACGGGGGTGACGGGCGTGTCGGATTATGATAAGATTGAAACCGTCCGTCAGGCAGTGGAACAGTTGGCAGGTACAGCGGCTGTAAAATCGCTTGGTACAGATCAGGGACAGTGGTATATTTTTGATCTGCGTCTGATCTATCAAAAAGACGGAGAGTTTTATTCGAAACTTGCAGAGAAGCTTGGTGAGAATTTTGATTCGAAGCTTTCCAATGGTGATTATCTTTTCGTAGGGGTATATCCATTAAGAGGCAGTTACAGGGTTTATGCCGGGGATCCGGCGAATGAGAACAATATGCTTTATCCGGAATGGAAGTATACGAGATTG
>JAFWRC010000193.1 GCA_017508825.1 Lachnospiraceae bacterium
AGTGTAGGGATGCTGGCAGGCTGCGGCGCCGCAAACGGAGCTCCGGCCGCTACAGAGACACCGGCAGCGGATAAGGAGACGACAGCAGCGGTAACCGAAGTGGTAGAGGTTGCTGAGGCGACAGCGGAAGGAATTGTTTCAGACGCTGCGGTTCTGATCGACGAGGTAAAGGCAGAGGATGATATCGTATTTATGGGCGGCCTGTATGCGGTATCCGAAACCTGCGATATGAACCTGGCTCTCTTTAAATCTGCAGGGGAACCGGTAGCGATCGTCGAGATCCCGTGCGAAGGTATCCTGTATTACGGTGAATACACGACAGAGGCTGCAAAGACAGAGGATGGTACGGAATATACGCTCATCACAGTGGAAGATCATCAGTTCGGATACTATTTTGATGATGAGTACACCGGCATCCTGGTAGATGAGGACGGTAATGTATATAACGCAAAGTCTATGGATGAGAGTTTTGCGATGGATATGGTAGCGGCTACGCTCTACGGCAGCAATGATGAAGATGAGATGCCGTCTGCAGAAGAAATGGTAGCAGCCGTACTTGCGGACCTGGTATTTGAAGGCGGTTTGGTTGCCGAGGGCGACGAGAGTGATCTGGCAGTGGCATTTTACAGATATCAAGACGATCCGCTGACACTGGTCTATGAGAATGGCACGATCGTAGAGTATGGTTACAATTATAATGTAACCGATGCAACCCTGGAGGATGGCACAAAGTATTCGGATATGACCATCGGTGCGGTGGAATGCGGTTATTACTTCTTTGAGGACGGTTCCGGCATCGTGGTAGATGCAGACGGCAACAAGTATGATGCGGTCGCTATGGATGAAGATAAGGCGATCGAACTGGTAACCAGAACCATTACCGGCGAATAAGAAAAATTCACAGATAAACGAATGGAAAACGGCCGGGATGTCCCGGCTGTTTTTTGCTTTATAAAGGAAATATAATGACCGGCAGGCAGAAAGCTTTCTTTCGCATTTTGACAATCTTTATGATAAAATAAAAAATGCGCGTGCTAAGAACCCGACATGGGAGCACTTAACAGAGCAGGGGAACGACATATACAAATGACAGTCGCGGAATTTTTTCAGGAGTTAAAAACAAAAGAGATCATCTGCTGGGGAAGCGGAAAGCATTTTCGCAACTGTACCTGTCCTTTTTTGCAAAAAAGCGGTCTGCTGGAAAATCTGAAAGGTTTTGTGGATGTTCCGGGCGTTTCGGATGTCCGGATCGGAGGACAGATCTACGGAAGGATAACGAAGGCAGAACTTGCGGAGACGGATCGCAGGAATACGGTGCTTCTCATAGCAGTTACGGGATACGGGGAAATCCTTACCCAGTTGCGTTCGGATCCGAAACTGGCCGGCATCGATGCGGTTCCGGCGATTTATCCGGAAGCGCTTTACGAGGATATGCAGCTTTTATCTGTCGATAAGCCGCCGGCCGGCTATCGAAAGCATGCAGCGGAGGTGATACCGCGGATCATTCATGGGATATGGTTTTCCGGTGAGCCTATGCCGCAGCTTTACCGAAGATGTCTGGAATCCTGGAAGACGTATGCGCATGATTATGAGATCCGGATCTGGGATCTTGAGAGTTACAAACCGGAGCATTGCCTGTTTTTTGAGCAGGCGGTCGCGCATAAGAACTGGTCGTTTGCATCGGATTATGCCAGGGCGGATCTGCTGCGCAGATATGGCGGCGTCTACATGGATCTGGACGTGGAGATGCTCCGGCCGATCGATGACCTGCTGCATAATGATGCCTATATGAGCTTTGAGTCTGCGAACCGTATCGAATGCGGTTCCGGAATGGGAGCAAGACCGGGACATCCGATCATGCAGGAGATCTGTGAGAGTTACGAAAAGCGTCCGTATTTAAAAGCGGACGGTACATGGGACAATTCTACATGTCCGGTGCGCTATACACAGGTCATAGAAAAGCATGGGCTTAAGAAAAACGGAGGCTTCCAGTTTGTAGAGGATATTACGGTTTATCCGTTTGAAGTGCTGACCGGGAAAAGCTTTGATACCGGGATCACCTATACTACAGAACGGAGCTATACAGTGCACCATCACAACGGAAACTGGATCCCGGATCCGGCACAGCGCGCAATCTGTGAGCGTTATGAAAGAATTCAGGAATTTTTGCGCTCAAAGGGGATCATCGTAAGCAGGAGGGAAACATGACGGTAAAAGATCTGTTTGAAAAGTATTGTACCAAAACCGAAGAAGGGAAATATCTTCAATTATTTTGTGGTCGCTCTGTGGTCGGGAATAAAAAAGAATGAGGAGGATTTATCATGGAGATCAATCAGATTCACAACAGAGAATTGAAGGAGAAACTGGCGAATGCGGCGCTGGGTGTTTTGATGCAGAGCAATCTGGTCAAGCAGGAAGAACTCAGCGGGCTGGGGTACAGTGTGGGATATCTGTTCACACTGGATGACGGGCAGATCGAAGGATTATTTCAGATCACGGTATCCGGAAAATTTTTCCCGTTTGCGGCGCAGAAGGGAAAACTGATGATGCTGAACATCGATCAGAATACGTATGAGCAGACGGTTGCCTATATGGAAGAACATCATCCGTGCCTGGCGGACGATACCCTTCCGGAAACGGAACTGCAGAAAGCACGTCGTGAAAAGAACAATGCGTACATCCGGGAGCAGGAGATCACGGCTGCCGACAAGCTGATCTCGTTCTGGAACGATGAGAAAGTAACTTTAAAAACGAAAGAGGAAATCTGCAAACGGGCGATGGCATGCTTCTTTGTGATCCAGATTGCCTGTGACATCGGAAACGGGGCCTATGAAGAAAGCATGGAGTATTTCGCGCCGATCATCGAACAATTCAATGTTACGGATGCGATGAATTCCAAGGAGAAGAGTATCCTGGACGGCACCTATTCCATGCAGGATGCCATCGATATGGATTGGGCATATGAGGCATATTGGGCGCTGTGCTGGTGCCTCGGACTGGTGGATGATATCCGTGATGCAGGCGAAGTATGTGATTGCGAAAAAGCAATCGATATTGCAAAAAGCTGCAATTCGGTGGACGATCTTGTTCAAAAGAGCAATCTTCGCTCAAAGGAAGAGATCCTGGATATGCTGGATCTGTATCTGCGATACAACTGGGCGATCAATGATGAAAAAGTAAATCCGAACACCTCTACGGGAGATCTGGATGCGTCTATCGTCATGGAACGTCGCCGTGGCCTGGAATGGGTGGTCAGCGATATTGAAGACTGGTATGACCTGTCCATGCAGGCATGACATATTGGAACCGTCCTTGTGGTCGGGAGGTTAAGGGGGGTTATGATAGAAGATGCTATAGTAAAATTGTTTCGGACGAATGGCATGGGAGAGGTAAAGCTTCCCATCCGTTCGGTGTCCGGAGGCTTTATGCACCGGATGTACCGGGTGAATACGGATAAAGGTTCCTATGCTGTGAAGTATCTGAATCCGGAGATCATGAAACGTCCGAAGGCAATGGAGAATTTTAAGCGGGCAGAGATGCTGGAAGGGATCCTGGAAGAGGCCGGGATTTCCATCGCGCCGGCAATGACTTTTCAGGGAAGAAAGATGCTGGAGCAGGATGGAGAATATTTCTATTTCTTCCGGTGGCTGGATGGCAGGACAACGGACTGGGATCATATTACTGTGGACCAATGCAGGCAGGCCGGGAACATTCAGGGCAGGATCCATTCGCTGCAGGCGAGAACAGTGGAACCTACGGAACCGGAGATCAGTGCGATCCGCTGGGAAGAATACGTGCAGGAAGCAGAACGGCAGCATAGCGTGATCGCGCCGCTTTTGAAGGAACATCAGGAGCTTCTGGAATATGCGCAGGGAGCTTTGAATGCTGCAAGAAAGGCTTTGCCGGATATCGAATGCATCACCGATGAGGATATGGATCCGAAAAATGTGATGTGGGTGGATGGCAAGGCCGTGGTGATCGATCTGGAATGTCTCGACTATGGGAATCCGGTATCACACGCATTGCAGCTCGCGCTTCAATGGGCGGGGATCACTACCTGTGATCTGAACCCGGAATTGCAGAAAGCTTTTTTGGAAGGATATCTGGAAGCCTATGACAATGGTTTTCGGGATTACGGAAGTGTCCTTGGGCTGGCCTATACCTGGATCGAGTGGCTGGAGTATAATATCACCCGGGCGCTTGGCAATTGCCAGGATGAGAATGAACGGGAAATGGGTATCACGGAAGTCAGAAATACGATACGGAGATTGCAGTATCTGCATGAGAAGGAAGATGCGATACGAGAGAGTCTGAAACAGTTATTCTGAAAGAATCGCAATATGGTGTAGATGTATGAGAGATATACTTAAAGAGATCAATGAAAAACTAGATGAGATCGAGGAAAAGGAAGGTGTGCGGATCCTGCATGCCATAGAGTCCGGAAGCCGTGCCTGGGGATTTGCGTCTCCGGACAGTGATTATGATGTCCGCTTTGTATATGTGAGAAGAAAAGAGGACTATCTGCGCATTGATGAACCGAAGGATACGATCGA
>JAFWRC010000194.1 GCA_017508825.1 Lachnospiraceae bacterium
CTACTATCGTGATATTGCCAAATATCGACGCAAGCCGGAGGAGGTGATCCATATGTACTCGGAAGCAATTGCTTTTCTAGACCATAATACGGAACAATATATGATCGAAGATATGACAAACCAACTAAATGCATTGAAGAAAGAAAAGATGGAATGGGATGCCGAGCGTCAGGATCTTGAAACTGAGAATAAACGCCTGGCAGAGGAACTCGCACGCCTAAAAGAATTGTATGAAACCACTACAAATCCACAATAATCTGATAAGCCACAGGGACGGTTCTTTCGGCTCGTATTCAGCCGGAGAACCGTCCCTGTGGTAGCTTATTCGTAGTAGACATATTCATATTCTTCCGTAATATCAAACATACCCGCGTTTCGCGTCATATCCGTGCATACATCGTGAACCCATATGGGATCTCCGTATTCATTATACTTTGCGGTATATTCGTATCCCTTTCTATCCCCGGAATGAATGAGACTTCCGGCTTCATCATATTCCTTGGTAATCTGTACAGCCTCGCTTCCGTCCTCCAATACATAGGTTACCGAGATGATCCTGCCACACGCATCATAATGTGTCTTTTTATGCCAGCCATCATTATCGGTTGATATAAAATACTCGTCCGTGATCCCGTATTCTCCGTATTCATATTTCTTTGTATATCCGGGATTTTCATTATAATACTCTTCCTCCAAAACCAATCGTTCCTCAGCATCATAGGAATTCTCAATACGATATTCATAATGTAAATCTGTCATATGTGTCAACTTCCCGGCATCATCGTATACATAGTCCCAACCACGAAAAATATAACCATCTTCACTCTTTTCTTCTTTCCGGATCATCAATCCTTTTTCATCATATTCATATTCGTGGATCCAAAAAGGCGTATCCTGATGTGCATAAAAGGTCTCGCGGATCAGTTTTCCATCCGCATATTCATATTTATTATTTAATACGGCATCCTCTTCACACTCTCCGTCGTATTCTTCCGTTTTATTCCCGTCTTCATCATATACGATCTTGTGATAGCTCCCCCTGCCGGAACCGGATGTCACCTCCAGACTCAGATCCCCGTTCTCGTTATAGGTATACTCCGTTCTTCCGGTCTCATTTGAAGCTGCATCATAGTATGTTTCCGAAAGGAGCTTTCCATCCGGATCATATTCGCTGACCATGTACTCCCCGTTTTCCTTTATCGTCTTCATCTGCCGGATTGCAGGTTTCTCCACTGCTGTCGCACTTACTATCGCTTCCCGGCCGGTATTTTCCCCGGCTTGCTGCTGCGGTCCGCAACCGACACACAGGATCATCATGATCACATATAATAAACCATTTCGTACTTTCAAGATCGTCCCCTCCAATTCTCCCCTTTCAATCATATTGGCGAAAACTCAGGAAATTGTATTATTCTAACGGAATAAATCCCTCCCGGTAATCGAGAATGATATAGGGATGTGACTTAGCATAGGCATCCATCTGCTCATGCCATTTTTCAGATGTCTTTTGTTTCAGAAGATCGAGATCAACTTTATTAATCGCCACGCATGTAGGAGTCAGGCACACTTTGAGCGTACCGTCCGGCATACGCATATAACGCAGGGGCCATGCACTGCATTCAAACGGTTTATCTTCGGGTGGTAAGATACAGCCTTTTGTAGTATCTAGGAACGGACAGGATGCTTCTTCCTCCGGATCATCCGTCTGGTAAAGATCCCGCAGATCCGTGATCACACCGTCTCTATCAAATGTCCCTGCGGATTCCGGGATGCTCACTTCTGCCAGTCGGATGTATTTTATGGTCCGGCCCTTTGGATCCGTTTTATATTTCTCAACAAAATATGCCGGCAGTTTCGGTACTTCCCACAGACTCTGTCTGCGAAACGCGCAGCAGAAACGGCAAACGGCACATTCTTCTTTCTTCAATACTTCACTCAGCATATATAATCTCCAAACCTCAAAATTCTTAGAATTGTTCTACATCATCCGGCTGCTTCGCAGCCATTCTCAACTACAGCATACACACAATGATACTTCTGCAACAGCTGATCTGGGTGGTAGCTCATCTTGGCCCGACGCAAGCCTTCCAGCCCGATGTCTTCCTCCCGGTTGATCCATTCCGCGCCAAAATCGGAACGCAGACATACCGCAAATCTTTGGTTAATAAAAGCAAACCCGCCATCTCTCGCATAGTCCCCATAACTTTTCTCAAAGTGAATATCAAATATCCCCTCCGAGATCTTTGATGCAATGGACATCGCCACCGGCATTCCGTCCCCGGTATAAGCCACAGCACCGATGAGTCCTAAGTCTTCCCAATGATTGCAGGCTTCGTAGATCTCATCCCGTTCCACAAAGGCCGAATCCACACGCTCTTCCTGGCTGTCAAACCAGCATTCTTCCACTTCTACGATATCCTTGCAGAACTGCTCGTCAAACGCCGTCTGCACCTTAAGCGTACAGTCCGGATATATAGCGGCAAAGTGTTTCACATGGTTGCGTTTCTTCTGATTGTTTCGCCCTGACAGTTCCGACAGATGAGCTGCGGTATAGAGATAATCCGTATTCCCGGGATCCGTCAGTATCTCCACTTCTTTCAACGCAGAAAGTATTTTCGCCTGCTTCTCCGTCAGATAGATAAACTTCAGGTCCTTCTTATTCTCCGTCCGGTCTTCTAAGGCCAACTGCATGGCATGCGCAATATCCCCTTCTCCCAGCGGAAATGCAAGACCGTCTCTGCCGGGCAGTCCTCTTCCGCAGTATTTTCGGAACAGGAAGCCATCCTGCTCTGCGATCTTGGTGTTATACTTTTCTCGCAGCAAAAAAAGATTCGCAGCAGCCGCATCGCTGCCACGCATCCCTGCCCGTTCCATATATTCCCATATCCCCGGGATATCCTCTACCTGAGGTGTTCGCCAGTCCAACATCTTTTTCCACCAATCACTTTTTTGGAATCTAACCGTCTTCCGGATATGGCATTCCGCCTTTGAAACCTTGCTTCACCATAGCAGTCTGTCATCACTTAGTATGTATAATAGCTTATTCCACAGACTTTATCCACTTAAAATTTGTCGCAGGCCATTTCAGATCTTGATATCACTATGGATTCCCTGCATCCCACGGAAGTCTCTGCTAACGTAATCGCGCAGCATTCTCTATTATAAGATAAGCGTTCTGCAAGCAGAACGCTCGCGCCGAGCGCGGTTGCGATAGCAACAAACTTCCTTACGCGCGAGTGCGCATCCCCCGGAGGGCTTTTTGCTATAGGAAATTGCAGAGCAATTTCCTATAAAGCAAAAAAGAAACCGGATCATCCGGCTTCCCCTTGTACACCTTTTAAATAGTTTTTCAGTTCTTCGATGTATTCCTCTCCCATCTTGCTTAGGATACTGTTCTTTTTTGTGATATATCCGATCTCCATGATACTGTTCGGGTTTTCTTCATCTTCGTGGAAGGGCACCACCACATAGCCATCCCCGTTCAGATCCCCGGAGATGATGCCGGAACACAGCGTATATCCGTGCAACCCCACCATCAGGTTCAGCATCGTGGACCGGTCATTGACCTGCACCGTCTGCGAATACACCTTTTCACTCAGGATCTCTTCCGCCAGATACACCTCATCCCCTTCCTGTTCAAAGGAAAGACACTGATACGGTTCCAGCTGCTCCATGCTGATGCTCTTCTCTTTTGCCAGCGGATGCTGATCCCAGAGATATACATAAGCCCGGCATTTGATCAGCGGATGAAAGATCACCCCCTGCTCCGTCATCAGTTTGCGGAGCATCTTCTCGTTCCTGGCACTTACATAGAGCACACCGATCTCACTTTTTAAAGATCCCACGTCTGTCAGCACCGTCTTGGTCTGCGTCTCGCGGATGGCAAAATCAAACTGCTTCATGTCGTATCGCTTCGTCATTTCCACAAAAGCTTTGACCGCAAAAGAATAGTGCTGTGTGGAAACTCCGAATTTGCGCCGGTAATTTCCCTCCCCTTCATACTTCTGCACCAGCATCGTATAATGCCGGTACAGGTTCCGGATATCATTCAAAAACTCCGTTCCTTCCGGAGTCGGGATCACGCCTTTGTGTGTTCGTAAAAAGATGGTGATCCCCATCTCATTTTCCAGTTCCTGGATGGCGCTCGTCAGCGTAGGCTGTACAATGTAGAGTTTTTCGGAAGCCTTGCTCATAGAGCCGCATTCCTCTATCGTAAGGGCATACAATGTCTGCTGTAATGTCATTTTTCGTTCTCCATTATCACTTCGTTCTTCTTTACATCTTCTCGGAAGTAAGCCTCACCTCTGCACGCCCATAGATTTCTTCCGTATCTTTTCCCATTGCGATCCTGATCGTCTCTTTCTCAAAACATGCCTTCACCGGCACCCACACGGGAAATCCGGTATAAGGATCTTCCTCGATCCTCGGTACATATTCTTTTTGTTTTCCATTCTTATCTTTCAAAATGATCCTGTCGCGGACGGTTGCAAAACGGATAATGTTCCCATCATCATCAAATCCCAGCGATCCCTTCTCCGCATGCATCGGATCACGGTGCGGATTGAAAGGATGCAGCGTACCAAATTCCGTATACAGTTCCGTTTGAAACACAGATTCGATGGATACCAGACCACCGTCTTCATTAAATTCCGCTCCCAAGTCCGTTACGATCATTCCGTACTTCGTTGCAAAATTCATTTTATCTTTGTTAAAGATCGTAATGCTTTTTACATAACCGCTGCGGTCAAAATAAACGCACTGCATCTTGCTGCTGACGCTGCTGTTTCCCACCGACAGACGATCCATATCCGCCTCCTCATACTCATCATCCTCAGTATGATAGGCGCTGATCTTTCCATAGGTAGGAAAAACCCTCTTGATCGTTCCGCATTCGTAAAAAGTGATCAACTCCGCATGCAGCTTGCCTACCTGTGTTTCGATCACGGTACGATCCTGCAGGTAGATACTGCGAAGAGCACCGGACGGATAACGGTCCAGTGCTTCGCGATATCTTTTTCTCACATCGGAAGAATCATAACAGGGTACTAAAGTGCCATATGCAGTTTTGATCCGAAACGGGATCATTCCGTGGCTCCTTTATTCGGTTACAACCGGGATCACGGCACCGTTGTAGTTGCCTGCGATCCAGTCCTGCACCTCTTTGGAACGGAGCACTTCTACAAAAGTCTTGATTGCTTCGTTATCCGCATCCTCGGCGCGTACGGCAATGATGTTTGCATACGGACTGTCCGCCTTCTCCTGGAACAGGAAATTTGCACTGATGCCGGATTCCAGATACTTGTTGGTATTGGTGATGAAGAAATCATAATCCGCTCTGGTCGGAATGATCTGCGCGGAATCCAGTTCTACGATCTCGATCGGCTTCGTGTATTCTTCAATATCCGATACCGTTGCGGAAAGTACCTTGGTGGTCTCTTCGTTCAGTTTGATAAATCCGTTTGCCTCCAGGATCAGCAGCGCTCTGTACTCATTGGTACCGTCGTTCGGGATCGCTACTACAGCCTCTGCCGGCAGTTCGTCCACAGATGCATACTTCTCGGAATATGCCGTGATCGGTTCTACATGGATATCCCCGGCATTCACCAGATCCCAGCCGTTTACTGCATTCTGGTCTGCCAGATACGGCCAATGCTGGAAGAAGTTGAAATCGATCTCACCGGCAACCAGTTTCTCATTTGTCGTCGCATCTGCAGCGGTAGCCACCAGTTCTACCTTAATCCCTTTTTCTTCCAGAAGCGGTGCTGCATATTCAATGATCTCGGAATGCGGTGTCAGATCCGTAATACCTTTCAGTACCACCAGTCCGTCAGCATCGGCAGCATGCGTCTCCGTCTCTTCCGCCGCCTGTACCGCGGTCGGAATGCTTTCCTCTGCTCCGCATCCTGCCAATAATGCTCCTGAAAGCGCTACGATTCCTGATATGGTTGCTGCTGCTCCTGCTTTAAAAATAGATAATCTTTTCATAGTATTGCCTCCTTTTTGACAACGATCGTTTTTTCTTCTCTCTTATTTTCAATATTCTGTTGTGTTTTTTATTTCTGTTTACTCTGTGCGGTTTGATTCCACCGTCTGCGGTTGCCAGCAGGCATCGTTTCTTCAGGATCCGGTTAGATATGAATGATCCCGCCCACTGTGTACCCTGTACCAAAAGTACCAGAATATAGATGCAAGCGAACAGCACTTCATGCTGAAATCGCTGGTAACCGAATCGTACTGCGATGTCTCCGATCCCACCTGCCCCGAACATTCCTGCCAGTGCCGTCATGGAGATCACTCCGATCACCGCTACGGTAAAACCTCTCAATAATGATGGTAAGGTTTCCGGAAGCAGAATCCTGGTGATGATCTGAAAATTTGTACTTCCTAAAGACCTGGCTGCTTCGATCTTGCCTTTGCCGATCTCTAAAAGACTGGATTCCACAATCCTGGCATACATCGGGATACAGCTTGCTGCGATCGCGATGATGCAAGCATTGGTACCGTAGGACTTTCCAAAAATGGCTCTGGCTACCGGGATCATAATGATGATCATCACCATCTGCGGCAGCGACCGTAATATATTGATCAGTCCGCCCAATACAGTATAGGCACCGCGAGCCGGAAACAATCCGTCCGGACACATGATTGTGAGGACAATCCCACCCACCAGCCCGAACACTAACATGATCAACGACGAAACAATGGTCATATAAAGGGTGTCTCCTATGGCTCCGATCAGTCCGCTCCAGACTTTTACGGAGAAGGAGGCCTTTATCACTTCCCATAAGGGAGTATCCAACAAACTCATTTTTCCTTTCTCCTTTCTGTTCTGTTTTCTATTTCAGATTGATCAGATTCCTTCCCCGTCCGTGAAGTTCTCTGCTCTTCTGAACTCTTTTGATACTTTGGCGAATAACTCGCCGGTCTTGCTCTGCGGGTTGCGGAAGATATCTGCTACCGCACCGCTTTCTGTGATCTGTCCGTTCTCCAGTACTGCCATCTTGTCGCAGCTGTAACGGATCGCATCCAGTTCATGGGTGATCATCAGGATCGTTATACCAAGTCTCTCATTGATGTCCTTCAGCAGATCCAGGATGTTTAATGTAGTCTGCGGATCCAGCGCTGAAGTAGCTTCATCACTAAGAAGCACATCCGGTTGACCGATCAGTGTTCTGGCGATACCGACTCTCTGTTTCTGCCCACCGGATAAGCCTCCGGGATATGCTTTTAACTTATCTGCCAGCCCCACCAGTTCTGCCGTTTCCTGCACCCGTTTTTTGATCTCGGCTTTTTTGACACCTTCGATCTCCAGCGGATAGGCGATATTCTTTTCTACGGTCATCGCTTCAAACAGGTTGAAATTCTGAAAGATCATACCGACTTTCCGACGTTCCTGCCGCAGTTCTTTTCCCTTCAGTTTCACCACATCCACACCATCCACCAGGATCTCTCCGGCATCCGGCGTTTCCAGACGGTTGATACATCTGGCCAGTGTCGATTTGCCGGCCCCGGAAAAACCGATGATGCCGTAGATCTCACCTTTATCCACCGACAGATTTACATTTCGCAATACCTGTAGTTCCCGTCCGCCGACTTTAAATGCTTTGCTTACATTTCTGATATCCAAATATCCGCTCACTAGTTTCTCACCTCTTATCTAAGGCGGGCTTATTATCCATGGCTGAAGTTTTCCACCACTTCTGCATCGTAATCTTTATACAACTCCGTATGCAGATCCTTGCCGCTTCCCGGAATACCGATGGCGTCTGCCCTGCAGTGTTTGCAGTGGCGGAACACTTCCAGATATTTTCCGGCTTCTGCCCTCACCCGCTCCAGCATCTCACAATCCGGTGCCGGAACATCCGCCATCTGGTTCTGCGGGATCAGCGGTAAGATATTTAATAGCGAAGCGCCCAGCTCATGCATCTTTCTTGCCACTTCCGGGATATGATGATCGTTGATCCCCGGTACCAGTACCGAATTGATCTTTACCACCAGTCCCAGTTCTGCCGCCCTTTTGATTCCCTCGATCTGATGCGCGATCAGCAGTTTTGCCGCTTCCACACCGGTATGTGCCACATTGTTCTCATCGATCACAAAGTCATTGATCTTTGCTTCGATCTCCGGATCGATCGCATTGACTGTCACCGTTACCGTATCGATCCCCAGCGCCGCCATCCGTTCTACTTTCCCCGGCAGCCCAAAACCATTGGTTGATAAGCAGCACACCATCTCGGGATATTCCTTCTTGACGAGCTCAAACGTATCCAACGCATTATCCGTTGCCAGAGTATCGCCTGGGCCGGCAATACCGACCACTGCCAGTTCCGGACAAAGTTCTTTGGCTTTCCGGATGATCTCTAAACTTTCCTCCGGCTTTAATACCAGGGACGAAACACCGGGCCGGATGACCGATTTATCGATCTTTCTGGTACAGAATTTACAACCGATATTACATTTGGGACTTACGGGAAGATGGATACGACCGCGCGACATATGCGCCTGAAAATTCATACAGGGATGTTTCTTGGAAAGATGTTTAAAGTTCGAAAGACTGTCGGAAGTGATGGTCTTTATTCGTTCTTTTTCCTTTTCCAGAAATCTGGGATCCACAATGGATACCCTTGATTTCAACACCGCCCGCAGGATCTGCATCACACTCTGTTCCATTTCGATCGGTTCGATATCGTACTTCAGCAGTACTTCTCTTGCCCCTCCGCCGATACACTCCGCAAACACCACATTACAGTCTGCGATCGTCTCGACGACTTGCTGCATTCGATCGTTGTGGTGCTGATGTTCGAGACAGGCTCTGTCCACCAGCCGGATATCTACTTTTTCATATTCTTTTGCTTCCGTGTCCACTTCGTATATATCGAAGCGTTCCGCTGCCCCAAAATGCCGGTCTACCAAGAAGCCCATACTTGTTGCGAATGCAGCTCGTAGTTTCATGTTTTTGCTCCTGTAATTTTCAATATTGCCTTTGTTTTCGTTACCTATGCTTACACCTCATCCGCCCTTCGGGCACCTGTCTCGCCTGCCGGCTCGGTCCGCGCTAAACGCGTGCCACCGGCACGCAGCGCCCTCAAGGGGAAGGCAAGAAGGATATCGCTTCATCCAACTCAAGGGGAAGCCAAGTTGATATAAATCCATTTAACCTGCAATACGAATTGCTTTATTCTCTTCGCTTGCGGTCTCTTTCAAGTCATCAAACAGACCATACTCGGTCAGGATCTCTTCCAGTCTCTCCTGGGTCATCGGCTTGGGGATCACAAACATCTGATTGTCCTCGATGGCCTGCGCCAGGTTTCTGTATTCCTGTGCCTGCGGATGTTCCGGATTGTGATCGATCACGGTCTTCTTCTGGATCTCCGCACGCTGTACCTCATTATCACGCGGTACAAAGTAGATCAGCTGGCTGCCCAGTTCTTTTGCAAATGCTTCCAGCAGGTCGCGTTCACGGTCTACCTTACGGGAGTTGCAGATGATACCACCCAGACGTACACCGCCCTTTACCGCATACTTCTGAATACCCTTGCAGATATTGTTGGCTGCATACAGAGCCATCATCTCACCGGAAGCAACGATGTAGATCTCCTGTGCCTTGCCTTCGCGGATGGGCATCGCAAAACCACCGCAAACAACATCGCCGAGTACATCATAGAATACATAGTCCAGCTCATCGGTATATGCACCCAGGTCTTCCAGCATACCGATGGATGTGATGATACCGCGTCCTGCGCATCCTACACCCGGTTCCGGACCGCCGGACTCCACACATCTGGTACCGCCGAAGCCTTCCTTTACGATATAGCTCAGATCATCGATCTCACCTTCTTCACGAAGGGTATCCAGTACCGTCTTCTGTGCCAGACCGTTCAGCAAAAGTCTGGTGGAATCTGCCTTCGGATCACAGCCGACTACCATGACTTTCTTTCCCAGTTCCGTTAAACCTGCGGTCAGGTTCTGTGTTGTTGTGGATTTTCCGATACCGCCTTTTCCGTAAATCGCTACCTGTCTCATTTTCTTTTTCTCCTCCCGATGGATATTATGGTTATTGTTGAATCCTTATCTTTACTTTTTGCTTATCGATAGGTTGCCAGCACTCTGTCGTAGATATCTTCGATGGTCCGCAGCCCGCCTTCGTATCCGGTATATCCGCAGTTCATGATCAGCCGGTACTGTACCGGAACAGATACGATCAAGAGATCCGCTTTCAGCTTGCTTGCCAGTCCTTTCTCCCAGGCGCTGCCCAGCAGCAGGATCCGCTTGTCCGGATAGTTCTTTGCATCCTCTTCGATCACTTCCTGAGCACGACCTGCATCCGGATCGAACCGCACATCGATATCTCTCTGTCTACCCAGATTGGAGATATCCTCGTACTCTTTCTTCACTGCCTCCTGAAACTTCTCCGGAATATCATCCACGATATTCTGTGTTCCCGGAATGATCCCCAGTTCATTCAGTAAGAACTTGGAAAATCCGATGGAGGTGGAAGCATCCGCCACTGTGTAAACCCTTCTCGGTATGCCGTAGCGGAACTCCAGCATAAAGCTTGCCATTTTGTCAATGTGCGCGTAATACTTCCCTTCTTCTTTTTTGATATATTTCTCCGACTGCTCCGGTTCCAGTCCTGCAAACTCCGCAACCTGCCGTAAAAACCGGCTGGTCTCTACCGCTCCTACCGGCAGATACGGGAACTGGATGTACGGTGTTCCGTATAAGCGTTTCAAATGCTTTACCGTGTTCAGTCCCACCCAGGGACCTACCAGAATGTTGAACTCCGCTTTCGGGATCGTCAGCCACTCTTTAACACCTTCGGATTCTTCTCCAAACAAGATGTTGACTTTCAACCCGATTCCTTCAAGGATGCGCTTCAGTCCTTCCAGATTGCCGTTCCAGAACGGATCCTGGTACGGTACGGAAGCAAAGACATTTACCAGCCCTTTTTCTACTTCCTTATCTTCCGCAAACTTGTCAACGTACTGGTCGACGATCGCATTGATCAGCCGCTCGTGTGCTACATAGTTGTTGCTCTTAAATCCGCCGGCTTCCAGATAAACGATCGGCTTGTCTTCTTCCTGGAACTCTCCGACGATCGCTCCGATATCATCTCCGGTAATGGCTGCCGTACACCCGGTGATCACTACATACAGATCTCCGTCGATCACCTTAAAGGAGTTTTCGATCACGCTCCGCAGTTTCTTTTCTCCGCCGAAGACCACATCCTGTTCTTCTGCATTGGTACACGGTGCCGTGGATCCGCCCGCATATCCTTCGCCCTGTGCGATCAGCTGTCCTACCTTTCCGCCGCAGCCCGGTCCGGAATGCAGGATCGGTACACCTCTTTTTATCGCTACCACGCTCTCGTAAGCACCGAGCGCGCAGGTAAATCTTGGTTGTTCTATTGTCGATGACACTGTCTTCTCCTCCCTGTCTGTATAAAACTATAGCTCTGCGATCGGTCTGCCGCTGGTACATTTGCCGGAACCGCCGCTCTGGAAATACCCCGGTTCCTGATCCAGCCACCACTGTGTATACGGCTTGCTGGCGTGCTCGGAATAGTTCTTGATAAACTCTATGGAATCCAGCGCCTCATCGATCCTTCTCGCGTAGTTGAGTGCGCCCTTGTATCCGATACCAAACTGTTCATCACCGATCAGCAGTGTGGGGATTCCGAGTTTTGCGCCCCACAGTGTCATTCCGCCGTGTCTTGCCAGGATCAGATCCGGACGGATGCGGTATAACGCATTGACCAGCTCGAAGGACTGCTTGTTACATACCTGATAATTCTTGACATCTCCGTAGGTCTGTACCGCATGCTGCAACACATCCATTTCCGGATGATCGCTGTCATATACCGGATCGTGATGGAATACGCTGGCACCCTGCACTTCAAATCCCAGCTCTCTAAGCAGATGGATCAGTGCCTGACCGTGTGCCGCTCCGGCCATCACATATGCTGTTTTTCCTTTAAATCTTTCCTTCAGCTCTTCGATCTTCGGTACGATATCGCGGTGGCCTTCCGCAATGATCTCTTCCGCTACTTCCGGTTTGCCGAGCACCTCACCGAGAGCTCTTAACCAGCGGTCGGTACCTTCCACACCGTATGCCGGCGGTACCGTGATCTCCGGTACCCCGTAGAGCTGGCTCAGACCAGCACCCATATAGGTGGAAAGCGACGGACAGATGTGGATAGTTGCTGCAGCTTCCGAACACTCCTGCAGCTGCTCGATCGTGGAGAAAGGCATCAGGTATCTGGTCTCATAGCCGAATCTCTTTACGATCTCGTCGAAAACATGGGAGCCCCAGAAGTTTACGACATTCACATAATTCCCTTTCTTCTTGGGTGGCTTTACGATATTTCGCAGCACCGTGTGATAAGCCGCATCGAAACCTGTGGTCCATACCTTAGAGCGGAAACCGTCGCAGGTACAGGTAGCAACCGGGATCCCCAGCTTTTCTGTCAGCTTGTGCGCCGCGCCTTCGATATCCTCACCGATGATACCCGATGCACAGGAAGTGGTGATGAAGATCGCCTTGGGATGTACCCTCTCGTATGCTTTTTCCACCGTCTCTTCCAGTTTTTTGATGGCACCGAATACGGTATCTTTTTCCTGAATATTGGTGGAGAAGTATCTTCCGTTGCGCTCCGGCAGATTTCTGTTTTCCTGCTCAATGCGGTATACAAAATTGAATCCGGAAAAGTCGCCCGCACATCCTACCGGTGCATGATTGACGATCGCTACATCCTCGATCATCGACAGCTGGCAGAGTGCCTGTCCCGCATTACAACCGAGACACTGGGAAAATCTTCTCTTACTGTCTTTTAACTGTTTGCTGTGGGATTTTTCCACCAGTTCTTCCGCTGTACCGGAATATGCATTGATGGTTCCCAGTCGTTTTTCTCTGATCAACACTGCAGGTTCATCTATGTTGATTGTCGGCATTTTTTCTTCCTCCAAAATCTACGAAATAATTTCGTTTTCCATTTGCGTAACAACTGAAATTCACTTTAACATCCGCTTCACATAATGTAAAATTGTCGAATTCTATCGGCAGCTATCAATATTTTTTATAGCTGTACCATCTGTTTTTCGGTTTAAAATACGGCCCTGCAAAGGCCGCATTATAGGATCCGTATATTACCGAAATCTATATCACATACAGATCCCAGCCTTCGGATACACCGTTGCGGCACTGCGAAACAAAGTCGGAAAGCGACATTCGGTCCGTATAGTCTTTCAGATTACTGTTGATCTCCTGCCAGAAAAATCCATTGATCACAGAGCGCAGATTTCCCTCACTCTCATCCTTCTCCATTTCCGCCAGAAGTGTGTTATCCAATGCATTGAGAACATCCGTCAGTTTCACCTGGTCCGGCTTGCAGGAAAGGACATATCCTCCGCGGAGTCCTTTCTGAGCCGTAATGAACCCCGCCTGCCGCAGCGGCAACAGGATATGTTCCAGATATTTATGAGAGATATTCTGCCGTTTGGCGATATCGGGCGCGGATACACTCTGTCCGTTTTCGCAATGGATCACGATATCCGCAAGCGCGATCAGTCCGTACTCTACTCTGGTCGATACTCTCATTGTCTGCTCCTTCCTAAATAAAACTTAATTCAATAACACCTAATATAATAAAACTTTTATCCGATAAAATTCTTAATCAAACAGACCTTTGCTCAGATAACGGTCTCCGCGATCCGGGAAGATGGTCACGATGTTGCCGTGGTCAATTTCCTTCGCCAGTTTGAGTGCCGCTGCCAGCGCTGCTCCGGAAGAAGATCCTGCCAGGATACCTTCCTTCTTTGCCAGCAGTCTGGATGTTTCAAAAGCTTCCGTATCAGATACCTTGATCACCTGATCCACCAGTGTGATGTCCATGGTATCCGCGATAAAATCATTTCCGATGCCTTCGATATCATAATCCGCATGCTCGCCGCCACCGATGATGGAACCGATGGGATCGGCCAATACACCGCGGATCTGCGGATTCTGTTCCTTCAGATACTTTACGATACCGCTGAAGGTACCACCGCTGCCGGCGCCTGCTACAAAGTAGTCCACCTGTCCGTCCAGCTGACGGTAGATCTCCGGTCCCGTTGTCTCATAATGCGCTCTCGGGTTGGCCGGATTCTGAAACTGTTTCAGCGATATAGCTCCGGGAATGTTTGCGATAATGCGGTCTGCCTCACGTTCCGCTCCCAGCATCCCGTCTTCTCTCGGGGTATGTACGATCTCCGCCCCCAACGCCATCATCACCTTCTGCTTTTCGATCGAGAACTTTTCCGGTACGGCAAAGATCACACGATAGCCCTGGTTGAGTGCTGCGATAGCGATACCGATGCCGGTGTTTCCTGCAGTCGCGTCCACGATGGTACCGCCTTCTTTTAAAATACCTCTTTCCTTTGCATCATCGATCATATACATTCCGACACGATCCTTCACGCTGCCGGCCGGATTCATCAGTTCCAGTTTTGCAAATACATTGACTCCTTCTTTGACGCCCAGATGCGTCAGCTGCATGACCGGTGTGTTGCCGATCATTTCCCGGATATTACGATATACTTCCATAGTCTTCTTTTCTCCTTATGATTTCCCCACATCCGTTTATTATACAGATGCTTCGATGGCCTGCTTCAGGTCCGCGATGATATCGTCCACGCCCTCGATGCCGACGGACAGACGGATCAGTTCATCCACGATACCCACACTCTTGCGAATGTCTGCAGGGATCGCCGCGTGCGTCATGCTTGCCGGATGACATACCAGCGACTCCACACCACCCAGGCTTTCTGCCAGGGTCACCAGTTTGAGATTTTTGAAGAACTTCTGATAATCATATTTGGCATCCAGTACAAAGGAGATCATAGCTCCCGGCCCGTCTGCCTGCTTTTTCTGCACTTCATAGCCCGGATCGGATTTCAGTCCGGGATAGTACACCTTGCTCACATAGCCGCTCTGCTCCAGCCACTCCGCGATCTTCTGTGCATTGGCCACGTGCCGGTCCATACGAACGCCCAGCGTCTTGATCCCGCGGATCATTAAGAAGCTGTCCCAGGGTGCCAGCACACCACCGATGGCATTCTGCAGATAATACAAACGATCCGCCAATGCTTTGTCATTGACTACCACGAAACCGGAAATGGTATCGCTGTGTCCGCCCAGATACTTGGTACCGCTGTGGATCACGATATCCGCCCCCATGGTCAGCGGTCTTTGCAGATACGGTGTTAAAAAAGTATTGTCCACGATCAGCAGTTTCTTATGTTTCTTTGCGATCTCCGATACCGATGCGATATCCGTTACCGTCAGCAGCGGATTGGCCGGGCTCTCCACATAGACCGCCTTTACTTCATCATCAATGGCCGCCTCTACCGCTGCCTGATCCGAAGTATTTACAATCTTGTAGGTGATACCGAAATTTTTAAATACATTATCCAGAATACGGAAGGTACCGCCGTAGATATTGTCGGACACCACCAGTTTATCACCGCTCTTAAATAAAGAGAGAACGGTATTGATCGCTGCCAGACCGGAAGCAAATGCCAGGCCGTACTGTCCCTGCTCCAGATCCGCGATCAGTTTTTCCACAGCCGCTCTGGTAGGGTTACCGGTTCTGGAATATTCCCAGCCCCGGTTTTCGCCCAGTCCGTCCTGCTTGTAGGTGGATGTCTGATAAATCGGTACATTTACCGCTCCGGTGGTCTCGTCTCCGTCCTGACCACCGTGTATTAATAATGAATCGATCGAATAAGCCATTTTCGTTTTCCTCCCTGATTTCCATATGAGATGTATTATGCCGTCAGCAGACCTGCATCCAGCACAAACTGACTGCCGGTTAAATATCTTGCCCGGTCACTTGCGATATATTTGAATGCTTCTACAATGTCCTCGGTCTCCAGCCACGGTGTGCGCAGCAGGTTACCTGCAGAACGCTCCGCGATCTCGGTCGGTGTGGTACCTTCCAGCTCAGCCAGGCCGTCGTTCATCGGCGTATTCACACCGGTGGGATGCAGCGATACCACGCGGATCCCATAAGGTGCCAGCTCGATGGCCTGCGATTTGGTGAGTCCCACCAGGCCATGCTTGGATGCGCTGTAATGCCCCATCCGGTTAAAGCCACGCAGACCGGCTACCGAAGAATTGTAGATGATCACGCCCTTCTTTGCTTCGATCATATGCGGGATCACATATTTGGAAACCAGCCATCCGCCGCGCAGATTGATGTCGATCATAGCATCCCATTGTTCTTCCGTCAGTTCCCAGGTATTTCCGTAAGCCGCGATCCCGGCGTTGCTGAAGAGAATGTCGATGGTGCCGAATTCTTTTACGCCCAGCTCTACCGCTTCTTTGACATCCTCAGCCTTACGCACATCCCCTGCATAGATCAGGATCTTTCCTCCTTTTGCGATCACATCGTCTTTCAGCTGCTCCAGATCTTTATTGGAAGAGCGGTTATAAGCCGGATAAGCGATCTTCTCTCCCAGATCAAATGCGATGATATTGGCGCCTTCCTCTGCCAGTGCCAGAGCCACTGCACGCCCCTGGCCTTTGGCTGCGCCGGTAATGAATACCGTTTTATTTGTAAAGTCTGCCATTGTCGTATCCTCCCGTCGCTACCATTATGAGAATGCCTTCTTGAATGCTTGATCCAGATCAGCGATCAGATCTTCGGCATCTTCCAGACCGATGGAGATACGGATCAGATTCTGCGGAATGCCGGCTCTCTCCAGATCCTTCGGCTCCAGCTCGGTATGCGTATTCTCAGGCGGATTGGTGATCAGGGAACGCACATCTCCGATGTTTACATGGTAGGAGAAGTTGTTCAGTGCTTTGATGAACTTGCCTTCCTGCTCACGGGTGCCCTTGAAACCAAAGGAGAACAGTGCGCCGGGACCTTTCTTAAAGTCACGATCTGCCAGATTTTTATACTTACTGCCCTTTGCGTACGGATAGTTGACAAATTCCACTTCCGGACGGGTCTCCAGGAATTCCACTACCTTGCGTACGGTCTGCAGTTTCTTATCCAGACGAACAGTCAGTGTCTGCAGGCCCTGCAATACCAGGTAGGATTCAAAGGATCCCAGCGCACCACCGAAGAATTCCGTAAAGAAGATCTTGAGCAGAGCGATCACCGGAGCACCCGGAATAAATTCCACTCCGCTTCTCGGATTGTTCTGCAGATCTCTCATCTTCCAGGACTTCTCATAGAACTGCGGGAAACGCTCCTTCGGATACGGGAAGTCACCTTTCTCTACCACCAGACCGGCGATCACATTGCCGTGTCCGTTCAGTTCCTTGGTTGCGGAATATACCGTGATGTCCGCGCCGTGTTCAAACGGCTTGTACAGATACGGGGTAGCTACGGTATTGTCTACCACCACCGGTACACCATGTTTGTGAGCGACGGCTGCGATGGCATCGATATCATACAGCTCGATCCGCGGATTGCTGATGGATTCCAGATAGACTGCCTTGGTATTCTCATCGATCAGTTTCTCATAAGCTGCGGGATCATTGCGGTCTTCCGGGAATCTGGTCTCCACACCGTACTTCGGCAGAAACTCGATCAGATCCAGCTGTGCCGCGCCGTACAGGGAAGATCCTGCTACGATGTTGCCGCCGCCCTGTCCGAGAAGGAGCAGTGTGTAGGTGATGGCTGCCATTCCGGATGAAAGCGCTACTGCTGCTTTGCCGCCTTCCAGTTCCGCGATCCTTGCTTCCAGGATACCGCCGGTCGGTGTACCTACTCTGGAGTAGATGCCGCCTGCTTCTGCACCGGTCCAGAGTCTTCTGGTGCGGTCGATATCTTCCAGATCAAAGGAAGCGGTCTGATAAATGGGCGGTGTCACGGAATGAAAATGTTCTGCGGAATTGTATCCTGCTCTGATCGCGTTTGTGCTGAAACTATAATTATTTGCCATTGTTTTATCCTCCAATATTTGTTGTTATCTGAATTTGACTTGTTATCGTTTTATTTGTTTTGAAATTTTTTCAAAAATTTGCATAAAAAAACCGGGACCTTATTTTCGGTTCCGGGCATAAGACCTTACGATGATCGTTGCATCAACATCGCGCATTATCAGGGTGAGCAGTCAGTATTTCACACACCCCGGTCACAAAACATGCCCGGAACATAAGCATTCGACAACAACACATGCTGTTCTGTTTTCTGATCTTTGTTACGGACATCGTTTTGTCTCCTTTCGCATTTTTTGTAATTCCTGTTTCGATGTTATGACTATATCACCATACACCTACTATGTCAATAGGTTTTGTAATTATTTTTCTTTTTTCCTTCATGGGGAAGGCAAGCAGAAAATTCCAATAAAAAACGGATACTCCCATCCTTCGAGAATATCCGCTTCCTCATTACTTTGCTGCGATACTTAATCGCCCACCTTCTTGATATACAGTTCAAAGGTGCCGTCACCGTTGTCATCCAGGCGAAGGATCTCGTGGCCCTCCTCCTTGATGCTGCGCGGTACATTCTGTACCGGCTCACCATCGTTTACGTGTACCTGCAGGATCTGTCCGTCGTCCAGTTCTTCCAGCGCTACCTTTGTCTTTACAAAAGTAATGGGGCAGGTGACATCTGTGATATCAATGGTATCATCTACCGTAAATCCCAAATCTGCCATGTTTTCTTTCCTCCTATATGATCTCCAGTTCTTCTTTACGTACCGTGCGGCTTCCCTGTTCGCCTTCCACATGAAAGGCATTCAGTACCGGCTTGTCTTCTTCCATCAATGACAGGATCAGGTAACTTGCCTTACTGTCATTTGCCAGACGCTTGTCCTCTTCAGAGGGTCTGGATGGCGATTCCGGATGGGAATGCCAGTTGCCCAGCGGCTTCAGCCCGTTTGCACGCATATCCTTGATGGATGCGAGCTGTTCCTTCGGGTCGATGGAAAAGTGCTCGTTGGTATGATCGATGTTGGTCAGAAGATACACCTTTCGGATCTTCCGTACGCCATCTTCCGAATCTTCTCCGGCGATCAGCCCGCAGGCTTCCTCCGGCCTCTTGGAAAGCGCATATTCCAACATCCTTTCATAATCTTCTTTTTTGATCGTTACTCTCATTCTGTCTTCTCTCCCGGATGAAAATCACATACTGCCTGTTCATAATCGATCAGCTCCGTAATGGTCGGTGTATCCGAGCATACGGCGCATCCCTTGCCACGCGGCGGCAGTTTGATCTTGTGGAATTCCATCTTCAGTGCATCATAAGTCAGAAGATAGCCTACCAGCAGATCACCCACACCGGTGATATACTTCACCGCTTCCATCGCTTGCAGGGATCCGATCACACCACCCATCGCACCGATGACTCCGGCCTGCTTACAGGTCGGTACCGCATCCTTTGGCGGCGGATTCTTGAAGATACAGCGATAGCATGGACCTTCTCCCGGAAGGATGGTGGTCAGTTGTCCCTTAAAGCGAATGATCCTCGCATGGGATAACGGTTTCTTTGCCATCACACATGCATCGTTGATCAGGAACTTTGCCGGGAAATTGTCTGTTCCGTCCAGGATAAAATCATAATCTTTGATCAGATCCATGATATTGTAGCTGCTCACAAATTCGTGATAGGTATTGACTGTCACATCCGGATTGATCGCGCGCATGGTCTCTGCCGC
Source organism: Lachnospiraceae bacterium (assembly GCA_017508825.1). GTDB lineage: Bacteria > Bacillota > Clostridia > Lachnospirales > Lachnospiraceae > NK4A136. The sequence goes on from JAFWRC010000194.1 coordinate 19,650, forward strand.
GGACTCCACCTTCAGCTTGCCGATATCATTGGTCGAGTGAATGACCTGTCTCTGCAGATTGGAAAGATCCACCACATCCGCATCCACAATACCGATGCGTCCGATGCCTGCTGCCGCCAGATAGAGGCTCACGGGAGCCCCCAGTCCACCGGCACCCACCAC
>JAFWRC010000195.1 GCA_017508825.1 Lachnospiraceae bacterium
AGATCACGGCTGGTCTACGGTGATTACGACAGCAAAGCGATCGCCGGCTTTCTACGCTTAAGCGACACTAATGAAGACAACATTCGTAAACAGACTGCATACTTACTAAAAAAACGGGCACATTCCTAAGCCCGTTTTTTTGCATTATTTTTTACGCATCTTTTTTTACTAAAGATGTTCTGATCATCTGCTTTTTCTTTTCATCTCTGCCGGACACTTGTGCGGCATACCCGGTCCATACTGACAACGCGGACAGTCAAAGCACTTTACGTATGGTTTGTTTCCCTGCGCTGCTTCACAAAATGCAGGATCCGCCAGTAGTGCTCTTCCCAGATCAACGGTATCTGTCAGCTCATTTTCGATCAGATAGCGGGCAAGCGAAACATCCAGGATCCCGTTAACACAGGACACCGGCACCCGTCCACGGAAATGTTCATGGAAACGCACACCCAGCGAACAGAATTTATTGTATTTCTCACCGCTCTCCGCCACAGAAGGATCATCCCATTCGATCCCTGTAGATACCTGAAGATAATCACAACCGGCTTTTACATATTCTTCCGCAATCGCGATCGCTGTAGCCACATCCGGCTCAATACCGGCAGTGCGTACGGAAATGATAAAATCTTCTCCGCATGCTTCTCTTACTTTTTCAATGATCTCTACAGCAAAACGTGCCCTGTTCTCAACACTGCCGCCGTACACATCCGTACGAAGATTTGTCTTCTTTGCGATAAACTGATTGATCAGATATCCGTGACAGCCATGCAGCTGGACGCCGTCATATCCCGCCTTCTTCGCCCGTACGGCTGCACTTACAAAACAATCCTGCATTTCATGTATCTCTTCGATACTCATCTCTTTTGAAAGAGTTGCACTATCACGTGTCGGAACAGCAGACGGTCCTATTGCAGGACCGCAATCGGGATTTGCAGTGATCCCGGTATGATTGATCTGTATGATCACCGCAGCGCCATTTTGATGACATGCTTCCGTTATGGCCTTATGTCCCTCGATCTGCGCGTCCTCCCACAATCCCATATGATTCTTGGCAAATCTTCCGCCGGGAGTTACCGCCGTCGCCTCCACGCAGATCAGGCCACAGCCATGCTCTGCACGTTCTCTGTAATGTTCTATATGCTTTTCTGTCACCTTTCCATCCGGTCCGGCATAATCAAACTTCACAGTAGGTGCCATGGTAAGTCTGTTTTTGATAACTGTTTTGTTTATGGTTATCGGATCATTTATATGTACCATTTCCAGCACTCCCTTGCATCTTTATTTGCTCCTTAACGCAGCTTCCCGTATTCTATTTACACGCAAGCAGTTACATATAATATCAATAATACAATTCACGTATATCAACTTTCCAGGTATCTACAATCCTGCCCGCCTCATTTAACTTTGCATAATACGCATAATTAATATATCCCTCGTCAGGATCATACCGATATTCTTCTGCTGCCAGATACCAGATATCTTCATTTCTTATTTTTGTTCTATAGTTTCCATCAACCATTGGAGTATAATACAAAAAGGATACTTCTTTTAAATCTAATCCCAGCAGATCCGCTTCGTGTATTTCTTTATATGTTTTTACAGTATCACTGCCAATCTGTAGTCCGAGAAATAAAATTGCCAATACAAAAAATATCGCTGCTACAACAGGTTTATTCTTTCGTTTTATAATCATAAACATTATATATAGGAACAGCAATCCGACTGCTATAACATATATATAATAATTCTGAAAAAACAATAGCAGATAGTTCATAATGGTCTTCCCCTTTTTGTTCCCTATATTTTTCTGCTTTATACAAACAGCTCTTCAGTCAATCAGATTCTTGATCGTCTCGATCACACTGATGATGTGATACTTTACAATAAACGCGATATCCGCATACTCCGGATAATACTCTTTGATCTGTGTTACCAGCGGCAGGATGTATTCTTCCGTTTCCTTGATATATTTGATCTGCCGGTCTCTCGGAAACGACTGTGCCATCGTCGATACGTTATTGCAGCGATCCAGTACTTTGATCACACATGCTTTCGGATTCTTTCGAATGCTTTCATAGTATACTTTTTTTGCTGCCTCTTTTACTGCTTCATCCGCACCTTCCGGTTTAACAAATGTAACAAGTCCGACCAGCGTTTTTACTTCTTCCGAAAATGGCAATTCTTCCAAGCGTACATCCGTATCTTCCACCACATCGTGTAACAGCATCGCCGCCAGCAGAGCATCATCACGGATCCCCAGTGCCACGGCATGGCAGGTCATCATCAGCGGATGATTGATGTAGGGCACATGAGCGTCCCCATGTTTTCCCGGTTTCCGAAACTGTCCTTCGTGATGTTCCCGCATATACGTGAGGGCACGATACATCTCTGTATACTCCCGATCCTGTGCGATCGCCTTCAATCTCGTATACATCTGTTCTTCCTGAAACAATCTGTCACGGTAGATAAAATCAGAAGCCATGTGTTCTGCTCCTTCCTGTATTGTGGTGTTATTATGACCGTCATCAAAACTATTTATACGTTTCCGAATTCACATAACAGACGATGTACTCTTTCCATCTGCTCCGGAATGTAGATGTGTCTGCTGCATTCCCGCATGCACGGCTGTTCCGTACACGACCTGCAGTGTTCCCATGTTTCTTCCGCATCCATCTGCAGTTTCCGGATCGCCCAGTATTCTTTCCCAAGCTGATAATAATTGTACTGCCGGAACGTCGTGTGGATCTCGTGCCCGTACGGGCAGACACATTTTTCGCAGCGATCGCATGTGATCGGTTCGAAACTTTCCCGAAGCCGTTCCATCACATCCTGAAATGAAAAATGCTGTTCCGGATACTCCTGCGCAAATGCCGTTTCGGCCTGTTCAAAAGTTCCGATCCCTAATAATGCACATGAGAAGGGATATTCCAAAATACCGCCGATCAGTTCTGCCGGTGTGAATGGTCCGATCAGAAGCCCTGCAGCGTATACTTTATTCAGGATCAAACCTTTCTCCCGAAATGCATCTTCTTTTCGGAGCCGTTCCAACATCCCGCGTTCTAAAATATTACCGCTTCCCTGTAATATATCCACTCGCGGATCACATGCGCCTCGGTACAACACATTGTAATAGTGTGACGCGATACCGGTGAATCCGATCTTTCCTTCCCGTTTCAGATCATACAACGCATCCAGCGCTCCGTACTTTCCGAATACTTCATCTGCATTATCTTCATCCACCTGATGTACAAAATAAATGTCCGGTTTCGTTCCGAGATGTTCCGTAGAACGGATGACCTCTCTGTAGATATCGCCGCCGCTGTAGAACCTGGCTTTATCGGAAATAATGATCCTGCTGCGATCGATCGTTTTTACAAACTCTCCCAGTTTGATCTCTGCATCCCCGTATTCCTCCGGGATCGCCGTATCGTAAAAGTTACATCCGTATTCAAATGCCTTTTTCATGATCGCGATCGCCGTTTCCGTATCCGGGCTGAAGTATTCCGGCAATACGGGAACACTGCCGCTTAAGATCGGAATGGTACCAAAACCAAGTTCCGATACGCACAATCCGGTTTTTCCGAGCTCCCGGTATCTCATAGCATCACCTTTCTGAAATCATCCCTGTCAAAGCCTTCCGCATATCTGTGTATCTTCACCTCATCGCAATACACAAATGCCGTATCAGCCACATATGTTTTTTCTGACACATATACATCTTTCAGGGTATTACAAAAAGCAAATGCTTCGTTTTCAATCACATTGACTGACGCCGGAATAAATAAAGTATGCAATGATTTGCAACGGAAGAAAGCTCTTTCCGGTATTGTTTCAAGCAGGTCAGAAATATAAATTTCTTTTAAGCTGCAGCAATGTTCAAAACAACGCTTTCCAAGTTCCCG
>JAFWRC010000196.1 GCA_017508825.1 Lachnospiraceae bacterium
ATCAGCGGATCCGACATAGATAACAGCAATGCCTGCCAGTCTTTTTTCTCTTTAAGCATGGATCTCTGCCTCCTGCATATCATACTTTTTGAAAATATCACGGAACAGGATCACGTGCGAAAATGCGATCACTCCGGGTGCCAGAAGCAGAAACGGACCACACACAAAAATCCCGGCCGCAATCATCACGCCCGTGATGAAAACCATAAAAAGAGTTCTCAGGATCTCCTTAAACGGCATCATGAGCGAGAACAGAAGAACCTGTTTTAAAGGTACATCACACTTTGCGAACAACGGAAAAAAATAATGCATGAAAAACAGATACACGACAGCGAGGATCATCGCCACCGGCATCAGAAATCTTCCGCCCGGCATCTCCGTAAACATCGTGATCAGGATGTCCGCCGTAAGAAACAGCGCGATCAGAAGCTGCAGCAAAAACAGAGGAGTCACGCGCGGAAATGCTGCTGCAAACTCCTTAAAGTATCCCTTAACGATCCTGCCTTCGGTATCGTTGCTCAGGCGAAACATCATCGCATAAAGAGCACTCAGTGAAGCTCCGATCGTTATGACCGGAAGGGAAGTAAGCACAAACAAAAGTGACAGGATAATGATATCTGTCAGTTTTCCCAGAAAACTCCATACCGGTCCTTCTATCCCGAATATCCGGTTCATCCCTGTTCCTCCTTACGAATCATCTGAATTTACCAATACTGTTTCCAATCCCATAATGTGCGGACCAGTGCTTCCATATAGAAATAATCCCCCCAGATATTACATTCATCCACACCATAATGATTGCAGGTATTGTACGGGGAATGTTTGGAATAGGTACTGTGAAGCACAAGGCCATTGGATTGTACGCCATCCCGGACGGCATAATTGTCATAGACGCTTTTCAGGATCCGCCCGGCAATCTCCCGGTATCCTCTTCCTTTTTCCTCCGATACGTGTCGGCTCATTTCCAGCAGTCCGCACACTGCAATGGATGCCGAGGACGAGTCTCTGGGTTCTTCGCTGCCATCGGTAAATTCCAGATCCCAGAACGGAACCAGATCCTCCGGCAGATGCTCCAGAAAATATTCGCTTACCTTTTCAAACAATTCCGCATATTCTTCTCTGTGCGTATACCGGTAGGCGGTCGCAAGTCCGTAGATCCCCCAGGCCTGTCCTCTGGCCCATGCCGAACCGTCCCGATAGCCCTGACAGGTGGCTCCGTGATCCGGCGCGCCGGTCTTAGGATCAAAGAAAAATGTATGCCAGGTAGAATAGTCTTCGCGGATCAGATTGGAAAGGGCGGTATGGATATGGGTATCTGCGATCTTACGATAACTCTTCTCCCCGGTCTCCTCCGCTGCCCAGTACAGTAATGGCAGATTGTTCAGGCAGTCGATGATCAGGCGGTAATTCTCCGGTGCTCCCATCGCTCCCCACGCCTGAATAAATCCTCCGACCGGCTGAAAGCGTTTCGTAAGCCGGTCGGCAGCCAGAAGCGCTGCTCTGCGTCCGACCCTGGAGCCGGTGAGTTTATACCCTGCCACGCAGGACGGGGAATAGAGAAAGCCCATATCATGATGATCCACTTCGATCTGTTTCTCAATCCTCTCCAGAAACGACTGCATCTGTATATTCCCTGCACGCAGCAATCTCTGTGCCAGCACTTCATCATACATTTCCGGATACTTTTGAACAAACTCGTAAGACAGCCAGATCTCTCCGGTCCAGAAACCGGTGGTCCAATCCACATTTTCCGTGGCCGGATAGAAATTATTGTCGCTGTAGGCCCTCGGAAAATGATCCGTAAAGCGATCCAGTCCCGCCACCACCTGCTTGGTGCAGAACTCCAGGGCATCCCAGAGTTCTGCTTCTTCCATGATTTTCTTTTCGCTGAAGTATTCTCTCATAGATTCCTATATCATCCTTTCAAACCGGCAGACGCAACACCTTCTACAAAATACTGCTGCAGGATCATAAAGATGACCAGAACCGGGATCAGGGACAATACCGAACCGGCCATGATCAGACCGTAATCCGAAGAATACTGACTGATAAACATCTTTAAGCCCAGCTGGATCGTCTTATTCTCCACCGACTTTAAGTAGATCAACGGTCCTAAGTAATCGTTCCAGGTATTGACAAAGGTAAAGATCGTCAGGGTGGACAATGCCGGCTTGGACAGGGGCAGCATGATCGTTGCATAGATCTGGTACTCGTTCATACCGTCGATCCTGGCTGCTTCATTCAGTTCCGAAGGTATGCCTTCATAGAACTGTTTCATCAGGAATACACCGAATGCCGAAAATGCCTGCAAACAGATGATCGCCAGCAGATTATCGTTCAAACCGAATTTACGCATCATCAAAAACTGCGGTACCATGTATACCTGCCATGGCATTGCGATGGTAGCGATGTATGCCAGGAACAGTCCGGCTTTTCCGCGGAAGTTCAGTTTTGCAAATGCATAAGCGGCAAACGAACTGGTAAGAAGCTGCAGGAAGGTCACAACGATCGTCAGTATGACCGTATTCCTTACAAAGGTCAGCATCGGGATCTTGGTCCAGATATCCTTATAATTTGACCACTTCGGACTCTTTGGTATAAGAACAAAGGGGTTCATCTGGAACACTTCACGGTCCGCCTTGATCGAAGCCGACAGCATCCATACAAAAGGGATCGCCATCAGTGCCGCTATCACGATCAGTATGAGATACAATACAATCTTTGAGAGCAGGCGTCGTCTCCTCTTGGAACCCTCTCCGGTTGAAATCCTTTTTATCGTCATTTCCTGTTGATTCATAGTCACACCTCCTACTGCTCTCTGATATGTTCACCGGCGAACTGTATGATCGTGATCACCAGAACGATAAGGAACAGAACCATCGCCACTGCACTGGAATATCCCAGATCCCAGTCTATGAACGCCTTTTGATAAATATAGTAAACAAGTACGGTTGCCGACGTAGTCAATTCTCCGGAGCCTCCGCCTGCCAGCATGATCGCGATATCATAGATCTTAAAGCAGTTGATCGTCAGCATTACTACAACAAAGAATGTCGTGGCGCGTAACTGCGGCCAGGTAATATACTTGAAACGGTCCCAGGTTCCCGCTCCATCCAGGGATGCCGCTTCATACAGGTCCGGAGAGATATTCTGCAGACCTGCCAGATAGATCACCATATAGTACCCCATATATTTCCAGACCGAAAACAGGATCAGGGAAAGCAGTACCAGGCTGCCGCTGAACCATTGCGGAAGCTGATCCTGCGGAACCTTAAAGACATAGTACAGCAGGGCATTGATGGGGCCCTTGGACGGGTGAAACAGCATCTTCCAGACTGCGGTAACGGCTACCAGAGAACCTACATACGGGAAAAAGGACAGTGTACGGAAAATACCCCTTCCCTTTACCTTCTGATTCAGTACCACCGCCAGTCCCAGAGAAAAGATCATCGAAAGCGGCACGGTTCCGATACAGTATATGATCGTATTTTTTAAAGCTGCCTGAAAGAAGATATCACTTCCCATACGCTTAAAATTCTCGATCCCGCTCCAGGTGATCTCATTGCTGCCGTCCCATTTCATAAAGGCCAGAGCAAAGGCAAAAACGATCGGCACCAATGTAAAGACGGCAAAGCCGATAAAATTCGGTGCGATGAAGGAATAGGAAACCAGATCTTTTTTGAATGCCCGGCTGAACATCTCCCCGCTTCTTCTCTTGGATATGATCCTCTGCATCCGGTCAACCTTCCGCAGTTTTTTCGTCTTTTCCTTCCCTCTTATCTTACCGGACATGATCTCCCGCATCATTTCATTCAGTTCATCCTGCATCCGGTCGAGTTCCTGACTCTTTTCATTACTCATAACTGTTCTTTCCTCCGTAATGGATCGCTTCGGGTAAAAAACTGGGCTGTTGGAGTTGCAACAGCCCAGCGCTCATAGATCATTTCCTGTTTCTTACTTTATTGCCGAAACTGCTTCATTCATTGCTTTGATACCTTCATCAATACTCATCTCACCACTCATGATCGAACCGTGATAGGAATCCAAAGCACTGTTGATCTCGGAAACATTTTCCGCATACGGTACTTCCAGATACAGATTCGATACATTCAGTGCTTCTTTGGATGCATCATCCGTCGGGAAGCCGTCCAGACCGGTGATCAGCCCGAGTGCTTCATCCGTCATGATCGCCGGGAAGTTACCGGTCGATGCCATCACTGCAGCACCTTCTTCACCGGATACCCATTTCACAAAATCCCAGGCTGCATCCGGAGTATCCGTTGCCGTTGTCACGGAGATACCGGTGATCGTACCCAGCGTAGAACCTGCCGGTACACCGTCTGCGTGAGGATATTTTACGATACCCCAGTTACCGCACAGGCTGGAATCGTACTCACCGCTCTGCAGATTGCTGATCATCGTAGCGATAAACCAGGAACCCATATTCAGCATTGCCACGTCACCACCGGAGAATGCTGCGGAATAATGCAGGCCTTCGGTCTTCAGATCCGTATACTTGCGGCATACACCGTCTTTTTCCTGATTCAGTACCATCTCGTAATACGGCTTGAAGAATTCATAAGATCCGTCCAGGATCGTGTGTTTTCCGTCCAGAACACCGAAGAGCTGTACGGCAGATCTCCAGGTATGGTAATGCGCTCCGTATACCTGCTCGCCAAAATCCGTCTTCGTCATCTCTCTTGCCAGTTTATCGTACTGCTCAAAGGTCATATCGTTGGTCGGATATGCTACCCCTGCCGCATCAAACAGATCCTTATTGTAGAACAGCACCCAGAAGTCATTTCGGAACGGGAGTTCATACAAAGATCCGTTTACCGTAACCTGATCGGTAACCCCGGCATACTTGGAAAGATCGACTCCGTCTGCCTTGATCCGATCGTCCAGCGGTGCGATCGCATTCTTCTGTACCAGCGTCGCATATCCCGGTACATCTTTGATGGTAACCACATCAAAGTCAGAACCGGAGCCGGACAATTCAGTCGCCAGAACTGTCATATAATCAGTAGAACCGAGATCCACCATTTCAATAGTTGCTCCGGGATGCGATGCCTGATAGCCATCCGCCAATGCCTGCCAGTAGGATGTGGATTCCTTATCCCAGATTGCCCATTTCAGGGTGACCGGCTCCACCGGAGTAACTTCGGTTCCTGCGCCGGCATTTGAAGCTTCCGTCGGTTTCGTTCCCGGATCCGTGACCGGCGCCGGATTGCCGCCCTTCGTACACGCCGAAAGAGATGTGATCATCGTTGCCGAAAGAATAAGTGTCAGAATTCTTTTCTTCATCACTGCTATACCTCCCATAATGTGATCAGAAGTTTACTGCTTCTCTGAAAAAAATTATAAAAAAAGATGTCTGTAAATCCAATGGAATATTCAACGCTTTTTTTTCTATTTTTTCGTTTTCTTTATCTTTTCGGTTCTGTTCCTGCTGATTTTGATGTAAAAAATTACAAAAATATGCATTATTTGTAATTCTTGTATCAAAGATCCGGAAATATGCTAAAATATATACCAAAAGCCACAGTATATGCTGTACCTGAAAGAACTTTATTATGAAGAAAACCAGGAACCGTTCTCTGCAAAAAAGCATACTGCTGATCATTGCTTTGTTTACCCTTGTCATAGGTGCCGTCATCTCCGCTACCTCCCTTGGGTTTTATAACTATTATACAAAAAAATCCCTGCTTCAGAATACCTATAACAATATGCTGTTCCTGACGGATTCCATCAACAGTAATCTTTCTGCCGTCAAGCATCTGAGTGCCTTCTGTCAGGCGCACCCCGATCTCGGAAATTATATGAACTACACCGCAGAATCTTCTTCCCAGATCGCGATCAGGGCCTACGACCGCCTGTACGAAGAATACCGCCTGTCTCCTGCCAAATCCTTCGTCCACCGTATCATCGTCGGGAACGAATTCGGCAAATATCTGATGATCTGCCAGGCAGACTACTCTACCCCCGGAAATGTAAATACCATCACCAAAACACTGCCGCAATACGAACAGCAGATCTCGGGAGAATCCTATGATTTTACTGCCGGATATATCATCGATCCCTATGTCAACCGTTATGATACCCGGGTTCTTATACTGATACGCCCGATCACTTACAATTTCAGTTCCAGGCAGGGTGGCTTTGTCTCCATCTCCGTTCGGGAAAACCTGTTTACCGACGCTTTCCGTCTCTATTCTCTTCCGAAAGACTCTACTCTGTATCTTTCTCTGGGAGAGCATCTGTACCTAATGGGTCCTGACCGGCTAATCGAAGTAGACAATGCCATATCCTTTCGACGTCTGAATAACTATACCCTCTCCGATCTGGCCTATGTCAGTGAATACTATGATTCTGCCGGAAATAAAAAAGGGTATGCCGTAACGCGCAAACTTTCCGAAAACGGATGTATGATCACGCAGACGATCTCCGAGAAGGAATTGCGCTCGCAGGCTTTCTTCTTTTACGGTATTTTCCTTCTGTGTCTGCTGTTAGCCGTAGTATTGTGCTTTATTCTGTATCTGATCCTGAACCGTATCATCCACCGTCCGGTCTTGCAGATCCAGAATCGTCTGCAGAAAATATCCGAAGGGGATTTCAACAGGGATCTTTCCATCGAATGGAACCATGAGCTGGGCGATATCGGACGCGGGATCAATGACCTTTCCTCCCATATCGAAGCATTGATCGCCGTCCGGATCCAAAACGAAAAAGACAAAAAAGATCTGGAATATAAAATGCTGCAAAGCCAGATCAATCCACATTTTCTGTATAATACCCTGAATTCCATCAAATGGATGGCAGTCACCCAGGGTGCGGAAGGCATCGCCGAAATGACCACCGCTCTAGCAAAGCTGCTCCGAAGCATCTCCAAAGGAACGAGTGCGGAGATCCCCCTGAAAGATGAACTCGATCTGGTACAGGATTACTTTACCATCCAGCAATACCGTTACGGCTCCACCCTGTCACTGGTCATCGATACTGCCGACGAAGATCTGTTAACCTGCAATATCCTGAAATTTACCCTGCAGCCGCTTGTAGAAAACGCAATCTTTCACGGGATCGAGCCAAAACATACCACCGGTACCATTGGTATCCGCATCAGTGCGGAACCGGAAAACGCCCCGGCCGTCCTGCGTATCTCCGTAGAAGATGACGGCATCGGTATGACAGAAGAACAACTGGCTCATCTCTTTGATGCAGAAGAACCCGATCCCGGACATATGTTTAAGGAAATCGGTATTCGGAATATTCATAAACGCATCCAATACGAATACGGAGAGGAGTACGGTATCACCGCCGAAAGCGAACCGGATTCCTATACCAGAATGACCATACGCATACCTATAAGGAGATCAGACAATGTATAAACTATTGATCGTTGACGATGAACCCCTGATGCAGGTCGGAATCAAATCGATGATCGACTGTGAAAAACTGAATGTCACCATTCTCGGACTGGCCAGCAACGGCAAGCTTGCTTTGGATATGATCGAGAAAGAAATGCCGGATATCGTGATCTGCGACATCCGTATGCCGGCAATGTCCGGACTCGATCTGATCAAAATCTGCTGTGAGCGATACGGCTACGGTATCCCGGTCTTTATTTTTCTTACCAGTTATGAAGAATTTACACTTGCCAAAAAAGCCATTACTTACCAGGCCTCGGACTACCTGATCAAGATGGAACTGACGCCGCAGATCCTCGAAGAAGCGATCATAAAAGCCGCCGGCCTGATCAAGAATAAGAATGTTTCAACCTCTTCCGGTGAATTGGAAAGCTTTTTGAAAAATGAAGAGCAGTTCTATATCCGCCTTCTGCAGAACATGTTTGAAAACCGTGAGCAGTTTCATCTTCAGTGTTCTTTTCTCGGGATATCCCTGGATGCACCTGCTTATCAATGCATTTATCTGGAGCTTTCCGAACCGGCAGAACAGGATCTGTCTTCCGAGCGTATTTTCCATCTGTTTACCAGCTGCTTTTCCCTGCTTCTGGAATTGCTCCCCAAATATCTGAAGGGAAAGGGGATCCCGCTGGATGTCAAGCACTGCGCTATCCTGCTGGAAAAAACACCGGAGGAATGCAATGAGGATGACAGCCGTATCATGTCCGTTCTGGAGCAGCTGAATCTTTCCATCCAACGCTATTACAATGTGACTTTTCGTGCCGGACTCGGCACGCCGGAAAGCGATCCATTTGAGATCTGGGTCTCCTACCAGACAGCCCGGCAGGCATTTTTCCGCACCTCTGCCCGGCAGCCTCTGATCAGCTATACCGGACTTTCAAACCAGCCGGAAATTCACGAAACCTTCAATCTTTCCCTGTTCCGTGAAGATCTGTCCCATTCCGTTGCAGAGTTCAACGGAGAACAGTTTGTTCAGGTGATCCAAAAACTGTGTGCTATCTTTGCCGAACATCCGGCCCACATCTCGCAGGCATTGGACGCCTCCTGCAGTATCCTGTATATGGTGATCTCTTCGATCCCGGGCGGAGAACAGACGGTAGCAGATATGTTCCGGGATTATCCGGATCATTATCGTTCCATCTACCGTCAGCACACCATAGAACAGATCAATGCATGGCTCAAATACTTTGCCGGGCAGGTCTCAGACTATTTCTCCGACCGCAGGAATAACCATACCAACTATACCGTAAATATCGTACGGCAGTATATTCATGAACATCTCAGTGAAAAACTGACCCTGAATGAAGTATCCAGCATATTCAATATCACACCAAACTATTTAAGTCAGCTCTTCCGGAAATATAACGATATCGGATTTAATGAATATGTAACCGTATCCAAGATCAATGAGGCAAAATCCATGCTGGCCGCCGGGCAGATGAAGATCTATGAGGTCTCGGATGCGCTCGGATTTGAAAGTTCCTTTTACTTCAGTAAAGTATTTAAAAAAATCGAGGGCATATCCCCCAAAGAATACCTTAATCAAAAACTGGGCTGACCCTCATCCTGTCTCTACGGAGGTATCACGTTATGTTTGCAGAATTCATTGCCGGCTTGCCGGACACCCTGTCCCCGCTCTCCGACTACCCGTCCGCCACGGACCGGACCGCCTGGCATTCCCTGGATGCCGAAGGCCGCAGGGAGATCGAAAAAACAGCGGAACAGTTCCTGCAGTTTCCTTATCCGTATCTGACTGCGACGGATTTTCTGGAATTCAGCAGAAGCGGTAACCGCGTCCGTTACGAGACCAGACTGTTTTCCAAACGGCTTGCACTCTCCGCTCTGGTTCTGGGCGAATGCGTCCGCTATGACGATCGCTACATGGACGATATTATCAACGGCATCTACTCGATCTGTGATGAGACCGCTTGGCAGCTGCCGGCACATAATACCTATATCCGGGATACGCCGCAGCTTCCCCTGCCGGATACCACCCGTCCCGTGATCGAGCTGTTTTCATGCGAAACAGCCGCCATTCTGTCCACCACGATGTATCTTCTGAAAGAAAAGCTGGATCGTATATCGCCTTTTATCGCACTGCGGATCCGGGATGAGATCCGCCATCGCGTGATCACACCGTATCTGACGGAGCATTTCTGGTGGATGGGCCGGGGGCAGGAGCCCATGTGCAACTGGACGATCTGGTGTACCCAGAATATCCTGATCACCGCCTCCTATTGCGATCTGTCTCCGGAGGAGATGAAGGCCATTCTGACACAGGCCTGTACAAGCATCGATCATTTTCTGAAGGATTACGGAGAGGACGGCTGCTGCGAGGAAGGTGCACAGTATTACCGGCACGCCGGCCTTTGCCTTTTCCAGACCCTCGCGATCCTCAATTCCATCACGAACGGGTACTTTTCCTCCTTATGGAAAAACGAAAAGATCCGCAACATTGCCAACTATATACTGAATGTACATGTAGACCGGGATTACTATATCAATTTCGCAGACTGCTCCCCGCTGGCCGGGCGTGCGGGTGCCCGGGAATTCCTGTTCGGGCGATTTACCGGACTGGAGAACCTCTCTGCGATGGCCGCAAGCGACTACCGGCGAAAGGCGCTTACCGTGGATACGGACGAACACAATCTTTATTACCGCCTGCAGGAACTCTTTACCCGCAAAGAAATGCTTTCCTATCCGGTGCCCGACCACATTCCTCATCCGAATGTTTATTACGAAAGCGTCGGCCTGATGATCGTACGGGATCCGGTCTGGACTCTTGGTGTAAAAGCCGGCTGTAACGGTGACAGCCATAATCACAACGATACCGGCAGTATCATCCTCTACAAAAACGGTCAGCCGTTCCTTGCAGACATCGGAGTGGAAAGCTATACAAAAAAGACCTTTTCCGACCAACGGTATGAGATCTGGACCATGCAATCCGATTATCACAATCTGCCGACGCTCAACGACCGGATGCAGCATGATGGCAGTTCCTATGCCGCCGCCGTGTGCAAGGCGGATCCTGACTCCGGTTTCATCGAAATGGAACTGGCCGGGGCATATCCCGGGGATGCCGGTATCCGCTCCTATCATCGCATGGTCCGGCTGCGGCCGGATGGTCCGGAACTGCTGGATCAATGGGAGCTTGCGGACCTGCAATGCGAATCCCCCGTGATCCTCAACCTGATCACTTACGAAAAACCGGAGCTCTCCGGCATGGATCACATCCGGATCGGCGATCTGGGCGAGATCCTGCTGCAGACAGAAACGCCTGCAAATGCCGCCATCTCTTGCACTGCCTCCGGGATCCGGATCGAGGAACTCCCGATCACCGATCCCCGGCTGATGCTCTGCTGGAAGCATTCCCTTTACCGGATCCGGATCTCCTTCCGATCGCTTACCGGGTCTCTGCAGCTGCTTTTTGTTTGATTTTTTTGCGGAAAATCCATCATTATCTTGTTATAATATGTTATATGTAACACCCGATTCCATTCTTACCCGAAACCGGTGGTCATCGCCTGCTTCCCCGGGCCGGACACCGGATTTCGAACATCCATGATATGTTTTTCAAGGAACAACCTGCCAGAAGTACCAAAAAGATGACAGAACATAGTTTTATAGAATCTTTCCTTCCGGAAGATGCCTTCGGATCACCTCTTCCAGCATAGCAGGCGTAAACGGTTTGGGCATATAATCCGCAAAACCTTCCTCGATATATTTACGCCGGATGTCTTCTCCTTCGTTTGCAGTGAGCAAAACCACCGGTGTATTGGCATTGACACCGTCCCGATCCTCTTTTAACTTTTGGAATACTTCCATTCCGTTCATCCCCGGCATTCTCAGATCGAGGAAAATGATATCATATTTCTGTTTTACCGCGAGCTCGATCGCCGCCGGGCCATTTTGCGCAGTATCTATATCGATCTGACTGTTCTTGAGCAGAATGCGTACAAGTTGAAGGTTCATCTCCGTATCATCCACGACCAGGATGGTTGCGTTTCCGGCTTTCAGATCTCCCCATTCCTTTTCTGCAAAGTTTCCTGCTTTACCATCCTCCGTATCCTGCGGTATTTCCTGATCGATCTCGAAGGAAAACTGCGATCCCTGTCCATATACACTCCGGATCTCCAGTTTCGAATCCATCAGTGCCAGCAGCCGGTTTACGATATTCAGTCCCAGACCGGTTCCCTCGACCTTATAATTCCTGGAATGATCCACCCGTTCAAACGGATGACTGAGTTTTTCGATATCCTCCGGTCTGATCCCGATCCCCGAATCGGAAACGCGGATCTTTAATCTTGCATGATCTTTATCTGCAACACTCGAGCTTACTGCAAAGATCACTTTTCCGGAAGGGGTGTATTTCACAGCATTACTGAGCAGATTCAGGATGCACTGCCGTATTCTTTTTTCGTCTCCGTAAAGAACCGGCGGCAGTTCGCCATTCAGAGCATAAACAAATTCCAGCCCCTTTTCCTTTGCAGAATACGAGATCATCTCCGCCAGCTCATCCATCATCTCTTTTGCATGATACTCTACCGGAACGATTTCCATCTTACCCGCTTCGATCTTTCCGGTGTCCAGGATATCATTGATGAGCTGCAGCAGAAGCTTGCCGGCACTTTTTATATTGCCGGCATATTTGAGGATGTTTTCATCCCCGCATTCCTTTAATATCATCTCGTTCATGCCCAATATGGAATTGAGCGGAGTCCGTATCTCATGGGAAAGCGCAGAATAAAAAACCGACTTCGCCCGGTTGGCATCCTCCGCTTCTTTTACTGCCATGATCAGGTCGCCGGACATTTCTTTAAACATTCTGGAAAGTCTGTCATGAAACGGAACAAGGATCGGGTCAGACAGTTCTGTATCCCCGGTTGGTCCGGCTTGTCCGGTTTCCTCCGCTTTGCGGAAAACCTCTGCACTCCCCGTCTCTTTCAGAGAAACAGAGACCAATGCACTGTTCAGCTCTCCCCCTTTTCCGTCCAGATAGAACAATTCTCCGAATCCGTATACTGCCGCAGCTTCTTTTATCTTTTTTCGGTAGAGTTCGATCTCTTCATATTCACGCTCTTTCAGGAGCATTACACGGTTTACGCATACGATCAGCAGTCCTGCCTGTGCTTCAAATTCTTCTATTTCATCCGTATCTTTTGTCACTTCCATGAACAGATCATCCGGATTGCCATAGCTCAAACGGATCCTGTCATTTAAATATACGGGAGCGCCGAAGATCAGCTGTCCTTCCTTTGGTCCGGTGATACCGATGCGGGAGATCCGGATGCCATCCCTGTCGATGATCAGGGGAAATTCACTCAGGTTCTGAGGAACGATCTGATCGTTACGCAGTCCCAGATAGCGGTTATACACGTAGGATGCATCTTTCCCGTCGATCTCATCCACAAAAAACGGATTCTCCTCTTTTGTAACGGTCATGATCTTTCCTACCGGTGTCCAGCCGAGATTATACCGGGCCCGTATTTCCAGGGACTCTCCATAAAATACCATCGCCAGAAGACATCCTTCCCATACTTCCATGCCGGGTTCATATCCAAAACACTGATACCCTTGATGCAGCGAAGTTTTGATCCCGAAAACAGGGATATCTTTCAGGTCTTTGAGCTGCGCCAGCACATCTTCCATCGAGCTGAGATAATCCGGCGGCACCAGAAAGACTCCTTTCGCATCTTTCGTATTCCGGATCAGTTCTTTGAGCTCGCGTCCTTCTCTGTCCTCTTCACGAAAACCGGTCCTTATGCCATACAGGGAAACACCGGAGTTTTCAAAAAATAAAAAGGTCAGGAGACAGCCCTTCTCGTCCCCTGATCCGTCTAAAATATTATTCTGAATATCTTCCCTGCTGTGTGAATTGGAACCAATGACCGTAAAGTCAGAAAACCGGTTCTTTATCTCCTGCCGGAATGCAGAAAAATCCTTCTCATCCCAAAGCTGCGCCCAGGCCAGCAAAACCCTGCAGGAAGCATCTCTGTACAACGACATTTCATGGATCTCCGCTGCAATGTCGGAGATCTTTTCTATGCTGTCTACCTTATATGTTTTTTGGATCATGGCACCCCCCGTTTTCTCGAAATGGCCGTCAGCGCCGGCGTCCGGGTTTCGTCATCTTCTGTTCGTACATTCTTGCATCGCTGATCTTGAGGAATTCCTCGATCCTTCCGTAGGAATCGGATTCCGTGATATAGGCGCCCCAGCTGAAATCCAGAAGATATCCCCGCTTGTTACTTTCGTTGTATTCCGCCGTATATTGCTTCATTCGCCCGATGAACCGTTCCAGGATCGTTTCCGAATAATCAGGCGCAAAGATGTAAAACTCATCACCGCCCGTTCTTCCGGCAATCTCCCCGGAATCGCAGCAGCGCGTTATGATGTCTGCCAGTGCACGAATGGCACGGTCTCCCTCATAATGTCCGTATTCATCATTGATCCGCTTCAGCCCATCCATATCTACAACCATCGTGCAGACATTTTTCTTATCCGAAAAGTTTGCGATCGTGCTGCGGCTCTTATCATCAAAACCACGCCGGTTGAGCATTCCGGTCAGACCATCGGTAATACTGAATCCTTCCAGTTTTCCGATCAGTTTGTTGATATGATCCTTCTGATAAAGGGCATTGAGCGTAAGTCCCAGCGTATGCAGCCATACATTGTGAAACTCATTAAAGATATCCTTACCTGCCATCTCCACAAGTGAATACCCGAAGATCTTCTCGGCAAAATGCACCACCATCGAATAATACACATGACACCGGTCCGTAGACGCCTGCGGGATCAGGGATGCACTGTGAAAGGTGCGTGTACTCTCCGCATACTCTTTATTCTTATCGATCCAGATCACGGGAGTAAACTTTCCAGACGGCGCGGTATAGCTGCTATTGTACACAGGCATTCCTGCCGGATCCGTATGTACCATCAGAAAGAACGAAGTGTATTCGCCAAAATTGACGGAATCCTCTTCAAATACGGTTTCCATATGTCGTATATTTTCTACTTTATTCAGTTTCAGCATGGCGGATTCCAATTCGTAAACCGCAGTAGAAAGCAGTCGTTTATCCTCATGCGCACGATCTACGGTTTCCAGAACATGCTTATATTCCAGGGGCTCACATCCGCAGGATTGCGAAAGGATCGGTCTGGGCGATACCGTCAGATCCGCATTCTCCGCGCTGCCGCCCTCCGCAAGGGCAACCAGAAGCTTTAATGCCTTATAAGCGATGCTGTTTCGCTCTCTGGTTACGGAAGACAGATGCGGTAAAAAATCTTTTCCTTCCGGGGTTCCGTCATATCCCGATACCGCGACATCCTCGGGAACCCGGACGCCCATCTGCCGGAACGCATTGATCAGCGAGATCGCCATATAGTCGTTGGCACAGACGATCGCCTCCGGACGCTGCGGCAAAGACCAGAAATAATGGGCCGCTTCCACCCCCTTGTTATACCAGAAATCTCCCTCGAACATTCCGACACCGTCCTCCGGGAAGCCATGTTCTCTCATCACAGCGCGGTACTCATTCAGGCGGAGCTGTGCATCCGGATGTGTAAGATATCCGGACATAAATCCGATCCTGGTAAAATGATGGTCATTGATAAAATGTTCTACCATCGCGCGAAGCCCGCCCGCATCATCAAATTCGATATTATAAAAACCATCGATATGACTGCTGATGGATACGACCGGACACTTTGCCGTGCGGAGCTTTCTTTCCACCCGGTCCGCCATCCCATCGATATTGTAGCCCTCACCGTCGAATACAATACCATCGAACTGATCCAGATCGATAAACTCTAAAAAACCGGATTCCTGATCCTCCGCAACCGAATAGATGCTCCGAAGCTTGCCGTAGGAATTGAAGTATATCAGATCCACATCCAGATCCTCAGCCGCAATATTTAATGCCCTGCAGAGCCCGCACTTATACCTTCCCGTCAGACCACTTCCAAACACCGCTATCCTTTTTCTCTGATCAAGCGCCATCTTTCGACTCCTTTCCCCATTCTTGTTTCGGTCCCCCACTCTGTTACCCGCCGATCCCTGCTGAGATATTGCGGATCTGCACAGCATCCTTATATTCCGAAGCATTCCAGCTGTCCATCACACGCTCCATCACATCGGCAATACTCTTATCTCCCATCTTACCTTCTGTCCCGATCTTTTTCCTCTTCAAATCTGAACTCATGCCGTCCTTACTCCCAAGAGATCCTGTTTATCTTATATTGGTTAATGTAAAATAATCAAAATCAGCAGGAATGCGGCTTCCGCATCCGCCGTTATTTGCGTAGATCCCGACCAGCGTTCCGGTATGACGTTTCGGATCATCCGGTACGCCTTCATCGCACAGATAGATACAGTCTTCCAGCACGCCTGCCCGGATCCATTCTTTGCTGTTATAACTGTAATAAAAGGTTCTGGTCAGATTTCTGACTTCCGTTTTCAGATAAACTGGTCCGTCAGCAGCCGCATCTATGGACGCGATCAGTTCTTCTCCATGATTCCGGTTGATCACCAGTTGCAATTTGCGTCCCTCTTCCCAGCATAAGGAAAACCGGACATAGGTTGCTGTACTGTAGTAACAGGTCAGACCGGCCTGCTCCCCGTTTCTCTGCGGGTAAAACTCCAGTTTTGTTTCCGCATCATAACACAGTTCTTCCTCTCTCCGGAGCAGGGTATTTTTCGCCCGGATCTCCGACAGCATCCCATCCTGTGTCCAGATACGAAACCAGCCCTTTCTTTCGCTCAGGGAATAATTGGCTCTTGCCGGTCTTCTCACAAACTGCCAGTGCAGATCTAGGGTATCCCGATCAAAATCATCATGCTTCCATTCCGGGACTTCCATAGATGCAAGCGCCGGCGCATCCCCGCATAACCCCGGCCCCTTTCCTTCATTGATCAGAAACCATCCATCTGCAAGCCACCTCACCGGATCCATTGCTGTTTCACGACCAATGGTAGTATAGTTTCCCTGATTCGGTCGTCCGCACAGATAAAATACCCACCAATCACCATTGGTGTCTTCCACCAGTTTTCCGTGACCACAGCGCTGCAACGGTGCATCCGGATCCGTCTGCCGGAGTACGGGATTGTAAGGAGACGGCTCATAAGGTCCCAACAGATTTTTTGAGCGCGCTACATTGATCCCATGCCCATAGCCCGTTCCGCCTTCCGCAAGGATGGCATAATAGTACTCACCGTGCTTCAGAAGGTGCGGTCCCTCCGGGCACCGCTCCCCGGTCCCCGGCCACACCCTAATCTCTTCCCCGGTCACCTTTGTACAGTCATCACTTAACGGTACCAGATTGATCCCGGGGCTGATCACCATATAATGCTTTCCGTCGTCATCCACAAATAGTGACGGGTCGATATTATCCACTTCCAGCCATACCGGCTTGCTGTACGGACCTTCCGGCCGGACGGAACTCACCATCAACTGCCGCCGGAGCACATTGTTCTCCCTTTTTCCGTCTCCATTCAGACGGAGCGTCGCCATAATGATAAATCTTCCGTTATCATACGCGATATCCGGTGCCCAGATGCCATGAGAATCCCGGATGTCACTCAGATCCAGTTCTTCCGGATCCGTGATCGCATGCCCGATCAGTTCCCAATGGACCAGATCCGTTGAATGACTGATCGCGATCGCAGGAAAATACTGAAACGTCGAATTCACCATATAATAATCCGTTCCGACACGCACTACCGAAGGATCCGGAAAAAATCCCCGTTGCACAGGGTTATGATACTTTCTATTCGATATCTCTTTCATTGCACTAAAGAATACTGCATAAACTCGTATTTCAGCTGCGAACCCTCTACGATCTCTGCCGGAAGCAGTGCTCGTGCTACCAGTTTCAGATCCTCCGATTCGATATCCGTCCGCTTCAGATTTGCATAATCTCCATCGATACTTACCACTTCATAATACCAGGTTTCCATCCCGAAACTCTCCTTGTTCGTTGTTCCTGACTTCTTAGGACAAAACCGCCCTCTATACGAAAAAACAGCTACAGATATTATACCATTTCTGCAGCTGTCTATCCATTTCTTTTTTTCGAAAAACCATCAGGTCCGTCCCCGTGGTTTCTCTGCAATGGTACTGAACGGCTGTGGGGAAGATAACAGCGGCCGGGGGCGTCTGTCGGAAAATGCTCCCGCACAAGCAACGCAGCCACCTACCGCTCCGTAAACAACACAATGATATCACGGCAGTGAACTGTATATGGGAGGAAGAATGAGGATCACTCCTCATTCAGGCTCTCAATGATCGCATTTGCCTTTTTGATCTGATGAAAGAAGACGGCATAGTAAATGATCGCGCAGACAACAAAAGGGATCGTTACGGAGATGAACATATCCCGGTATGCCGTCGGTGCCAGCGGTACCATATGCCCGATGGCCCACACACCGCCCAGCACCAGGCCGACGGTGAGCAGGTACTGTCCGGCAAAGACCGGTACAAACGGAAACCGCTGCAAATAGTAATGCACTGCCAGGATCACGGTAATGAGTACGGAAAAACCGAGACTGATAAAGATGTTTTCCGTATATCTGGGATCGGTCAATCCGATCGCTTTTTCCCAGATCAGCTTCACCAGTACCAACACGGTAAAACTGATGCATACGATCGATATGAAGTTTTTCCGGTTGATCAGTTTCATTTGCTCTTCCCTCCCTGGATCTTCGCCAGTTTATCGTAGAAATCTTTTTTATAGCTGCGGTTCATCACCAGTTTTTCGTCGTTTTTCAGATAAATGATCACGCGCATGTTCAGATCTCCCTGAAGCTTTTTGATCTTATAGATATTGACGACATTCGACTTGCTGATCCGGACGAAACCGCTTTTCTCATATTCCTCCAGCAGATCCCGCAGTGCTTCTTTGATCTCCACGCACATATCTTTGGTGTAGGCAAATACCTTCTTGTCTACCGCTTCAAAGTAAAAGATATCCGTAACTGCAACGGTCACCTTCTTATCTTCATACGTTCCTTCAATATATTTCAGTGTATCCCTAAGACGTTCCAGAACTGCACCCGTCTCCTCATCCATTTGGTCGTAGTGCAGTTCCAGATAATTTTCTTCCAGGTTTTCTTCTTTGGTCTTTACAAGTTTCATTTACTGCTCTTTGTAACTGCTTTTTATGCAGTCACTCTTTTGCTCCCTTTGATTTTGCCCGCGATCAGTACGATGACCGTTACCACTGCATATCCCATGGTGTAGCAGATGAAGATGTCTCTGTATGCGGATTTTGCAAGTTCTGCAGTCAGGCCTCTCAAGAACACATAACCGAATACGAGAAGCATCGTCGGTACATATACGATCAGGGTCTTTAATGCGAAATTCTTTACCTTGATATATTTGATCAGTGCATAAGCAACCGTTACGATCATTACCAGTATTGCTCTGTCCAGTTCGTGCCAGTTGCCGGCCGGATCTTCAAATATGCCCTGTGCCAGATATAAGATGCTGTTGGTGATCGTTGCGATCGTATACAGCCCGAAGTACAACAGCAGTGTTCCTTTTACATTCTCATTCCATACGTTTTTCATTGTTTTCTTCCTCCGATTTGTTTGTTTTTTCCTTACAAACGCATCATACTCAAAAGGAAGTCCTTACGCAATGGAATCGCTGCTAAGTTGCAACTCAGACGGAGTAAGTTGCAATTTTGCCACCTCATCTCCTCAAAAAAGGCAAGATATGGTTATTCTATTCAGCTAAAGAAATGATCTCAGACAGCTCCCTTACGACCAGGTCGCAGTACTGTAGATCCTCCTCCGTCGGCTGTGTGAGGTCGGGGATCATCACCGTAAAGCAGCCGGCAGCCTTGGCGCTGCGGATGCCGTTGGGGGAGTCCTCGATCGCGACAGCCTCCTCCGGGGCACAGCCCGCGATCCTCTGCGCTTCCAGATAGACATCCGGGAACGGTTTTCCCCTCGAAATGGTTTTGGTAGAGATCACCAGCGCCGGATCGATCTCCAGTCCTGCGTCCTTCTTGTAGCGCTCCACCCGGGATAACGGAGAGGCTGTCACGATAAAATACCGGATGTTCTTTTCCGCCATCTCCCGAAGCAGTTCTGCCGCCCCTGCTTTTGCCTGTATCTTATGGTCATCACGATACGCTTCCATCAGCGCTTTTCTGGTCTCGCGCACGGTATCATAGATATCCGATCCGTAGCGCTTTTCAAACCAGGCTCTCGACAGCGATGCATCCAGGCTGCGTAATGCCAGCGCTTCTTCTTCCTGCATCTCATAGCCGCACTTTACGACTGCTTCCATCCAGAAACGCCGGTACAGCGGTTCCGTATCCAATAATACGCCGTCCAGATCAAAAAATAAAGTTCTGCCCACGTCAAAGCTCCTTTTCATAACACCAGAAATCCTGGTCATACATATGGCATTCCCCGACATTGCGGAAAGCAAACGCCGCATAAGACCGGATCGCTTTGGTATTCAACTTATTCACCAGAAAATGAATGCCGCGATATCCCCGGCATTTCAACTCGTCCATGCCGTATTGCAGCATGATCCGTGCAATGCCCCGGTTCTGCAGATCGGGATGCACCGCAAGCCTTGCCAGTTCACCCGAGGGTGCCAGATCCGCATCCCAGCATGGCAGCCTGTCTACATCCTCATCTTCTTCCAGTGATATTGCTGCCTTTATGCTTCCATCCGTTTTCATCACAAACAAAGCATCCCGGGACAGATCAAAATCGATCGTCTCATCCGAAGGATAACCTTCCCCCCACGGGCAGAACTCCCGTCCGAACTGCATCTTATAAAGAGACAGGATCTCGCTCCTGTCTCCCTCTGTTGCTCTTACAATACTGTATTCCATAAGCATCCCCGCGTTATTACGAAACGTATCCGCAGCTGCTCTTTGTCGGACCGTCGTCACCGGATTCATAGTTTGCCTTGAAAGACATATTGATGTCCCGGATTTCTCGCTTCCCGTCGATATAGTCCTGGTACATCTCCGCCAGCCCGCTGGCGCAGCCGTCGCATGCCCCATTCACATTTCCGATGGATTCCGCAACGATGCGTTCACGTTCTTCCCTGGTGGTATCTTTGATCAAAATACTCATAGGTATATCTCCTTACAATATTCTATTTTAGATTTTTGGTCGCTTTACCATTTTTCTAAAGCTTATCCGGATCGGAGTATTTGTAACCCTTCAGTTTACGCCCGAAGATCAGGCACATTCCCGTTCCGATCAGACCAAGGATGAACAGCATCAATGCAGCACCGGATCCTTTTCCGCTGCCGAACAGAAAGCTCAGCCACTCACTGCTGCTGCCGGTCATAATCGGCTCACACACTTTATCCACCATAAATCCGCCGAAGGTAAGCCCGATCGGGATCGTAAAAAACTGAAGCGTATTCCGGCAGGCATATACTCTTCCCATCAAGGCGGCAGGAATGGTATTCTTCATGATCACATTCTGGTTGGTGCTCATCACCGGAACGAACACCCATCCCAGGAATTGACCGATGCACCAAAGCAGCGGACTCCGTGAAAAGGCCAACAGATAATTTTCCGTACCGAGTGAAAAAAGCATCGACAGATAGATGACTCTGACCCGGTCCTTTGGCTTTGGCATGACCGTTGCAAGGATGCTCCCGGCTACCATTGCGATCCCGGAGAAAGATGTCACGATGCCCAGCACATAGTTTCCGCCTCTCGGATTCGGAATGATATACGCCGGAAGGACTGCGTCAAAAGCAGATGCCACAAAATTCACACCGGCCATAAAGAGGATCACATACAGGATCATGGGATTCTCTTTTAGATACAGGATGCCCTCCTTTGCCAGTTGCAGAACCCCTTCCGTTTCCCTGTCTTCCGACGGGATCTCCGGGATCCTGACAAATACTGCAAGTGTGATAAATGCGATCCCAAACGTAACCAGATCGACCGCAATTGCCGCGTCCAGCCCTGCGATACCGTAGATTGCGGATGCAATGACCGGATTACCGATGGTCACAAGCGACCTGGATAACGACTGCAGACCTTCCGTCTTCTGATATTGCTCCCCGGGTGTCACCAAAGTATAGGCAACTTCCGAAGCCGGCTGTTGCACCGTATTCATCAGACCCGAGATGGCATTGATCAGATACAGATGCCATACACACAGCAAATCCGCTTTGTACAGAACAAATACCGCGATCGTCGTCAGCGCCGCCAGCAGATCACATACCAGCATCGTTTTCTTTTTATCAAACTTATCCGATATCGCCCCGGCAAATATGCTCATAACGATATATGGCACATAAGTACAGATCCGCAGCGCTGCCGTACTGAGCGCCGATCCGGTCTTTTCATACAGCCACAGTGTCAGCGCAAATGCCGTAATGGCGCTTCCGAGCTGCGACAGACTCTGCGTACTCCAAAGCAGATAAAAATCTCTTAATTCACTTTTCTTATTCATTTTTCTTTGCTCCTTTTATCAAGTAATTATTTATGCATAAAGAGCAAAGTCTGAGGATTCACTTATCGTAACTGTTCTGAACAGTTACCCTTTATCCTCCATACAGTCTCCTCAGGCTCTGCATGGAGCATCTGCAATACAACGTTTCATTTCGTTTTCTCCTGAAATTCTTTCATGTTCTGTTGATCTGTATTATATCATAGCTTTATGATCTGCATGATCCCGGACAATATCGCTGCCAGTATCGGATATCCGATGCAGGTACCTGTCCATTTTTTGACCTTTGTTCTTACAGGAATATAAGGTCTTAAATCCTCTGTCCCGGGAATGATCCATGCTTTGGTGTGTCCCACCCACCATTCATCGATAAAAAGCCGGTCAAACAGATTGGCGATCATATATATTCCCAGAAGCTGTAAAAATCCATTCACACCATTATATAAATATACCACTGCCGGAATAACTGTCAATTGAGGTATGAAAAGAGCAAGTCCCGAGATCGCGGATATCTTTTTGATCTTTTCAACTGTGGTCAGTCCCAGTTCAACGACCCTGTCCTTCACATCCTGCTCATAAAACACAACCAGCCCCACCGGGCCGTTTGCAATACCTGCCACACAGATCAGCAGCAGCCAGAAGCTCAAAAGCAATCCTTCAAATATTACAAGCATAATGATCCTTACTCCTTCATATAACGATAGATCGTGTCAAAGATCAGGTCCACATTCCTCTCCAAAGATTCCTCGAAGAAGGTCTCCCTGTTCTGATATATCGCGTAAATGGACTTGATGAAGTTTATCACGATCCCGGGATCTATATCCTTACGAACACCGCTTATATGCGGCATGATTTTATTAAGGCGTTCCGTATCCCCGTCTCTTTCAAAAAATGCATCTCCGGCAAGGTGCGTCTTAAGCCATACCCAGTCTTCCAGCTTTATTCTGAGAAGAAAATTATTCTCCGGCCTGAAACAGTCACGGTACAGATCCAGAAATACCTTTATTTCGATGGTTCCGTCCGTTGTAAGCTTCGGCATCAGACTTCTCATTAACCGTTCTTCCGTCTCAGCGATCAGGGCCTTAGCAAAACTTTCCTTGGAATCATAGAAAATATAAAAGGATCCGACCGCAACCCCTGCAGCTTTCGTTATCCTGGAGATCGTCATCCTCTTAAATCCGATTGCGCCGCTCAGTTCCAATCCGGCTTCTATTAACTTCCCCTGTATCTCATCTTTCTGTTCCTGTGTAAAAGCAACCGCCATAATAATTCCCTTCTATGAATATTTACTCTTGTCTATTCATACGAATATTATCATATAAATATTCATACGTCAAGACAACTGTTCAAAGGACCATAACTTTACAGAATAATTTCAACCTTTCTTAATCTGACAAAAAATCCAAGATTAAGAAAGGTTGACCATATCATTAACTACCGTATTTCAAATACATCTCCCGATTGTCCGAGGAACAGCACCCTGCCGCCTTTTGGTGTGGGGATCACGTTTCCTGCATCCTTCACATGGGAAGAATAGATCATTTCATCAAACCGGTTGAAAACGATCACTGCGCTGTTTTCCGGTCTTTCGATCGTCAGCGGAGTGTTTGCCAGATTGTCGGAGATATCATACCAGCCCGCAGTCTCTTTCAATTCAACACTCGTATCCGATATACCCAGTTCCGGAATACCATCTGCGGATACATAACGCTGTCCTGTACTGGTATCGATCACCGTTCTGCCGTTTTCATCCGTACCCACCGTTACATCCATCAGGTCTCTGCTGGATGAGGAAGGCATATTCTTGGGAGATATGAGATGTTCACCATCCGCCATTTCCATCAGGAAATCCACACCTCTGCCTGTTAAAAAAGCATATCCGTCAAGCTCATCGATCACTGAAATCCGTGCAATACCCGTATCCTCATAATGCTGCGATGAATACTTGTCGCTCACGAGCAAAAAGTCATTTCTGTCATAGGCTCTGTATCCGTCCGTTACATCACCGCTCACTTCCTTTTGCTCTATCCTCTGTCCCGAATAAGTCTTTTTATTAATGGTACCGATCCCGGGGTAGGTGCGACCGCCGGACTGTCGGATAAATGTCCCGTCTGCATTCTTCTCAAAGGACAGACGGCTGCTGCCCCCTGCATATAACCGCTTATCGAATCCGCTTTCCTCTACCTCATAGGCAAGTTCCGCAAAATCTCCGTCGGCTGTATAAACATAATCCGTATATGTAGTTTTACGTGAAGAGATCTTTTCGATGTGAAGGTATCTCCCCTCCGGAAAAGAGATCCTGCAGAGCGTGTCACCTTCTCCCAAGGTCATAACATACCAGCCTGCATAGTCATTATATTCCTCAGGGATATTCTCAATGATCGTACAATCCGGTTGTCCCGGTTCCTCAATCATAATACCCCTTTCCTCTAAGACTACATCCATAAGAGTCTGTGCAACCAGATCGTTGATCGCGCTGCTTCCGCCATTTGAAAGTACCGCTATACTGATCTGTTCGTCCGGAGCTACCATTAGAAAGGCATGATCCATGCTCACATCACCACCCTTGCCGACCACCTTCACACCCTGCTGTTCATAGCGGAGCATTTCCGCATAATCCCATCCAAGACCATTTTCATCTTCGTATGCATTGTCACTCCTGCGTGTCGCCATACCTTCCTTTGCAGCATCCGAAAGAAGCGTGTCATCGCCTGTAAAAAAGGATGCCCCGAATACCGCCGTATCGGAAGCTGTCGCGTAGATTCCGCCATCCCCAAGACACATGCAATAGCAGGTATCCAGACGCAGATTTCCGACAGAAAACGAAGGCACCAGCATATCCGAACCTAACAGATCTACCGGGGTACCCGTATGCATCACGCCCAGTGCATCCGATATGTTTTCTCTGACATATTCGGTATAACTCATACCCGTAACGTTTTCTACGATGATCTCCAACAGCCCAAAGCCGTCATTACAGTAGGCTGCGTATTTCCCCGGATCGTTTCGCAGACGTTGTTTTGAAAGCTGCTCCAGCAGATTGTCATGATGGGATCCATCATTGTCATCATAAAGATCACTGTTGATCCCTACCGAACCCAAGATCCCGGAAGTATGATCCATAAGCATACGCACCGTAATGTCCCTGTACCGATCATCTGCCATGGTAAAGTCGGGGATATATTCCGTGACCGGCGTATCCGGTTCCACCAGTCCCTGGTCAACGAGCTGCATGACAGCGGCAGTGGAATAGATCTTGCTTACCGATCCCACACAATAGATATATTCATTGTCACTTACCACCGGATCCGAAAATACTGTATTGATCATTGCTTCCGGACTGCCGGTCTTTTTTTCTTCGGATGCACTGCCACAGCCGCTCAGCATCAGCAGCGCCATAAATGCGATCATTGTTTTTTTCATAACCTCTCCTTACTCCGTCATAAGTTCTGTGACGGATACTTCCCGGATCTTCCCGGCACTGATATAAGTCACTGCATAACAAAATACGATCAGGATCACATCTGCGATGACCGTCAGTGGTATGTTCAGCTCTCCGACAGTGCCGAACATCATCAACCAGAAAGCACTGTATACATACTTCGCTGCAAAGGAAGCGGTCACTATGGATATCACCGTGACAGGCATTGTTTTTATTGCGATCTGCTTCATAAGGTCTTTCGAGGCATAGCCCATACTCTTCATAATTCCGAGTTTTCTGCGATGCCGTTTTACGTTTGAGGAAGCAATAAGCCCGAGTATCACAGCAATCACCGCCGAAAGAACAACTGCCGCTCCTATAGAGCCGTATTCCGCTACCACAGCAACACCGCTCATCTCCTGCTCCGCCAACGTCATAAACGAGGTAACCTCCTTTACGATAAAATGCCTGCTGTTTCCTGTTATTACCTGACCGTCAACGACTACGGCATAGTCGATATTTGTCACGCCATACTGCGAGGTGAGCAAAGCCAGTTTTTCATCTGCAACTGCCCGTATGCGTTCTTCAAGAGTTCCGTTTGAAGTTCCTGCGTTTACACTGTTCTTCGCTGAAGAGCCGTACTTTTCGTTCAACTTCTGTTCAAACTGCTCCATGGTCACGCCGTCATTCAGATACACGGAAATGGTGTTTGGACGTGCATCGGGGCAGGCGCGGCGGTAGCCTTCCGAGGTCAGATACAGCATCGTTCCGTTGTTCATAATGGAGCTTGTCATGCCCGTTACAATATATTTTGTTTCGGTTCCGTTGCCTTTGATCACGATGCTGTCACCGATATCCGTACCGACAAGCTTCTTTCTCTGAACCGTTATCATCACTTCATTATCCTGCTCCGGGTATCTGCCGTCTATGAGCCGGATATTCTCCGATTCGTTATAATCGTCGAATATAACAGCAGTACCTCCGTATTCGGTCCCCTTAACGGAGAGATATCTTGTCTGATAGTTCACAAGTGCCTTTCTCACACCCGGCATACCGGCGATTTCGTCCCTGATCTCATATGCATCAACACCGTTTTGCAGTACGACATTTGTAACAATGTCATATCCGGTCATGGATATAAGTCCGTCAATGCCTCTACTGAAGAAATCCGCACCTGTCACAGAAAATAATATCGCCGTACCTGCTGCTGTTATGCAGACAGCCGTTCCGATCGCGGACCGGATGTCGCCGAAAAGACTCTTCATCGCAAGGAAGGTATTGATGTTTCCCTTAGACCTTTCCAGCGGAAGAAGGTTCCTGCCGAAATGGTGTGTGCGGATCCCTTTTCTGAATGCCACCACAGGTGGATATTTCTTTACTTTTGCCGCTTTTATCAGCGCAAATGCGGTCACCAGAACGATCACGATCAGGCCTGCGAGAAATATCATGCCCTCTTCTGTCCTGACCGTCACAGGTCTTCCTATCATATTCTGTATGCCGTTATTCATCAAAGGACTCACAAGAACCGCTCCGACAATACCAAGCATCGCACCGATTCCTGCTGTTATCACATATTCGTAAACATAGGCAAGGGAAATATCTCCGGATCTGTATCCCAGGGCTTCCAGTACACCGATCTGCTGCATCTGATCTTCTATATCATTGGATATACGGTTCATGATCATAAGCACCGCCGACAGCATGGTGATCCCTGAAAAAAACGCCAGGAAATAACTGAACATATTGATGAACTGCAGAGAATATGTTTTTTCAAAACATACTACATCACACATATAATGCGAATCGATGTTCTCACCGCTGATCGTCTCACACTTTCCTAAATGTCCTTCCTCGGTATACTCTGTACCTTCGGAATCAAAACAAAGTGCAGTACATACCGAATCATAGCCGCTGCTGAAGAGTATTTTGAACAGTTCATAGTCGTTATCGGATATGACCATTTTATAACCGTAACCTGAATAGTTATACAACCCCGTCTTGTAAAAACCCGCTATCGTAAAGGGGTATTCTCTGCCGTTTTTGCAGACAGTCAGTGTATCTCCGGGCCTGTAACCCTCACTGATTCTGAAAAACATCGGCAGCCATACCGGGTGTTCCAGCTTTTCGACCTCTTCATCGCTGAGTTTATCTGCTTTTATAAAATCTTCCATCCTGCGTTCGTTCTTTTCATTAACGAAAATGGATTTATAATTACGATCCTCACCGTTGTTATTTATGAAATCGAGAATATCAACATATATGGCTTCGGTCTCGGTTATGTCCGTAATGCCATAGTCATTTTCAAGGATTGCTTTATACTCATCACGGTATTTATCTTTTTCTATCATAACGCAGGTATCTTTTGAACCTGCCTGTGCGAAACTGTCATCAAATGCCTTGTTTGCTTTTGAGATATTTGACGCAAACACGGCGAGCATGAGCGTTGTGATCATCGCGAGGAAGACAATGGCAACCGCCTCTTTTTTATTCTTTTTCAGATTAAACAGTGATAAACGTAGTATATTCATGTTCTCACCCCTTACCATCCCATTTCTTCCAGAAAAGCTGACAGACCGTCACGCCGCTCCTTTGGATCATCCTCACCATACGACGCCATACGGTAGTCACCCTCGATCCTGCCATCCCGCAGATACAGGATCCTCGTTCCCCTCAGAGCTGTTTTCAGATCATGCGTTACCATGACAATGCTCTGACCGTTTTTATGCACTTCTGTAAAGATGTCCAGCACATCCTGTCCGGATGCGGAGTTCAGTTGCCCTGTCGGTTCGTCTGCAAACAGGATCTTCGGATCGTTGATCACAGCCCGGACAATGCCTACGCGCTGGGCTTCCCCACCGGAAAGCTGGTTAGGATATTTGTTCCACATATCTTCCGCTATCTCGACCTTTTTCAAAAGATCCTTTGCTTTTTTTACCAGTTCAGGTGAATTTTTCTGTACGATCAATGCACCGGTCAGCACATTATCCAGTATGGTCTGATTCTCCAGAAGATAGATGCTCTGGAATACAAAACCGCAGTTACCGCGCCGGAATACCGCCAATTCATCATTGGAGTAGTCCTGGATCTGTGTATCACCAAAGAAAACTTTTCCCGTAGTCGGTTTATCCATCCCTGACAGCGCATACAGCAGCGTAGACTTACCGGAGCCGGATGCACCCATAATAACCGTGAAATCACCTTGGATGATCTCCAGATCCAGATTCTTGATCACATGCTGCTGTCTGCCTCCGTTTGAGAATGACTTGCAGAGCTTTTCCGTTTTTAAAACAAATGAAGCCATATATAACACCCTTTCTTTTCTGCATCAGATTCTTCCTGACTATAAGGGCATTATAAATGACTTCTGAAAAATGTTCCTAAAATGAAACTAATGAAAATCTAAAAAAATTCTAAGATGTGGCAGATTTCTAAAAAACGGTTCCTAGCTCAACCGGATGACCAGCCGGATCATAAGACCGTCTCCATCCGATTCCGCGATCAGGTCTCCGTCCATCTTTTTCATCAATGACCTGGCGATGTAAAGCCCGAGCCCGTTTCCGTCCTTACCCGAATTTTCCCAGTCTTTACCGCGATAAAACTTATTTATGATCAGGTCAAGCTCGCTGCGCGGTACTCCCGGTCCATGATCTTTGATCTGCATTTCGAGATAGCCTTCCGCCAGCTCATAAGCTATATCGATGTCTGTATCCGCGTATTTATAAGAATTCGCGATCACATTTCCTATGACCTGTCCCATGCGTTTTCGATCAATATGTATGACCACTGCCGGGATCTCTCCCATTCTCACACAGCCTTTTGTATCATAACTGCGCACGATATCCGCAAGAACAGAGGATTCTTCATCGCCGGGAAATACTTTAAACTCTCCCAGATCATCCAGTGTCGATGTGAACAGGTCCGACACGAGTGTATCGATCTGTTCCGTCTTCTGACGGATCCCTGTTGTATCTTCGAGCATATCAACAATCTCTTCTCTGTCAAAGAAAATCTTCTCCTCTTTTGTATCGATCTTTGAAGAAAGCCGCATCTCCAGAAATTCCGTAGTCACTTTGATCCCGGTCACCGGAGTTTTCAGATCATGACTTAGCGATGCCACCAGTTCCTTCTCTTTCTTTTGCAGTTCCAGCTCCCGCCGTTTGGATTCCGCCAGTTCTTCTCTCATAATGTCAAAACTCTCGGAAAAAGCGCCAAACATATTTCCGCGGTCCATATCCAGCGGCGCATCCAGTTTCCCCTCCGCCACACTTCCGGCAAAATCTTTCAGATTGCGAAACGGTAGGATCACCGTCCTGCGGATAAACAGACCATAGCCTATACACGCCGTCAGGATCAGGAAACAGCATACACCTGCCCCAAGGATAAACCGATCCCGGAAGGAACGGATCTCGTCTGTTACATCATCGAGCAGTATGACAGCGCCCCATATCTTATCGTCTTTTTTCAGATACATATACGGATAGCGTTTTTGGATCGCATATTCTACCGATATGTTATCCGGCGCATTCGCTTTTTCTATATGAGAATAGAGTATGTTATCCGTGGTATCAACGATCACATAGTCACAGTGAAATCCGTTTTTCTCCAGTTCTTTCAGATCATCGGCTTTTTCCGTCGCACATCCTGCGATCTGATTCAGCAAAATGACCTGTTCCCGCGAATCTCTGTCTGCAGCGGCACCAAGGTCTTTTGTTTTCAGGATAAGTAACAGGATGCCGAGCAGAAAGATCACTGCCATGATAATGACTGTCTTTATATATCCTCTCATCAATCACCCTTTTCGATTACGTATCCGACACCCCATACCGTCTTGATCACCGTCGGTTTTTTCGGATCCGGTTCAAGTTTCCCTCTAAGTTCGCGTATATGCACCGTGATCGTTGCATCACAGGTGTATTCATCTTCCCATACCTTCTGCAGCAGCTCATCCCTTGTCACGACCCTGCCTGCATTTTCCAACAGATACAGCAGGAGCTTATACTCCATATCTCTCAGTTCTTCAATATGTCCTTTCACTTCCAGTTTATGCAGGGATGTATCCAGATACACTCCATCCCGGATAAGTATCTTTTCCTCATTATTCTTCCGATCCGCCGCCTGATAAGATGCTGCCACAAACATCGCATCCTCTTTGGCTTTCTCATATCTGGCAAGCACTGCCTTGACTTTGGCCAGGAGGATATTCGTTGTAAAGGGCTTCGTGATATAATCATCCCCGCCGATATTCAACGCGATAAGCACATCATCATCGCTTGTCCGTGCACTGATAAACAGGATCGGCATATCATACTTTTCCCGGATCTCCGTGCAAAGATCAAATCCGGATCTTTCCCCCAGATTAATATCCAGAAGCAGCAATGACACCGTATGGTGCTCTAAAAATTCTACGGCATCTTCGTAAGTTGTAACATACGCCGTCTTTACCCCTACAAAATTAAAATACTTGGCGGTAGACCTGGCGATCAGCTCATCATCGTCTATCATCAGTACTTTAATCTGATCTGTGGTATCCATCTCTGACATTTTCATTCTCCTGCTTTGCCTAATATAGAATAACCCGATTTGTAACTGTTCAAAACCTTGTGGTTCTTCGGGCTGTTTTGGACAGTTACTCTGATTTTAACACTTTCCCAAATTATAAGAAAGTATTTACCCGTATAATTGGGGAAAGTATCGTTTTCTACCGAATTTTCCCCAAATATAAGCATATTATAGTAAAGTAGGAAATGCTATACAAAAAACAGGATCACGATGACCGCAGCGATATCGGCCAAAGAATGCGATATCCAACTGCACCACGCATTATCTGTTTCTTTAAAGATCAGACCAAAGAATATAGAATCAATAAATACACCTGCAAGATCCAGGACCACAACAACCGGATTGTCATAGGAAAAATGTCCCATCGCAAAAATAAAAGAAGTGATAAGGATCGCCGGAACAAAACCGATCCGCTTGGCCGACTGCTTCTGGTAAAATGCCCGAAGCGCGATCTCTTCACCCAAAGGCACAAACAAAAGCTCTATAAGTATCGGTATGATCTTTGACGGATCTATCTCGAAGGGAAGCCGCGCCAGCATATGTTCCGTAACCTCCGGAAAAAACGCTTTATCAATATAAATCGTCAGTATATCAAAAATAACAGGTATCAGCATAAGGATTATGACCTTCTTATTCTTCAGCTGGCCCGGGCAGGTCTTTATATTCAGACCTTCGTCTTTAGAGTCATTCGTTTTGCGTGTCAAAAAAAATGCAACAACACCGATGACCACAACAAATCCCGCAAGCTTAAGCAGACCATTCTCCGTTTCAATCTTTATAAGATTAGCAAATGACAGAACTGTCATTAGGATCAGGAAAACTGCTGCCATTTTATTTTCCTTCTGTGTTTTTTCCGTCATTTTTTACCTTCCCTTTCCCGATGCGATCATACCATCGAAGATACTAATAAGCATCTTCTTGCTCTGATCCGCATCATATTCCACAGAATTGTTGGCCAGAAGACTGGCCAGCCCATGTGCTGCACAGAAAAACGTAAAAAACATTTCCCTTGCTTCACGGATATCACAGTTCATACCTTTCGCCATTATTTCCATGATCTCTGACAGCCCCGGATTGTCCATAAGCGTTGCGACATCCATGCCTCCAAACTGATCCGTCTGAAACAGAAAACGGAACAGGTTCTTTTCCTCGTAGCCAAAACGGACATAATTGAGTCCGAGCGCAAGCATCGGATTTCCATCGTCCTCTTTGGGCATAATAAAGGCAGTATGATACTCATCCGCTATTCTGTATGCTGCTTCCCTGATCTCATCCACAGTTTTAAAACTGTAGAGAACCGGCTGCGTAGAACATTTCAGATACTCTGCGATCGTTCTGGCATTCAGATTTTCATGTCCGTTTGCCCGGATGATCTCAAAAGAAGCATCCTCTACCATCTCTTTTGTGATCCTGACTTTTGGCGGCATATCAGTTTCTCCTTTACATAACATATGTTATATTACAATCATTATATTTCAGATCAGCAATTTGTCAAGCCACATTCTCCGCAAAAAAACGATGATCCCAAAAGATCATCGCTATCGTTCTAATACCTATCCAAATTGCTGATAAATTACACGATTAAGATAAGCATTAAGCATCCTGCTTTTTGAACAAATCATCTAACACTACTTGTTTTTGTACAATTCCGCTATACGGGTTAGCCTCCACTCCATATGTTACCACAAAAATAATCTGTATTGCCTTTCTTGTTCCGGTTTTCTTTCGGAAGGTTTCTATACGTTTCCTTAGCTTTTCATCATAATCTTTGTCGATTGTAAATTCGCTAAGAGAAAACTTCATCTCACATAGATTTATAACTCTATCCCGTCGATCAATTATTAAATCAATCTGAGTTCCCGCTGTTCCCAGTTTCTTATCCGGCTTTACAAACCACATTGACTCGTTGGATAAAATGCCAAGTATCCCGATTTTCTGCTTAATCTGGCCTATGTGATCTTTACAGACCTGTTCAAACATATTTCCGGCCCAGGTCTTTCTCGCCGGAGCATCGAGCGTGTTGCTCCAATAGCGTTCATCCCTGCCTTTGTTATCCCTTATATAGTTAAAATAAAAACTTGAGTAGTAATCAGCTAACTGATAAAGGGTATCTTTCTTCTTTTTGCCAAAAAACTGATTTTCTCTTACAAAACCGGAGTCAACCAGATTCTTTATAATCTTGGATAATACTCCATTTAACGCAATACCTGTCTTTTTAGATATATCCTCTCGGGTCAGTCCGTTTTTCGTTTTACTAAGCTCATAAACGACGGAAATATAGTTTTCCCCTTGCGAAAACAAAGTATTGTAAAGATGATCAAATTCATCCCATAATTCAGCTTTCTTCCTGAAAAATAAATAATCAATGTTTTGAAGATAAGACAATTCCTTGTCTAACAAACTCAAATAATATGGTATACCACCCATTATCATGTAGCATTCGGTAATATCATATCTCGACCAATGAATACCTTTATTGATCAAGTATTCTTCCGTCTCACAAAGCGAAAAAGGCTCCAAGAACAGTTTGCATGTCTGACGATTAAACAATCCCCCTTTATTATGTTCTATGTTATCTACAAGCCACGAGGTTGCAGACCCGCACACAATAAATACGAGATTATCTACTGAAGAACCAAAATCGTTCCAAAAATATTCAAATGCAGAAAGGAAACCGGATCTATGTGTGTCAAGCCACGGCATCTCATCAAAAAAAACAACACATTTTTTCTCGGGATCCAAACTTTCAATGTATTCCCGTAATAGTTCAAAAGCCTCCATCCAGTTCTTCGGTGCCGGCATTTTCTTATGCGTTTTTCGATTCAGCTCATTTATAAACGCCTCCAACTGGTCGGTTTTAGGCTTATTATATGCACCGGTCAGTTTAAATGCGAATGTATTCCCAAAGTATTGGTTGATCAGAAAAGTCTTTCCAACTCTCCTGCGCCCATAAACCAAAACCAGCTGAGCAATGTCCTCGCGCATACATTTATCAAGTCTCGTATATTCTCTTGTTCTACCAATTATTTTCTTCTTCATACGAGTATAATATTCTTTTCATTTCGTTTTGTCAATAATACTTATCCAAATCTGTGCTTTTTTGTTAGATTTGGATAAGTATTGCTGGACATCAGTTTTAAGAGCATTCTGCTATTAAAACCCTTTTCAACTTCTGAGAAAAGGTTTGCCCCTGCTCCCTGAAGTGAAGATTGGCAATATAGGTGGTCTTGCCGATCGTGCGTGTTACTGTACTTGTAGGCAAAGAAGAAGCGCAGGTATCATTCTCGATAACTGCGCTTTCCTGCTCCAATATCATATTTTTGTTATTTGATAATAATGCTCATTCAGTGCCCTCCATCATGAGAAGATGTTGGCAAGGAGAGGGATCCGTTGAAATGTCTCTTACTCTCTCCGCCTCAAACAGCACCTTATCCTATCATCATGCGAATGGATTTCTGAATTCGGAGATGAAGCAATAGATTCAATATGTTCAATCGCATTCTCATCTTCAACAATGCTATACAAACTTAATGATTCCAAGCATTCCTGTAACAATACATTTTTCTGTAAACTCTGCTTTCGACCATCTATTTTTGCCTGTGCTTTTAAGCGTACTAACTTTTTCTTTTGTCCTTCATCCATATTCTCTTCATATATATACACAAGATTTGCATAAAGACTCGGATCACGTTGAGTTATCCTTGCATCAATAGTTTATATTCTTCTTCTGAAATATACTTAACCAATTCATCCGGATAACCTACACATTTAAATCCAAGTGCATAAGCTCTATCAATATCCTTTGCATTAATGATTCTCACAAGCGGTCCATCATCCTCTGCCATATAGAACTTATAGAGCGTACATTCAATCCCTTTGTAAACTACTGTTTTCTGCTCTTTCAAATCTTCATCCCCTTGACCGGAATATGTTTTCCGAAATAATTTACCATCCCAACTAACTTGAATTTATTAGTATCTATGTCCTCAGTTCTACAATGATGACTGCATTTCATTTTTTTTATATGAGTCATTAACTCAGTTCTCGTTGTGTGACCGCTATTCATGTTTTTCAATTATGAGTCATCAGCCCAGCTCTTGTTGGTTGACTGCAATTCATAATTTTCTATTATGAGTCATCAGCCCAGCTCTCGTTGGTTGACTGCAATTCATAATTTTCTATTATGAGTCATCAGCCCAGCTCTTGTTGGTTGACTGCAATTCATAATTTTCTATTATGAGTCATCAGCCCAGCTCTTGTTGGTTGACTGCAATTCATAATTTTCTATTATGAGTCATCAGCCCA
>JAFWRC010000197.1 GCA_017508825.1 Lachnospiraceae bacterium
TATATAGATTCTTTACCGTAAAAGTGTATACGCCTTCCTCCGAATATGTTTCTCCATCCTTAGCCGGTCTATTAAAACGGACGTCGCTTGTTAAACCTGAGGGGCCTTGTGCAAACACCTCGCGTTTTACATTAATACTTAAATAACGCGATTTGGCCATATCCAATCGAAAACCATTTGGTGTAACTGATCTATCTGATAATTCAGCGCCTGTAACAGCATCAAATGGATAAACCATACTGTTTCCGTTTCGGATTGAAAATGTAAAAAATATTTTATAATCAGATACACTTGGAATAAGTTGCGTTGCATTATTTATCTCATAATCCAATGAGACTTCATAATCCCCTTCTTCAAACAATTCGACCTTTGTATTAGCCCCAGTAGTCGCATTCGCAGCCAAAAAATCAGTGTAAATGATAGGATCACTATACACCCCTTCACGATCTTTATATCGAATAATCAACGCGCCTCTCTTAAAATATGTATTCTGTATTTGAAAATACTGGTCATGGGCATTATCATCCATAGCAATAGATAATTTATCATTTCCATTCAATGCATTAATATTCTGTTCTAACCGAAACCACAATGTTACCCTATCACCTACATTTTTCAAAAAAACACTGTTTCCATCCAGTTTTACCTCACTTGTATACCCATTAACTATAAATCGGCCTATTTTCCAACCATAATGAGGATCCTTGTTTCCAACAGCCTCATTTCCCGAATAGCCATTATTCTCTTTTCCGGTATTAATAAAATCTGAATATTCCAATCTTGGTGTATCACTAGGTGAT
Organism: Lachnospiraceae bacterium; assembly: GCA_017508825.1. Lineage (GTDB taxonomy): Bacteria > Bacillota > Clostridia > Lachnospirales > Lachnospiraceae > NK4A136. The sequence goes on from JAFWRC010000197.1 coordinate 801, forward strand.
GCCGCCAGTGATGATTCTGTTTTATTTATTGCATAGAATTCATATACTTCAGCACATTTTCGATATTCCTTCTTCTTATCAAAAATGCCATCCGGTTCATTAATCCGCTCTTGTTCATATGCTATTATCACACGATAATAACACCCATTGACCAACTGTATATCTTTAGTATTATATATCGGGTTCCGGAGTGCCCCACCACTAGTATCAAATGCATTTGTAATTACTACATCTGTAACCCAATTCGCATTATCTAATGATGTTTCAACAATAATCACACCTTTACCAATCTGCTTTTCCAGTTCTATATCATCTACCGTTTTCTTTGTATCCTTATACAAATGCCAATCTTTATCGCCTGCTGATAAAGAGCTACTACGAACATTATACGAAAAGGCAATATTTCCATTTTTTACATCATAAGAATCCAGAATACCTCCGCCATTTTGTTCCGTCAGATCCCCGCTAATTGAAAATGATCCAATTGTATTACTACCGGATATAGTTGTCCCACCAGAAGTCGAGATCTCATATTTGCTATCCTTATCGAAAACATACATTTTCCCACCTGGAGCATAGCTAGTATCCCCTGCTTTAACATAGATACTTTGAAAGAATAAATTAAAAACAAAAAAATATAATAAACTTATTATGAAAACACTCTTCACACTCTGTTTAATTATTCCACTCTTATAACTTTTTGAACTTGTATGCATTTTTATGTCCCCCATTTATGTTATAGTAGATCAGCAACTTTGATTAATGATAAAAATCTATCTTCCCGCCTTCGTATCTATCTCCTCTCATCTATTTCAATACTAAAAAAGGCATCGTGATGATAAATCACAATGCCATAGCATGCTTATCTTTCTGCAACTGGCTGACATTGATCATCGTATACCACATAATCTTTAGTCCCTATAGCTTTGCGCCACCATTTTTCAATGGCTTTGCCTATATATACCTTTTATTATAAACAATTTACTCAAATTGTCAAATTACTCCATTCATGATTATTCAAAATGAATATCTCGAAAGGCATCCGCCATCGAAAAGCTGAAGCGTTCCTCTTTCTCCCTTCGAGAATCCACAAAATACGGATTCAATTTCATCTGCGGCTCAACCATCATCTTTGAAAACAGTTTCGCTGTATTATATGCATCTGTAAGACCGTTATGCTCCTTCCCCTGCTGGTCAATGTCCGATACGATCAACGCCTCCGATAACTTATATTTCCGTTCTGCAGCGATCTTTTCCATAAACATTTCCTGGCTATCGATCCATGTCTCCAATATTGTGTCCAGTCTGTCATGAACGATTCCCTTTTTAGCAGCCTCATACTTGATCTGCCCACGATCCGTATTGCTCCAGGAAACCACCTGTGCATCTTCCGGAATCCAATCAATAAACTTGAGCAGAGCTTCTTTCATTGACGGTGCATCCCGCAATTCCCTGGAGTTGATCCCGGTAAGATTCATGATAAACGTATCCATAAAGCCATACTCCGGTCGAACAAAGATGTTGAATTCATCGGTAATCTCATACTTCTCATTCAGAAGAACCGCCCCGATCTGTATCGTTTCACTTCCACGGCCATACCCGGCTGCTTTCCTTTTCTCCGGAGCAACCTTACACATCTCAAGATCCACAACAACGTATTTGCTCATAATGTCACCGCCCTTATCTGTACTGTATATTTGTGGTTACCTTTCGCATTCTTTTGCGGGTCCGCTTCCCGAGCTTCCCACGTCTTATATCTCCATTATCCATGTTTCCGGTCCAATATTTGACACTATATGTGGTCAGCGTCCAAGTGCTAATTAAATTTTTGACAGTCAGCTTCCAAGTACTGAACAACTAAAAAACTCCCAAATCCGAAGACTTAGGAGTTGTATTACTCAACATATTCTACTCAAAATCCTTTTAAGCTTCAGCCTGATTTCAGAACCGGACACATACACAAAACAGTTTTTTCTCCAGTTTATACCGGCTCATAGTTTCTTCCTTCAGGTAATCGATCTTATATTCTTTGAAGAACTTTCGAATATCGCTCTCGTTAAAGAATCGTTTCAGCGTTCCCGCTTCGGATTCATACAGATGCGGTTCCACTTCTTTTCCCTGTCCGGCACCATGATTCACATCATTTACGGAGTTCACCCGCAACAGCAAATGTCCGCCGGGAATAAGGATACGCTGCAGTTCCGAGATGATAAATGCAGTGTCTTTTTCCGTAAAGTAATGCAGGCTGAGATCCGCGATCACCACTTCAAAGGAATCCTCAGGAAACGCAAGCCCATCCAGCATATTGAAACACTTCGTTTCCGTGATCTCCGGAAAATTCTTCCGCATCCGCCGGATCGCACGTTCCGATTGATCGCAGGCAACCACTTTTTTGCCTTTCTTCAGCAGATAGAGCGTATCATTTCCGCCACCACATCCGAGATCCAGGATCGGCTGTTCTGCTCCCATGATGATCTCATCAAACGGTTCCAGCCAGTCATCTACACGTATGGACGCTCTGTCATAGTCCTGCTCCTCGTGAACCCCTTCCCAGTATTGCAGAGACTTTTCCCGATAATCTTTTTCCATCTGTCGCTTCCCCTTTGTGTAACCGGATATTTACAGCTGTCCCAGCGCGTGTTTTGCTGCGATCATTCCGAAGGTATAGCATCTTCCGAGAGAGAGTCCGGTCTGATGGAACGGATAGTCCGCGCCGCCGTAGAACGGGCCGCCCAGATTTCCGGCACAGTACAGCCCCGGAATCGGCGCACCGTTTTCATCCAGCGCCTGCGCATTCTCATTGGTGACCACGCCGGATACTTCCGCCGATACGCGGATATGCTTGCGCGCTCCCCAGAACGGTGCTTTTTCGATCTTGTGCATATATTTGGCCGGCTTACCGAAATCGGTATCACAGCCTTTCTCACACAGCTCGTTATAGCGGTCCACCGACGCCTTCAGTTTCTCGTAAGGGATGTCCAGTTCCTTTGCCAGCTCCTCCAGCGTATCGCAACGGTGCAGATCGATCAGGTTCTTAAACACGCCCTTCGGATCTTCTACGGCGCCGGGAATGAATTTTTCCATCACGGCCGGCGGCACCTTGCCGCTGACAAACACCTCATCCGGCCAGCTCATATAGCTGTCATCGTAGATCGTACAGTACCATCCCTTTGAACCGCTCTCTTTATGCTCATTATCCAGCATGCTGCCTTTGTAAGACGGCTGGTACTTCAGCAGATTACCCATATAGACAAAGCCCGTATACTCATTGGTGAAACGCTCTCCTTCCATATTTACATACAAAAACGGTTCTTCCCACATCAGCGCCGAATCAAAATCGTGCATCATCTTGGTATGCCCGAGATTTTCCATCTGCGCGCCGGCACTGATCGCCAGCACATGACCGTCCCCGGTCTTGCCAAACTGTTTTTTATCAAATGCTGCGATATCGGGGCACCAGCGTTCCACCATCGCTGCATTGTTCGTATAGTCACCGGTTGCCAGGATCACGGCTTTGGATGCATTAAAACGGATATATCTGCCCTCCGCATTTTTTGCGATCACGCCGGCAACACGCCCGCCTTCCCGGATCAGCTGTACCGCCGGTGTGGAATAAAACGTCTCCAGGTTCGGGCAGTTTTCTTTGACGCGGTCCACCACCTTGCGGAGAGCGTTGCCCACATTCAGCGGCTTCGGTCCTACCCACGGTGCCCAGAAGTAGCAGTGGTCATCCCCGTACTCATAACTGTTCTCCCGGTCTTTCCAGGTTCCGGTGAAATCCCCGCTGGTACTGATAAACGCGCACAGCTTATCGCCGTCATTCAGAAGTTTCGCGCTCTCGGTATTGCTGTCGACTTTGCTGCCGTCCCCGTACTCCGTCTCTTTGGTCAGTCCGGCGCGGTTCAAAAACCAGATCATCGCCTCTTCCGAATGCTCTGCATAGGCACGCAGCTGTTTGACATCGGCGCGCCAGTCACACAGGCCGTTGGTATGATGGATCCACTTGGCGATCCCGGCTTCCGTCGATCTCGACTTGATGATCGCAGATCCGCAGTTTCCCTGGGATACCACGTTGATCTCTTTTTGCAGCAGCGCGGTCTTTGCGCCCAGTTCTGCGGCCCATCCGGCTGCCGGCACACCGGCAGCTCCGGCCCCGACCACGACCACATCAAAATCCAATGTCTCGTCCGGCGTTATCTCCCCTGTCTCACATACCGATGCCCTGATCTCCTCTTCCGTCAATCTGTTCTGCATTTCTCTCCCCTCCTGTTGCTAACAACATCATTTCCCCCGGCCACGCTTCTTTGCAAGGTCATAAAACCGTGGCCACACGTTCTGATTATATCACAAACCTCTCTGTTTGAGATCCGTATAGTGATTTTCCCCAAAAATTCATGATTTTCGCTTTATTTTGTGTGCATTATGTGCTAAAATACTATTTAAATGTATGAACTTTATGTTCATGACAGCATATTTATACAAACTCTTCTTTTTGGAAGACTTTGGGACGGCCTTTGGCAGTCTTTGGGGCAGCTTTTAAAAGGCTTTTGAATGGCTTGGGGAAAGGATCCTGCAGATGAGTGATAAACCTAAGGATGATCAGAAAAAGAAAACATCTGTTTTTTCATCCCGGCTGGTGCGTTACGGTCTTGCTACGGCTGCGGTGATCATCACCCTTCTGGTGATCTCCACCCTTTTCATCCTGCGGATCTATTTCCGTACCGAAACCGAATGCTATGACCATCTGCTGATCGAAACCGAAGAAGCGATCAACGGACTGGAATCCAATTTACGCAGTGACCGGATGACGCTGCGCATCATCGCCGGTCTGATCGGTAATGCCGGGGATATGAATTCCCTGGAAGTCGGTGGCTATCTTTCCACCTATGATCTGAACAGTCTGATCACACAGATCGGCGTGCTGCTTCCCGATGACGAATGTCTGCAGGGAAACGGGCATAAAGCCAGTGTCAGCGGCGAACTCAGTTTTGAATACGAATCAGTTCTCGGCGAGCATCTGAGTGAACTGGAACCGGGCGGCGTCAGTTCCAAACTGCCCGTGATCCGTAATTATGTTCCGATCCGCAAAGACGGTTTTTGCATCGGCATGCTCTTTTCCCAGGCTTCTCCCGACAATATCGCAAAAGCCTGGATCCCCGACATCTACGATAAGGCCGGTTACTGCTATGTGGTAAACCGCCGCACCGGTCAGGTGATCATCAACACTTCGCCGGATGAGATCACGGATATCCACGACATCTCCTTTATACAGACGGATTTTGACTACAGCAAAGAGGATACGATACAGAATATCCTGGACGGAAAAAAAGGCTATTCCATCTTTCTCTCCGATATGGCCAGCGAACAGCTGTATATGTGTTATCTTCCGTTCAGCCTGGAAGACTGGGAAATGGTCGTCTTCGTTCCGGAAAGTGCCGTATTCACTGCAGTCGCGCCGGTGCGTTCCTCCATGTACCGCTTTCTCGGCGTCGCTGCAGTCACGATCCTGCTCTTTGCGATCTGGATGATCCTTGAGATCCGCCGGTCCGTCAACGAAGCTGAGAAAAAAGCCAATACGGATGTGCTCACCGGCCTGCAGAACCGCAACTGCTATGAAGCATATCTGAAAAAGCTGGAGAAATCGAAAGAAAGCGTTACCTGTCTGTATCTCGACGCCAACGGATTGCATGAATTAAATAACAGCCGCGGCCATTTTGCCGGCGACCAGATGCTGCGTTTTATCGCCGATTGTTTAAAGATCCTTTTCGAGACCGAACACATTTACCGCATCGGCGGCGATGAATTTGTCGTATTCCAGACCGGAAAAGATGCCGACGAGATCCGGGAATGTCTGAAAGAATTCCATGAAAGTCTCTCCAGAAATAATTATCACGCTGCTGTCGGCATCAGCATTTCCGATGAAACGATCGACGTCAGCGATCTCATCCGGAGAGCGGAAAAATCCATGTATGAAGATAAACAAAAGTACTACGACAGCATAGGAAAACCTATGCGTGTATAACATATCCCGAAAAATGCAAGGAGGTTACGCCAATGAAAAAAAGCAATTTAGAACGAGTAACCGCATGCCTGCTTAGTCTGCTTCTTCTGCCCGGTTGTTCCAGAACCACTCCCCCCTCTCTTGAAAATACCGATACCGAAAAGACCGAGGGATCCCAGGTTTATGATATGGTCTATTTTGCCGAGATCAATACCCTGAACTATCTGCAGACCGACAGCGATGTGGATTACGGTCTGTGCGCCAATCTGGTGGATAATCTCGTGGATTATGACAGCTACGGCAACATCGTTCCCGGTCTTGCCGAAAGCTGGTCCTCCAACGAGGATATGACCGAATGGACTTTCCATATCCGCAAAGGTGTCAAATGGGTGGACTGCGAAGGCAAGGAGGTTGCCGAAGTAAAGGCCGATGACTGGGTGATCGCAGCGCAGTATGTCAACGATGCCGAAAACGAAGCCGGCAACGAATATATTTATTACACCGGCTCGATCGTGCATAACGCGGAAGCATATTACAACTATACCGAGTATATGTATCTGAGCGATAACGGCAGACGTGCTACCGATGATGACGGCAATATCCTGGAACCGGTTGCCGAAGTAAAACCGGAGGACATCGGCGTGAAAGCATTGGATGACTATACCCTGGTCTATACTCTCGACCAGCCCTGCCCCTTCTTCTTAAGCTGTCTCTCCTACACCGCTTATATGCCGGTGAACCGCGCTTTCCTGGAAGAACGCGGCGATATGTTCGGCCGCAGCAAAGAAAACATCCTGTATAACGGCGCCTTCCGTCTGACCGAATACATCCCGCAGGAAAAACGCACGTTAGTCAAGAACGAAACCTACTGGGACAAAGACAACGTCCATATCGATGTGATCAACGCCAAATTCAGCAACGATATGAACACGGTAAGTCCGGAATCCTTTTTGAACGGAGAGCTGGACCAGGTCCTGATCAGTACGGAAAACATGGAAAAATGGATGTCCGATCCGCAGGCTGCTTCGCAGGTACACAGCATGCGCCCCGACATCACCTACAGTTACTTCTACGCATTCAATTTCAAACCGGAATTTGACAGCAAATACGAACCGGATAACTGGGCATTGGCCGTCACGAACGAAAACTTCCGAAAAGCGATCACACACGCTCTGGACCGCAGGTCCCTCGCAGAAGTCTACGAACCCTACAACCCGGAGATCCTGTTGCAGAGAACGATCACTCCGGAAACCTTTGTTTCCCACGGCGGAAAGGATTACACCTCCTATGGCCCGCTGGAAACGATCATGGCACAGGATCCGTTCAATGTCAGTCTTGCGCAGCAATACCGGGACAGCGCCCGTACCGAACTGGAAGCCGCCGGCGTCACGTTCCCGATCAAGATCCTGCTGCCGTATAATCCTGCCGTGATCAACTGGCGCGAAGAATGCGGCGTTGCAAAACAGCAGCTGGAAGATGCGCTGGGAACCGATTTCATCGAAGTGATCGTAGAACGCGGACCGGACACCGGCTTTCTCTCCTCCGTACGCCGGAGCGGGAAATATGCTCTGCTGCTGTGTAATTACGGTGCCGACTTTGCCGATCCGGCAACCTATGCCGAGCCTTTTGTAGCTGATAATACATATAATTTCTGGGATAAATCAGCCGATCCGGAAATAAAGAAACTGTTCTCACAATACTCGGATCTGATCACGCAGGGCATGATGACGTATGACGATATCGACAAACGCTATGATTATTATGCACAGGCAGAAGCTCTTCTGATCGAGCACGCCATCATCTGTCCCAGCCGCGTGAGCAACGGCGAAGGCTATGTTGCCGACCGCTTAAGCCAGTTTGACGGCCAGTTTGCTCCCTATGGTCTGGCCCGCTCCCGCTACAAGGGCATGATCATCCACGAGAACTCTATGAGCATGGAGGAATTCAATGCCGCTTATGCGAAGTGGGATACGGAGCGTCTGGCGAATGATCAGTAAATAAATTTGCAGAACAATTTCCTGTAAAGTAAAAAGTGTCGTGAACCCGATCCGTTCACGACACTTTTTTGATTTTCGTTCAGGTACGTCATAACTTATGATTCATAAAGATCGCCCGGCTCAGCTGAAGCGCCATATATTCCCCGGTGTCCATCAGCTGGCGGTTCATATTGCAGACGTAATA
>JAFWRC010000024.1 GCA_017508825.1 Lachnospiraceae bacterium
ATCATTAAATCGATCTGATTGCAATTATTACGAAAGTCACATATAATATACCCATGGCAAAAACGATCTCGGGGGTATATACAACAAGCAAAAAAGACGGAAGCACCTACTACCGCGCTTCCATTACTTATCGTACGCGTCATATCAGTCTCGGCAGTTATGACACGGAGGAGGCCGCACATCGCGCTTACATCCAGGCACGCCTTTTGCTGCATGATACCACTGTCGGCGTATTGGATTACCATGCCCCCTCCGCCCTGCCCTTCGAAAAATGGGTCTCTCTGATCAATTTCCGGGACAACGGGATTTACATTGCAAATCCGATCTATATCATGCGGAAGATGTTCTATTATTATTTAAATCCCGATGAGATCCTCAAATTCGACGCGGATGAACTCTTCTACTATTCCTCCCACAAGATCCAGCGGCGCGGCACTCACTATTTTGCCGCAGATTACGGTATGCAGGTCAATATCCTGAACCGTTACGGGATCCGCAGCTACGCTGTCGAAGGCCGGGATTACTTTTTCTTAAACGGGGACATCCTGGATTTCCGGACTTCCAACTTAAACATCGTCAACCGCTATATCGGCGTGACCAGAGAAGTCCATCGCGGCAGGACGGTCTACCGGACCCGTATCCATATTCGCGGCAATTATATCGTCGGCGACTATGATACGGAGGAAAAAGCTGCAGCCGCCTACAACGCAGCGGCAGACCTTCTCGAGAAGGCCGGATGTAAAAAGAAATATCCCAGAAACTATATCGAAACACTCTCGGAAGCAGAGTATACAGAACTCTGCAAAACTCTGGTATTATCACCAAAACTCTATGATCTGAAATTTACTTCATAAAAATGGGGATTCCATAGAAAATTGCGAAGCAATTTCCTGATTCAGGCAAACATAGAAAACGCCTCCTGCATGCAGGAGACGTTTCGATCGACAGCGTCGCGCTTTCAGGGGGATACGCGACGCCGCCGACTGTTTAGATTATAAACCATTCCGAAAGTAAACGCAAGTATTTCTAACGAATTTTATAATCTGTAAAACAGATATTCATTCTGGCCCCACCGACGATCCCGTCAACCTCTCCGTCCAGATCGTACTGCCACATGGTAAACAGATACGGATAATCCGGAAGATCTCCTTCCCCGGCATACCACACATCATAACCGATCATAGAGCCAAGACTGTATTTCTTCATCAGGGTCGCTTTATCTCCGTACAGCAGTGAAAAGTAACCGGCATCCTCCACATTTTTCAAAAAAGTCAGCGCCACATTGGTCCGTGGCATTTTTTCCAGATTGTCTGTTCTGGCTTTTCCGTCCCCGAGCGGCATAACCGAAACTGCCAGCGGATACTCAAGAGTGATCTCATTTTCGCTGATGGATGCCAGGCAGTAATCCACTTCCTCTTTGGCTTCCTCCGTTGTCACGGCTGCGGTAACAAAATATGCGCCGATATCCAGTTCCGCTTCTCTCGCCCTGGTATAATTATCCAAAAAATTCTCATCGAGAGAAAGCTCGCCGGAAGAATATCCCCGCTGCCCCATGCGGAGCATCACAAAATCCACGCCGGCCTTTTTCAGTTCCGCAAAATCCACATAATCCTGGTCTTTGGAAATATCAACCCCAACAAAGCTCTTTTTTGTATTGTTCTCGTAATACTGCATAAAAGGTTTCTGGTAGACAAATCCGGCCATATCATAACGGCAGCGCGCAAGATACGGATTGATCTCGGCCCATTCCTCCGTCCCGTCCGTATAGGTGATCTTCGTATGCAGCCCATCCGTAGCGGGATCCGGCTTTTCCGTCGGTTCCGGTGTCGGTGTTTCCGTCGGCCCGTCCACCAACGGTGTGTTGTCCACCGGCTCATCATAGGCATGCCAGAAACCAAGATCGTCCGCTGTCCTCGTTTCTCCGGAAATATACCCCTCCAGATCCGCAGCCGCTTTTCCGTTCTGCGCCTGGGATGCCGGTGTATTTCCGCTTCCCTGCGGCCTGCCGGTCTTTTTTTCTCCGAGATTGACGTACAGTACCAGCGTTACCGCAAGCAAAACAAACAGGCTGGCGAGCAGAAGGGCCGATTTCATCGTTCCCTTCTGCTCCCGCCTGCTCGCATAACTGTCGAAGTCTTCGTATTCCTCATCAAAATGATCGTCAAGTTTCATCGTTTACCCATCGGTGCTGATGATCTGGCGGAGTGCTGCTTCTCCGCGGTCTGCACCCGTTCACGTTTTTCCTTAACTACACCTTGCACTTCTTTTTGCAGATTGTCAAGACTTACTTTTACGCGTCCCACAGCCTTCTTTTCCAGTTCCTGTTCATTGATCGGCTGTTCTGGATCCAGCGCATCCAGTGTGCATCTCTGAAAAGCTTCTTTCTGCGTCTTTGCAAACTCATCCAGTCCTTTGGCATAGATTGCATGAATACCCTTATCCGGTTCCTGCTCTGTCATTTCGCTGATACACTGCTGTGCCACACTCCCCAGCCGGTCCAGGCTGTCTTGTACCTGCTGCGACGAGCTGTCTTCTCCCAATGCCATCATACCGGTCACGGCGTTTCGCAGTTTGGAAAAACCTTTCGGTTCCCCCGCGAGCATATCCGGCTCGTTTAAAATGCCGCTCAGTTCCTCCGCGGCTCCTGCCAGTGCCTTCACATATGCCCTGGAGTACTCAACTGCTTTATCCTGCTTTACATCTGCCATCTCGTAGGCCTCACTTTCTGTACTCACTTATACCCCGGTCCTGGTCCTGCGGATCGGCTGTTCCGTTGCCTCTTTCTGCTCTGCCTGCAGACTGCGGCGTTCCTGGATCCTCTGGTGCGCATCCGATCTCCGTTCGGCCCGGATCGCATCCGTCAGTTCGTTCATATCGATCTTCCGCCTCTGTTCCGGCTGTGCCTGCTGCGGTGCATTCGCATTCTGTACCGGTGCGTTCACATTCTGTACCGGAGCCTGTACATTCTGTGCCTGCTTCTGTGCCTGTTTCTGCTTGTACATCTCCACATTATTCTCGGCACGCGACATCTGAACCGTGAGTTTTTCGTCCTGTGTCAGATCCTCAAGGGAGATACCCTGCAGATTCTCACTCGCATCCTGCGCCATCTCGATCAGATCATTTGCCATCTGATACCGTGCCATTCCTTTGCTCCGGATGTTTGCCAGCAGCTGCTTATCGATCTTCTTTGTATATGCCGTTGCAGTATCCTTCAGATCCGTCATCGCCTGCTCGATCTGGTTGGGTGTACTGTCCACAGACAGCTTTGTAACCTTCTCCAGCGCATCATACATCGCCTTGTATTCGTCGGAACCGTTTCGTCCGCCGTAGTTATTACCCTTCATCTGCTCCAGCTTCTGTGATGCCTGCATACGCACATCCTGCAGATCGTTGTAGTATTCCCACACGTGGTCCAGACTCTTCTGAATGCGCTTTCCTGCCGCTTTGGGATCGAACGTTACCGGTATCTTACCATACTTGTATGTTATACCGAAATCTTTCGTACTCGGGGTAAGTCCGTTCTGTCCGACATTCAGCAGATACTGTCTCTCCGCAGCATTTTTCCCGATTTTACCGTTTTTGAAAAAGTCCTCCGTCTGTTTCAGAAGATCCCAGCCAAAAAGAGTCATCCCGCTTTCATGCTCGGGTGATTTATTATTCAGGATATTCTTTAACGTAAGCGTTGCCTGAGACCGCCTGTCTGCATCTGAGCCGGTGAGGATCTGCGTAGCAAGGCTCCTGCTCGCACGATAATCCGTTTTGATATCGTCATACTCCGGCTCTACCATTACCTCACCGTTGCGGATACGCTCTGCCATATGTTCCGCCTCCTGCGCGTAATTGATGCACTCTTTAATATTCAGCGCATTGACCGCTTCGGCGGTTTTCCGGTAAAACTTGACCTTGTCCTTATCATCTATATTCGGAATGTTAAATGCCTGATCATTGTAGTCACTGTACGCCCGGCTGAACTGTCGTTCTTCCGGTGTCATCGGGCGCTTGTGCAGCTCTGTGTCATCCCTGATGTCCTGATCCATCATCTGCACCGTTACAAGGCCTTCCGCATATTTCGTAAAGTCACCGGTACGTCTTGCTTCCGCTTCCAGCGCCCCCAGATACGCAGCCGGATCATGCAGGATACGGTATTTCTGATTATTCTCAGCCAGCATTTCAGCCGCTGCTTCTTTTTGTATATTGACACGTTCCCTTGTTTCTTCCGAAGCGTTTTCGGCGATCGCATCATAGGTTCGGTTCAATGCCGCCTGCATCTTCTTGTATTCCGGCTTATCCGCATCCTCCGGATGAGCGGTAAGCACCTCCAGATACAGTTCTGCAGCAACCTGTCGCATACGGTTATCCTGCGCAAACCATATAGCACCGGCAAAGTTTCCGTATTTATCGCTGCGATCGATCATCCGGTTCGTCCGGTCCATGATTCCCTCGTAGTCCACAGGCTTCCGGTTCATGTATGCCGCTGCATCAAAACCTTCTCCGATCTTATGTCCCAACAGGTCTTTTTCCGGCTCTCCGGCGAACATGGCATTCAGATTCCGATCCTCATCCTTTGCCAACATCAGATTCTTAAGCGTCTGCTTCATATTCCGGATCCCGTCCGGATGAAGGTTACGGTTAAAATATCTGAACTTGTTCAACTGATCGTCCATGATTGCTTCATTCAGAACAGAATTTGTCGTAGTATAGGCGACCACCTGGTTTCTCTGCTTCAGCTGCGGATCAGACTCCAGCAGATTTGCCGTCTGGATCTGTCTGCCGAACAGTATCCCCGGAACGGCATATCTTATCTCATCACCGGTCAGTTCATATTCTCCCACCCCGGACAGCAGATCAAGGGAATCCTCCAGGTTCAGTCCCTTGCTCACTTCCTGGAAACTGACCGGCTTCAGCTTATTCAGAGCATCTTTCAGCAGCTCGCCTGCCGGATTCGCCAGATAACCCTCCAGGTATTCCTCCGGGTTCTTTCCGGAGGTCTTGCACTGGATATAGGTCTGGAATACCGCATTGACCTGTGCCGCAGTATGCATATCCCCGGCAAATTCAAACGGGACGCCCTTGTTTCGTATACTGTCCATGTTCCCCGGGAAAAGTCCCTTTTCCTGATTGAAATACTCCTTGGCGATCCTGAAGATCTCGTCATAATCACGCAGTGTTTTTTCATAAACGATCTGCGCACTCATGATCTTACCGGGATCTCCGGAATCCATAGCATCCATAAAAGTGGATCGGTCGGTATGCAGCTTACTGAAGGCATACGCCTTGGATCCGTCTTCACCACTTGCCGCATACGGATAGGCCAGCATTCCCATCTCATCCATTTTGGCAAAGAGCAGGCGATACCCCTCCTTGGTCTTATCGCTCAGCTTGATGCCATCCCGGATGACCTCATCATAAACGTCTTCTTTTCCCTCCGCCAGACGGATGGTCCTGCCATCCTGGTCATGTATGACCAGGTTATCATATTTCCCGTTCTCATACTGCGGGCAAAGGACATTCTTCGTATACTGGTCGGCACGATTCTCCATATGCTGGATATCTTTGTCAACACCAAGAAGATCCAGACGCACATCTTCCTTTACCTCCGTCAGATGTTTCGCGGCAAAGTCCAGGGAATGCTCATACTGCGCCTTCATATCCTCATTGGCAGCGATCTCGGCCGGTATATTTGCCTTCAGTTCATCCGCCTTAGCCTGATAGATATAATTGACCTTCTCCTCCGCAGGCAGATCCATAGGATCCCGGTAGGCGTTCATAGCATCGACTACTGCCTTCTTCTGTTCCGGCGTCATCCGTACTTCCAGTGCCTGTGCAAAATCCACCAGTTTTGCATCCTCCGGCAGTTCCTTTTTGCCGGTCATATTTCCCGTGACGGCAAAGTAAGCCATATCCCACTGTTCATCACTGACCGGAGCATTTTTGAGAGCTTCTTTTACAGCTTTCATTTTTCTCTCTTCCGCACGCATCCTGCTGTTGTATGCAAGATGCTCTGCCGGCTGCGCTACCGCATCCGGTACCGGTGTATCCTCCAGCTCCTTTTTGCTCCCTGCCTGTTCGCGGACGCGTGCCGTAATCTCTCCCGGCTCACCGATCACGCCTTTATTTGCCTCCAGTGCCCGCTCTGCAGCGAGTACCCTGCCGCTTTCTTTCACGCCGCTCAAAAGCACCTCCGTGCCTTTTACAAAATCCATCTGCTGTCCGATGGTACGTATCTTGAGGTTGGCTGCCTCATCCTTCGATGGCGTATACGGGGGCAGTCCGAAAGTCTGTAGTATGGTATCCGCAAAAAGCCTGCAGGTTCTCCCATTCCCATCCTTAAAAGAATGTTCGGAAAGCGTCATCTGATATGCAAAGGAAGCCAGTTCTACCGCCATGGACTTTTTCAATGCCGGATCCTGCGTGTTCTTGATCTCGTTCATGCCGTCGGCTATGGTCTGCATGGTCTTGAATACCGCCTCCGGAACATAAGATGCGCTGACTCCTTCGAGCCCTCCGTTTGCCACACTCACGCCCTCGCCTCTAAGCTTCCCGCCGGCCTCATCCCCGGGACGCATAGCCTTGTTGATCTCGGAATATGCTTTATATACATCACCAAAGCTGACCTTATTCTTACCACGCAGTTCGGAGGAATGCATTCTTGCTACCTCTGCACCAACATTCAGACCATAAGTTCCGTTTTCATAGTCTTCAATCTGCTGCTGAATAACTGCCCTGCGCCTTTCATTTCCCGCATCCTGCGGAATTGCCGCCAGCTCTTCGCGAAGCTTTTCGGGATCCCGGCTAAGTGTGGTTGAATTGGCAGTCCTTCCCTGATAGAGCCCCTTAACACGATCTTTATCCGGATCATAGTCCGCAATATCCTCTATCCCCTCCAGCTTCTGTCCCGAAAAATGAAAAGCCGATGCCGTACGCTCATAACCCTCTGCCGTATCCTTTTCTTCCACATCGGCGTTAAATACTTTCTGCAAAATGTGTTCTTCGCCCCATCCGCCAGCTATGTAACTCTCGAAGTTTATCATTTCATCCGATTTCATATTGATGACATCCATGGCGTCTTTTCCCATATCGCCGAAATATTTATGGATAAAATCCGTAGCAGAGATTTCCTCTGTCCCGTTTACCGCTTCTCTGAGCCGCATCGGAAGATAGGCAAGCCCCTCCTCATAGACATTCAGGATCGGGGCATAAAACTTCGGATCATCCACAGTATCACTGTCCCGAAAATGTTTCAGACGTTCGATATGCTCCTCGATGGATCCGGTAATCATCTCCTCCAGCATCTGCAGGTCATTCTCATTGAGTTTTTCTCCGTTTTTATTCAGCAGCATGTTATTTCTCCTTTCGCTTTTGCCTTTTGCGATCTGTACAGTCAGATCCTCTCTCGATTTTTATCCATTATACAGACCCAAGTGCAACAAAAGTGCAAGCCATTTCATTTTTCTGGGTTCAATTGCCTTGTTGTTGATCAGTACCTCATCCTTTTCGTTTAAAATAAAAAAGATGCATCTCTTTGCATCCTTTTCTGATCCACAATGTATTTCTTCTGCTGTTAAATGCAGCCATACTGCCCTGCCTTATTCCGCCTGGCTCCCGATTGCCTCTGCTACATATACATCGTCCTCTGTCTCGGTCTCGCTGTCCACTGTGACCACCTCGACACCGATCTGCTGTATACTGAGTCCGTCGAGGTCTTCCACGTATACCGTATCGATCACCGGAACCTGATCACCACAGCCGGCCATAATCATCATTGCAAGCATTCCCGCTAATACTGCTGCCGCTTTTGCCTTCATATAATCTCCTCCAATGAAGCGATTTACCGTAATACTTTTACGCTCATCGGAGACAGAATACCACCCCTTGTCCTACAAAAGGTCGTCAAAAAGTAAAAAACAACCGATAATATGCCATTTGATCATTCATTTTAACCAACAGTCCGTCATAATGTCATTATTGAATACACATCTTTGTTTATTTTTTACAATCCGTCAGATACCCTTCCGTGATTCTCCCCCACGCATAGGAACTCATATACTCTCCGCGAAAACTCTCTATGGCAGTCCTGTCCTTCTGCAGATACCGATACAGATCACAGTCGATCTTTTCCGGAACAATGCGCATCTGCCCTTTATCCGCTTCGAAGATATCTGCGATATCATATTCTTCCAGCGTGTCCTTCAGACTCCGGATGATCGTGTCGAAATATTTCTGACGCGCCCGGTCATAATCATCATCCTCCCACAGGATATAGAACAGATCTTTTCTGGAAACATACTTTCCCTGACGGTCGACCAGGCAGGCCAGCAGTTCCTTTGCCTTGGTCCGTCTGAAACTGACCGGCTTCCCATCCACCAGGATATTAAAATAGCCGAACGTCTCCACTTTTACCTGATGTCCCGTGGCTGCCGCGGATTTTTCTTTACCCGCTGTCTTTTTATCTCCCAGCGCATACTCGATCTCCGAAAACAGCCGTTCATAACCGATCGGTTTGAGCAGATATCCGGTGGCATGCAGCGCATACGCATCCACGGCATATTCGGAGTATCCAGTCAAAAAGATAATACGGATATCCGGCTGTTTTTTCTTCAGTTCCGCTGCCAGTTCCAGTCCTCCGGTCTCAGGCATATCAATGTCCAAAAGTGCCAGATCAACGCTTGTCCTTTTCGCAAAAGCCAACGCTTCCCCGGCGTCCATAAAGGCTTCCACCGTATCAAAGAGTTCTGTTTTTTTCACCAGAGAAACCGTTCTCGCAAGGATCAGCCCCTCATCATCCACACACATCGCTGTCATTTTCTTCTCCTATGCTTCTTCTGCCTTTTCCTGTACCGGTATACTGATCGTGATGGAGGTACCTTCTCCCGGCACGCTTTCTATGCGGAAGGTACCTCCGGCCATATCCACGATACGGTCACGCACGTTCTTTACTCCGATATGATCTCCGTTTTTGGTGTCCTCCATCATCCGTTCCACATCAAATCCTTTTCCGTTATCCCGGATCGCGATCACGTGCCGGTCTTTCTCACGATAGGTACTGACCGATATCCAGCCGTGCTTCTTACCGCGTACGCCATGCCGGATCGCGTTTTCTACCATCGGCTGCACCGTCAGGGACGGTACCATAAAATCATCATCCTCGATCTCATACTCGATCCGTATCGACGGAAACCGTACTTCTTCAATATGTGAATAGATCCTGGTATGCTCGATTTCCTTCCTTACCGGGATCATATCCTCCTGTTCCAGAGAATTGATATTCTGTCTCAGGTATAACGCAAACTCTTCGATCACTTCCGATGCTTTTTCCGGATCCGTTTCTGTCAGCGCCTGTATCGTAGACAGCGTATTAAACAGAAAGTGCGGCTGTATCTGGCTCATCATGATCCGTATCCTCTGCTCTGCTTTCAGCGCATTTTCATGTTCCCGCACAAACTGCAGATGCAGCCATATGTAGTAAAACACGATGCTCTCGATCATCGCCACGGTGAGAAAAGATACCCGCGGTTCAAACCCCAGTTCCGTATCCAGATAGACCGACAGGCTGACCAGCACCGAAATGATGACCGGCATCATATACTCGTTCCGCGCCCGGTCTTTGTATTTTGCGATCGATCCTGCCACCAGCCACAAGATCATTACCAGGCTGATCACAAAAGGAATAAAGCCCAGCGGTCCGCGTCTCCAATGGATCCCATCCGGGAAATAGAATACCCAGGGTTTAAAAAATGCCGTCAGCTGCATTAATGCATTTCCGACCAGGATCACATGCATCACTTTCAGCCCGCGGTCGATCCCGCTGATCCGGATAAAAAGATACAGGATCAACGGCCGCATGCTGTAACTGACTGCCGCAAAAAAGGTATTCCAAAAAAACAGATTGCTCCGGTAAAGAATCTCTCCGTACTGCTCGCGGATCTGCGGCTCAATCAAAAGAAAACTCATGATCCCGACGATCACATACAGTCTGTGCCGGTTATCCCTGCTGATATAGGGATCCGCCAGCACAGCCTGGCTCACGTAGATCAGCTGCAGGATCAATGCCAGATTCAGTGCAAACAGTGTTTGTATATTGATATCCTGAAATACTCCCATATCCCTATTCTACAACATCAAGTGCAAGCAAAGTGCAAGCTTTACTTCGCTTTTATCGTGTTTGTATTATTTACCGGAACGTCCTCCGCAGCCTCTTTTCCCTTCAACTCTACCTGGCTGTTCTTCTCTGCGCGCAGCTTGGAATAATCGATCCTTTCCTTTTTCCCTTTTTCTTCCAGTCCGTCCAGATTGATCTTTCTGCGCTCTCCAATGCCGTTTGCTCTCGGCTTTGATTCGTAGAAGTAGTGATTCCTGCCCCAGCCCTCTACATTCTCCGCCTTTCGGATCGACTCATTCTTCTGCGGTTCTTCTTTTTGTGCCTCTTCTTTCTTCGGCTCGTTTTTCTGCCGATCGTTTTCGTTCTGCGCATTCTGCAGACTTTCCACTTTCAGCTCCGGCCGCGCCGGCTTCTTCTCTTCCGTCACTTTGCCGCCGATGATACTGAATTCTTCCGATTTTCCTGCCTGCAGCGTATTCTGGCTCGTGCTATCCGCTTCTTTCTTCCCGGGGATCGTCGTCTGCTGTTCGTTGCTGATCCCCCACTGTTCGGCGGGCTTATCCTTCTTCGCCTGATACTGCATACCTTCACCGTGTTCCATCGCAAACGCCTGCGCCTTCTGTTCCGTCTCCGCTTTCTTCGCCCCGTATCCAACCTGCACTTCCGACTGCGGATTTTGAATGTTCTGTTGCAACGGATCGTTTTCCTGCGCCCTCACCGGTCCGTCAGCCTGCAGTTCGCTGATCTTCACCCGGTTTCTCGCGCTTACTTCCCAGATCGGATCCAGCTGCTCGGAAAAGTTGCCGGTCACTGTATCCAGCTTATATTCATAAGCAGATGCGGCATCCATGATTGCCCTGGCCACTGCAATACGTTGCATCCCCTCCGAAGAATCCGTCTTAAATAATCCGGTGGTTTTCTCTTTCACGTAATCCTGCGCCGCTGCATGCATTTCCCGATATGCATCCCGGATATCCGAGATGGAAGCATTGTCGTCCAGCTTTGCACAGTTGGTTACCGCATTGCGCATACGGGTGTATTCCCCGGAATCGGATCCTTTTTTCATCGTTGCATCCAGCTGATCCAGCAGTTTGACGGACTGTGCACCGCTTTCCGTCATCACAGCGATCACACCGTCGATCTTCTCCTGTCTGCGCTGCGCGGAAGCGATACGCTCTGCTTTCGATGCTTCATCCTGTCCCACTGTATTCTTTCTCGGCTGGTATCCCTTTTCTTCAAAGCATTTCTCACGTTTCAGGAGACTGCACAGATCACTGACCAGATCCATCCGTCTGCGGTCATCTGCATTGTCCGTAACGGATGTGCGTTTCATATAATCCTTGCAAGCTTCCAGAAGATTATCACGCAGCTCCTTTTCATTCTGCGGGTTCGGTCCTGCATTTTTGATCTGCTGCATCGCCGCCTGCACCGCGCTCAGATCACCGACCGTTTTCTTTCCGTTCGTCTCTTCCTTTACTAACTGCGCTTCGATCCGCCGGCGCTTCTGATCCATCACATCCTTTTCCGCTTCAGAAGTATAGGAAATCCCCAGTTCATGATCTGCAAAGTATTCTTTTAAGGTTTCCTGCACGATCTTTGCACGATCTTTCTGTTCTTTCGCACCGCCATTCGACTGGATCATATCATACAGTCTGTTCAGCTGCGAAAAACTGCTCAGCCGGTGCAGGTTCTGTCCTTCATCTGCAAAGTACACACCGTCTGCCAGATCCGCGATACCGCCACCGCGATAATACTCACCGCTTTCCACATCATAATAGCCCTGCTTATGCGCCATGCCGTCTCCGGCCACCGCCTTCTGGCTCAGATCAATGTAGTCCTGTCCGCTGGCATGTGTACTGACACCAAGGATATACTTCCCCGCTCCCTTCACCTGCTGCGGCTGGAAGTAGCTGTCATGTTCATTAGCCATCATATAAAAGACGGTATCGTTGCCTCCGGCCAGCCGGTTCTCGCCATAGCCTTTTTTCATGCCGTCCGGTCCCGGCACCGCATCAAAGAGAACGGACTCCGGCTTCACATATTTGGCAAAATCTTTATACTCCGGATGGTCATTGATCCACGCCATCAGATCGTTTTTTCCGTAGCCGGCAGCCACTGCGCCACGGCTGTATCCGGTCAGTCTGATGTGCACATCCTTTGGAACAAAGTCCGGATCCTCCGCCTGCTTCTTTTTCCATTCTTCAAAGATCGGTGTCAGGAAATTTTCACCGATCTGCTGCACCATCTTACGACTTTCCGCGATCTTATACTTGCCCCCATCCAGCGCGCCGACGCCCAATACCGTCGGTCCCGGAATGGTGTAGCGTTCTCTTTTGATCATTTCGCCGTTTACCAGACGCTGCTCGCTCTTTCTGCGGATACTGTTCACATCTTCGAGTCCCGGAACCGGCACGCGGTCTCCAAACTGCAGACGGATGCTTTCCTCCCAGTCACGGTCCGTATTACGTCCGGTCTGTCCATGATAATCCAGCTCCCGCAGATAGGAACCGGAACCACACACATTGATCTCCAGCACATGCGAACCTTCATTCATATAGGTGTTGCCCTTCGCATGGTGGATTTTCACGGTACGGTCTTCCGCTTTCTCTGCCGCGCGCAGGCGGTCGATCTGATCATATTCCGCTTCTCCGAATACACACTTGGCTGCCTGACGATTGCTCACGCTGATGCCCGCCGCACGCTGCGCCGTATTGGCAGTAAACTGATCCTGATCCGCCTTGCTCTGCTGCGGCATCACATACGTATCCTTATCACGGAGCGCCCTTCGGTTTTCCATGGAAGAACTCAGATGACGATCCGCCATCTCCTGCAGATGATCCCGCAGATACTCTCTCTGTTTTGCAATGTCTTTGCCCAGAGCTTTGTCCTTCGCGATGTCACTGATCCACACGCCGCTGTCGGTGATCACATCAAACTCACCGTTTTTCTGCGCCTGTGCCAGCAGTACCACATCCTTCGGATATTCTGCCCAATGCAGTTTTCTCTTTGCAGCATCCTCCGTATGGGAAACGAGTACATTTGCATAATCCGGATGCTTTGCCCGGATTGCCTCTGCATAGCCGGCGATATCTGCCATCAGCGCGCTCCGGTCATTCTGATCGTTGATCTGTGTGTTCCGGATCTTTTCGATCAGTTCTCTGCCCTTCTGATCCGCTTCCGCATCATCCTTCAGGTTGTGCACGGTATCCGCCAGCGTGTTCATCATACGCAGATCAAAGATGCCCCAGCCCTTCTGCAGTGCACTCTGCTGTAATGCATAGGACTTTCCTTCCGCACTGTCTTCCGGTACGGTCTTTGCCAGATCAGCAAGCGCATCCCTGTATTGCTGCTTATTCTCCTCCACTTTCGTCGGATCCATCTTATTCGCCAGCAGAGACTTTTCAAAATCCTTGCGGAGCTGTTCCATCTTCTCCAGCGCATCCTGCTCATAGGCCAGCTTGCGATCCTTTTTGCCCACCAGTTCCTGCAGCGTCGCGTTTTTGTCATAGACTTTCTCAACATTCTCGATCAGCCCGTTCAGGAAACCGTCCGCCGTTTTCTGCAGATCGTTCGCAAAAGACAGACGCTGTCTGGTGGACGGACTGAACACATAACGGAACATATTGTTGATCCCGCCGCCGATGCTTGCCAGCCGTCGGAAGTTTCCGCGAACATCCTGATAGTGCTTCGTCGCCGTGCTCAGTTCGGAAACGGCATCCATGATCTCGCGCACACTGCTCTTTCCGCTCAGTTCCGAACACTCCTTCAATGCCGTACGCATACGCAGATATTCCGGTGAGTTTTTCTGGGACGGCTTATACTTCTTATCCTGTTCGTTAAGTCTCTGCAAAAAGTCTTTTGCCTGCTGCTTCACGCTGTTACGGATCATATTGGCCTTTGCCGCATCCGTGTCAATGCGCTGCTGCTTTACCTCATCCGCAACCGGCTCATTTCTGCGTGTATAAACCTGCTCATGGTCCAGGAAATTGCGTTCCCGCTGCACACCGCTTAAGATATCGCCTACCAGCTCCATATTTTTGATGTCTTTGCGCTCGGTATGCGTTGCCGACATCGGTACATTTGCCATGTAACTGCGGCAGTCCTTGATCAGCGCCTCTTCGGCCTGTTTGATCATCTCTTCGTTATTTGCTGCTTTTGCTTCCGACAGCGCACGCAGACGCTCACGGACCGCACCCAGTCCGTACTCGTTATCCGTTCCTTTCATCAGCTTATCGACAGAACGCTTCAT
>JAFWRC010000198.1 GCA_017508825.1 Lachnospiraceae bacterium
ATGGTTTTAAGAACCGTTCGGCGATCGGGAAACTGTACTTTGCCTCTCTGTATGCGACACTGGCATTGATCTTTTGTACCGCCATACTGGCCGGTTTTGTTATTGAAGCAAACAGGCATGAAAGAGGTATATATCCAAAGAATTACAGGAGAAGTTTATGAATGATTCGGAAAAAAGAATAGCAGTTATCCTGCTCGTTATTTGGGGGATCCTTGTCGTTGGGATCATTGGCTTGCATCTGAATGCCATACAAAAGGAAAAGGCGGTACTCGCATATAACAGCAACTATGAAAATGACTTTTATGATTATCTCGAGGATGAGGGATTAGAGATTGTTTCGGAACGAAGATACATAAATGAGGTGATATATGATTGGCACGGGGTTACAGTAAGTGACAGCGAAACAGAGGTTTTCGAGGATGAGTATAAGGCGTATTATCATCACGAGTTTGAATTGTATGATACGCTCACCGGGGAAACGGTTCTGGAAGAACTATCGCATGCACCGGAAGAAGAATTGCATTTAAACGTGGATAGTATATCCCGGTACCGTGAAGAGTCAAAGGCATATTATGATAATTTTGAACTCATCAGGGGTATTATCGAAAGCCATGGCGGGACCGCAGAATGTATCAACGAATACGATCCCGCATATGAAAGGAATTATTTTTTACTGATCTATCTGCCGGATGCTACGGCTATGATCGAGGCGAATAGAGATCTATACGATAATATATACGGCGGTTATGTATATGAGCATGTGCATAACGGGATCAAGGTGACGATTCCGAGATTTATATTTTGTTCAGATCAGGATACTTATGTTCATATGAAGTTTAATATAGATGCGGCGAGACAATACATCAGTGGAAAATCGTATGAATGCGAGAATTCTGTATTGATAAGGGAGGAGGTTGATCTGGAACGGGTATGCAATCTTTTGTTGGGCAGGATGCAGGAAAATTATTCTGTGACCCATGTATCGGGGGCGAATACGCTTGGCAGTACTGTTTGCAGGGAGCACCTGTTATCGATTACTTCATCCGATTTCATAGCGCTGCATGAACTGGGGGAAACGTATCATCTTACGATTTATGAATCCAGATGAAAGTGCAATGATGCCGGATGCTATAAAGATATGCACCTTTTTTGAAGAACAGGAATTTGCGGAGGATATTTTTAAGTGAGGATAGTGAATCTGATCGAAAATTTGTACCCCCGAGCCTTTTGTTGAATCTCCGAAAACCGGCTTGACATATTATCAAAATGAATATATGATAATGCAAAGAGAAAAGTTTTGATGCGGGGGAGGCATTATGAATAACGTGACAGATGATTTGACGGAAGATCTGATAGATGTTGTGATAAAGGATCTGAAAAAGGATTTTACGGGCTGGAAAAAGTGGCAGATTGTCTGGATGATCCTGGCAAATGCAGTGATCCTGGGCGTATCAGTTCTTCAGGGAGATACCGTATTGGGTATAATGGCATCGATCACCGGCGTGATCTGTGTGATCCTCTGCGGAATGGGAAAGGTCTCCAATTATCTTTTCGGAACCATCAATGTCGTATTGTATGCCCTTGTTGCCTGGCGGGCAAAGTATTACGGGGATGTAATGTTAAATCTGTTATATTATTTTCCGACAAATATCCTGGGCTGGATCGCGTGGAAGAAAAATATCGATCAGGAAACAAATACGGTATATAAAAGGCGCATGACCTGGAAACAGGATCTGATACTTTTGCTGGTCAGTGTCGTAGGGGTATTCGGATATGGATATGTATTGCGGCTTCTGGGTGGTAATCTGCCGTTTGTAGACAGTATGAGTACGGTTCTTTCGGTCATCGCACAGATCCTGATGATCAAGCGTTTTATGGAGCAATGGGTGATCTGGATCGTGGTGGATGTGGTCTCGGTCATCATGTGGGTGGCTGCGATGTTTACGGAAGGAGCCAGCATTGCCGTATTGATGATGTGGGCGGTTTATCTGGGAAATGCCGTGATCATGTTCATCAAGTGGTTGAAAGAAACAAAACAACAGGAGACAGGGACTGCAAATAATTCAGAAGTTACAGAAGCGGGGTGAAGGATATGGTGAACGGGAAAAAATATAAAGTCGGAATGTACGGCGGATGTTTCCATCCCCTTCATTTGGGGCATCTGGAATGCATGATCAAAGCTGCAGGGCTGTGTGAGGAACTGTATATTGTGATCTCTTACAAGGCTCAGAGCGATATACCGCTGAAAGTCAAGATCCGGTGGATCTGGCAGTTGATGAAGCATATCGGCAATGTCAAAATGATCGGGCTGGAAGAGCGTACGAAGCACAAGGAAGATTATACGGAAGATTACTGGGAAGACGATTGCAAAAAGGTGAAGGAGAGCATCGGGAAGCCGATCGATGTGGTGTTCTGCGGCAGTGATTATGATGAGAACAGTTTCTGGAATAAGTGTTATGCAGATTCCGAATTCGTTGTATTTCCCAGAGATCAGTATAGTTCTACCGAGATCCGAAAAGATATCTACGGGCATTGGGAGTGGATGCCGCAGATCGTCCGGTCCTATTTTACCAAAAAGGTGTTGCTCATCGGGAGTGAAAGTGCCGGAAAATCAACACTGACGATCAATCTGGCAAACTATTTCAATACGGTATATTTAGAAGAGGTTGGGCGTGATCTGTCAGAATTGTCCGGAACGGACCGGTACATGCTGTCGGAGGATTTTACCAGGATCCTGCTGGAGCATAAGGCAAAGGAATACCGGCTTATGGAGCGGGCAAATAAGGTGTTCTTTGAAGACACAGATTGTCTTGTGACCAGATTTTTTATGGGCTTTCTGGAAGATGAAAATATGGAAGATAATGCGCGGCTTGCAGAGGCCATTGCAGAAATCAATTCCTATGATCTGATCCTGTTTCTGGAGCCGGATGTGGAGTGGGTGCAGGACGGCGACCGGAGTGAGGTGATCGCGGCAGACCGCCGGAAATACAGTGACCAGCTTAAGGAAATCTATAAAAAACATGGATTTACATTCCGGGAGATCCGTGGAGATTACAACAGCCGTTTTGATCAGGCGGTACAGTATGTAAAGGAATTGCTGGCGCCGATGAAGTAGTACTGTTCAATGTAACTGTATACGGCTTTTTAGGTTTTCAACAGCAAATAAAAGGGGCTTCGACGAACTGATATACTCATTCATCCCGGGAGCCGTATTTTATCTGTCGGCAGCTATGGCTGCAATCTGTCCTGCCCGTTCTGCCAAAATCACGAGATCTCCCACCCGGAAGATCTGCAGGGATTACAGCAGATGGCAAGGTATATCAGTCCTGCGGAACTGACCGTACTGGCAGAGCGATTTGTCCAGGAAGGCAACATCGGCGTGGCATTTACCTATAATGAACCTCTGGTAGGCCTGGAATATGTTCTGGATTGCGCGGAGGATCTGCACCGGCACGGTTTAAAGACAGTGCTGGTGACCGGAGGGCTGGAAACCGTAGAGACCTGTGAGCGGCTGCGCGGAAAGATCGATGCCATGAACATCGACCTGAAGGCGTTTTCGGATCGCTTTTACAAAGAACTGGTCGGCGGGGACCGCAAGATGGTTATGGACTTTATCGAATGCGCCCACAGCTTTGCGCATATCGAATTGACCTGCCTGCTCATCCCGGGGGAAAATGACGATCCGGAGGAAATGGATGCTTTTCATAGGATATCCTCACTGATTTTAGTTGATC
>JAFWRC010000199.1 GCA_017508825.1 Lachnospiraceae bacterium
CTTTCCACGGACTTTCTGCTTGCGATGATCGGAGTAGTCTTTGGCGTTGTGATTGCGTTGGTGTCGTATATTGCAGCAAAACGCTGCGTAGTACGTATTACACAACAAGGGGCCAAGGGGCTTTTATTATTGCAGATGCTGCTTGTGGAAGCTATCATGCTGAGCGGATGGTTTTCGGTTAAATTGCAGAATGGTTCGATCAAATCCAATCACACCATTTTCTCTTATGTTGTCTTTGTAAAAAATCATACGGATTATTTTTTGTATGCGGTAATGTTGAGCCTGGTATTTGTAGCAGGTGTATTGTTGATCCGCAGTTTGCATGTCAATGAACCCTATAAGAATCCTGCACAGCATCGTCTGATCCGGGCAAAATGGATGCGGATCCGCAGATGGTCCGTAACATTATGCCTGTCGTTTCTTTTCGGAGTGCTTGTCCTGACGGTTGGCGAAAAGATCAATTCTATGGAAGTAACATTATCCCCGATCGAAGATACGGAATATGATAGTGAGAATGTATATGTTCCGTTTGATATGGTGAGTGACGGACATCTGCATCGTTTCGCTTATACATCGGAAGCTGGGACACAGATCCGTTTCATTGTGATCAAGAAGCCTAATTCGCAGTCTTATGGAATCGGTTTGGACGCCTGCGATATCTGCGGTGAAACCGGATACTATGAGAAGGACGGGCAGGTAGTCTGTAAATTGTGTGATGTGGTCATGAATGTCAGTACCATCGGTTTCAAAGGCGGTTGTAATCCGATCGTGATCCCGTATGAGATCAAAAATGGGCAGATCATTGTTCCGATCAGCGGCTTGTTGGAATATGAAAAAGAATTCAAAAAGTGATTTTGGATAAGTAGGTGGGCATATGTTTATACGAATGATAGGAAAAGCCTTTCTGCGGCAATGGAAAAAAATGTTTATGATCGCCTTTACCATTGCACTCGGTGCATCGCTGGCAACGGCAATGCTCTCGGTCATGCTGGATGTAGGTGATAAAGTCAATCAGGAACTGAAAGCATACGGCGCAAATATCAGCGTGGTGCCTAAGGATGCATCTGTGCTTTCTTCTCTCTACGAGGTGGGGGACGAAAATATTTCCGGAGCTTATCTGAGAGAGGATGAATTGGGAAAGATCAAAACTATTTTCTGGGCATTTAATATTGCGGATTATGCTCCGTTTGTAACTGCGGAAGCAACGTTGGACAATGGAGATGCGGTATCGGTTCGCGGTACCTGGTTTGATCACCATATGGAGTTGCCGACGGGGGAACAACTGGACGCCGGCGTGATCTCAATGCGCAGTTGGTGGGAGATCAAAGAAGGCGACTGGCTGGATGAGCAGAAGATTTCCGATCCCTATTATGCAATGGTCGGATGTGATGTGGCATCTGCAACAGGAGTTCATGCAGGTGATAAACTGCATCTTACGGGAACGGAGACGGCATTTGATGTAGTGGTGGCCGGTGTTTATGATGCCGGCGGAGAAGAAGACAGAGAGATCTTTGTACCTTTGGATGTGGCACAGGAACTGGCCGGTCTGGAGGGTAAAGTCGACAGCATCGAAGTGTCTGCATTGACAACGCCGGACAATGAACTGGCAGAAAAAGCAGCGAAGGATCCGGGCTCTCTTTCGGTATCCCAATACGAAACATGGTACTGCACGGCGTATGTGAGTTCTATCTGTTATCAGATTGAAGAAGTGATCACGGATTCGGTAGCTTCGGCGGTACGACAGGTAGCGGATTCGGAAGGACAGATTCTGGAAAAAACACAGCTTCTTATGATCCTGATCACAATTCTGTCACTGGTGGGAGCGGCACTTGGTATCTGTAATCTGGTAACGGCATCCGTGATGGAACGTTCTCAGGAACTCGGACTGATGAAGGCTATCGGAGCACATAATGCATCCATAACAGGACTGGTTCTGACGGAAATCTTTTGTACGGCATTGCTGGGGACGATCGCCGGATTTTTTGCCGGGATCGGTTTTGCGCAGATCATCGGGCATACCGTATTTCAGTCATCCATTTCCATACGGCCGATGGTAGTGCCTATCGTAATCGTGTTGGTGGCACTGGTGACGTTGGCGGGGTGTATTCCGGCCATCCGTATGCTGCAGAGATTGCGGCCAACGGAAGTGTTGCATGGGAGGTAAACACTCATGAAGAAGAGACAAATGTATTTTCGCATGATCACGGCATCGTTGTTACGACGCCGTTCCCGAATGGTTATCGCGCTTTTGGCTATTGCTATCGGTGCAACGATCCTGTCCGGATTGCTTGCGATCTATATTGATGTGCCGAGACAGATGCGACAGCAGTTTCGAAATTACGGCGCGAATATGATCTTTACTGCAACCGGAGAAAATATTCAGCCACAGGATGTATCCGATGCGACGGCGAAGATTCCGGCTTCCGAGATTGTCGGTGTAGCGCCGTATCGTTATGAAACAGTGCGCGTAAATGACAGACCGGTTATGGCGGCAGCTACAGATATGGCCGGTGCCAAATCGGCCAGCCCGTTCTGGAAAGTAGAAGGGGAATGGCCGCAGACAGACGGTGAGGTCATGGTAGGAAAAAACGTAGCGGATACCTATCAGCTTCGTGTGGGCAGCAGAATGACGGCTAGCTATATGCCGGAAGATGCGGCGGAAGATGATCTGGGTAATGACAAGGATTTTGTCGTTACGGGAATACTGGA
>JAFWRC010000200.1 GCA_017508825.1 Lachnospiraceae bacterium
GGAGAGGGCGAAGATGCGGTGCTTGGGCGGTTGATCCCGGGATTGGAAAAGAAGATAACGAAAAGTTTTTCGACCGGGCATATGTTGATCCGCGGAGCGATCATGCGGGAGATCCTGGAGAAGATCGAAGCAAACGATGCGCTTGCGGGAGATACGGTCTGGGAAAAGATCCTGCGTGCAACGGAAGAAGGAATGCTTACCGCCAACGGGGTCAGTGCTTATGAACTGTACGGAAATTATATGCTGGAATATTATCCGCAGGAATGTCTGTTGCGAGAGTGGAATACCTTCCGGCAGGGAGGGGATCTGCTGGAACTAAGCGAGCAGACCTTTTCGGATCTGGAATGGATCGGCATGGATTTTGATTCGATCTGTTTTGAACGGGGGCATCTGGTACGGGAAGATAATAAAGGGCTGTTTACCAATCCGGAATACCGTAGGAAATTAAGACCGTTGCAGATGGTGCAGGCAGCGCAGGGAGAATATGCAGAGAAGCGGGCTGCAGAAAGGCTCGTGGAACCGCAGGCGGCGATCGCAGCGTACCGGGAGAAGAAAGCATTCGACGAATATCGTTTGTATGAGGCGATCGGAGACGAACGGAAGGATACCAATCGGAAACAGGCGTGGCTTTCGTATCAGCATGCATGTTATCTGTGCAAGGACGCTTCGGAAAAACAACGCTTATCGGAAAGGATGGAGGCATTGCAAACAAGTGTTGCTCCGGCAGCAATCGTGATCGTATCCTACCAGTCGCAGAAACTGATCCGCGAGTGCCTGGAGAGTATACGCAGAACTTCCGGTGCGGATGAATACTCTATCATCGTCGTGGATAATGCATCGACGGACGGGGCACGGGAATATCTTCAGAAACAAAACGATATTACGCTGGTCTGTAACGAAAAGAATGAGGGCTTTCCCAAGGCGTGCAATCAGGGCATAGAAGTGGCGGCACCGGGAGAAGATATTTTCTTTCTGAATAACGATACGCGTATGACACACAATGCATTGTATTGGCTGCGCATGGGATTGTACGAATCGGAAGATACCGGAGCGGCGGGATGCGTCGGCAATTATGCCGGTGTAGGACAGATCGTCGAACTGATGCTGGCAACACCGGAGAGTTATACCGGCTATGCCTGTCTGCGAAATCAGCCGATGCAGGATCCGTATGCGGATGCAAAGATCCTCTGCGGATTTGCCATGCTGGTACGAAGAAGTGTGATCGATGCGTACGGCGGAATGGATGAAGCATTTACGCCCGGTTATTATGAAGATACGGATCTGAGTCTGCGGATCCGTTCCAAGGGATACCGTCTGCGGATTTGTCATAATAGTTTTATCTATCATGCCGGCGGGCAGAGTTTCAACAAGAGAAAAGATCTGGATGAATTTACGGATCGGAATCTGCTATTGCTGGTCAACCGCTGGGGAACGGATTTTATGGAACGATAACGATCGGGGTATTGCAAATAATATTTTGCGGAGGGGGTCATGAGTATTAACGAGAAGGTAGCAAATGCACTGTTGGAGGCGATGGAACAGATCGACAGGGAAGATTACGGCTCGTTTGTATCTTCGCTGAACCGGATGATGTCGGAGCATCCGGAAGCAGTGGATGCCAGGATGATCGCGGAATACAAAATGATCGAGCGGCTGGTACAGTACAAAAAAGAACAGACCGAGTGGTATGATCTGAAAGCGACACGGTTGATCTACGAATATCTGGAAGATACTTACGCAAAGGATCTGCCGGAGTTTGCTGTCGGGAAGGAACTGCCGGATGCAGATGTGATCTGGTGCTGCTGGTTTCAGGGATTGGAGCAGGCACCGGAGGTTGTGAAAAAATGCATCGCCTCACTGGAGCGATTCGGAAAGGAAGTCCGGATACTTACGGCAGATAATTTTTCGGAGTATGTAACGATGCCGGAATCCATGGTTCAAAAATGGAAGGAAGGAGTGATCAATAACACGCATTTTTCGGATCTGCTGCGTATCGAATTGCTGGCGGAAAGAGGCGGGCTTTGGATCGATGCGACGGTGTTCTGCTCTGACGCAACGGATATTTTGAGCGTGTTGGAGGGAACGGATCTGTTTGCGTATAGTTTTGTCATGCGTGTGGATCCGACCAAACATATTTTGTTCGACAGTTGGTTTTTGTATGCGCCCAAGAGCAATATCCTGATACAGGAAACCAGAGAAATGCTGCGCCGGTATTGGGAGAATGAAGACGGTCTGTTGCATTATTTCCTGTTCCATCTGTGTTTTTCAAATTGCTGCAGACGACATTTGGATGCGTGGGCAGAGATCCCGGTGTACAGTATGGAACCGTGTCATGTCCTGCAACAGGAAATGCTGGGACCCTATTCCGAAAAACGCTGGAGACAGATCATGAAGATGAGCGGGATCCATAAGCTGACTTACAAATATGATACGGATGTCACAGGCAGTATGCTGGAACACTTATTGAGATCGTGAGGTGCAGACTATGGCAGAACAGTTTTTGGAAGAGATCTATGAGGATGCAATGATCATCGAACAGATCCGGGAGTATGTGGAGTATACGCTGTCGGGAAGAAAGCGGGATGCAAGACGGATCTACAATCAGGCAGCACAGGGAATCGAGCGTATCCTGCCGGGGCTGCAGCAGGAACAGCCGCAACTGGCGGAGCAGATCGTTACGGCAGCGCTTGCGATCCGGGAGCATTTTGCGGATGTGTCCGACGCGGTAGCCATCGCCGAGAGCAGGCTCCTTCCGGCATTGTTTTCGTATATGCAGTTCTTTACGGGGATCGAAGTGGAAGAGGGACAGTATTGTCTGAAGAGCGCGGACAGCGGTTTTTTGACGATACGAGATCTCGAGAGGAATATCACCTTGCACAGCACCTATGACCCGATGTGGGAAGCGTATGGTATCGCCCGTTCGGTTTTTGCGCCGGAAAAAGAATGCTATCATATCCTGGGGATGGGCCTGGGGTATCTGCCGTATCAGTTGTGGAATCTGTCGGAAGGTGCCGTTCGTCTGGTGATCTATGAAGAGGATCCGGTGATGATCGAATATGCAAAGGCATACGGTGTGCTGGACCGGATCGATGACAAATGTGTGGAGTTGGTGCATTGTGCGGATCCGGAGAAACTGGCGGAAACCTTTCTGCAAAATATCGAAACGGCAAAAGATGCGGTAGTCTATATCTCACCGCAGAAGAAGGAGATCTATCGCAGCGTTTGTGACGGCAGAGTTGCAGTGGCGGCAGCCAATTATGAACTGGATCGCAGTATGCGGTGCCGCACGGCGATCAATCTGCGGATGAACAAACAGCATAAGCAGATCAGCTTTGCGCAGATAAAAGAACGCTTTGGTCAAAAAGAGTGGATCGTAGTATCGGCAGGACCTTCGCTGGATGATTCGCTGGAGTTTTTGCGAGAGAGGAAAGGCGAATACGGGATCATTTCGGTCAATACCGTGCTGCGCAGATTGTTTCGGGAAGGCATCCGTCCGGATCTGGTGGCGGCAGCAGATCAGTATGTGCAGATGCGGGAGCATATCGAAGGGATCGGCGAGCAGACGGATGGGATACCGCTGGTTGCGGAGCGACGGCTGAACTGGCAGTATCTGCAGCAGTACCGGGGACCGGTCTGCTTCGTGCGATCGGAGGATGAGGAGGATGCTTCGGAAGAGGTGTGGAGCTTCAGTGGCAGTGTAGCAGGACTTGCGCTGGAAACGGCAGTAAGACTGGGGGCGAAAAAGGTTTACCTGGTGGGGCAGGATCTGGCGTATCCGGACGGCAAGACCTATGCGGAAGGTATGCCGTATCACGCCGATGCGGAATCCAGAGGATCGGTATTGGTTACGGCAGTGCACGGGGGGATGGTCCCGACCAGTGAGGCATTTTGCTGGTTTCGAATGGGACTGGAAGAACAGATCGCCCGCTATGATCAGGTAGAGTTTTTTAATCTCTCAAAAAACGGTGCGTTGATCCGCGGCTGTAAGGAACTGCCGGAGGAAAGAAAAGAGCCGGCAGCAGAGCCGGTGTATGATACCTATATCGTTATCACACCCAAGGATTTTGAACGACTGAAAACGCAGTACGGATGGATGGTAAAAATGCTGCCGGGGGGCAGACTGATCTTTGTAGGCAGCAGCAGAGTCGGAGAACTGGTGAAAGAACTGGGACTGGGAGAACGAGTCGGTTTTCTGAATGAAGACAGTCTGTTGCCGTTCCGAAGCGTATGGGATGTGCTCAACGACCATATGAGCGATCTGCTGAACGGTGAGGAAGTTCCGCGACCGGCTGTAGGATGGTATTATCAGCAGTTTTTAAAACTGGAACTGGCGGAGCAATGTAACGGCGAGTATTACATGACCTGGGACGGAGATACCATTCCGTGCAGGCCGGTAAAGATGTTTGCCGAAGATGGCAGGCCGTATCTGGACAATAAGAATGAGTATCATGAATTGTATTTTAAGACGATGGAAAAACTCATTCCGGGATTGCACAAAGTAGTGCGTTCCTCGTTTATCTCCGAGCACCTGATGTTTCATGCACCGACGGTAAAAGAGCTGAAGGAGGCGATCGCGGCGAACGCTGCGCTGGAAGGAAAGAACTATTGGGAAAAGATACTGCGTGCGATCGATCCGATGGAGATCCATCAGAGTGCGTTCAGTGAATTTGAAACCTACGGTACATTTGTAGCGCTGCGGGATTCGGGAAGATACAAGATCCGAAACTGGCATTCCTTCCGACTGGGCGGGGAATTCTTTGATCCCAATACCATTTGCGAAAGGGATTATGTATGGCTGGGGAAAGATTTTGACGCGATCTCTTTTGAAAAAGGACATAGTGTGAAAGAAGGCAACGGAAACCTGTTTGATAATCCGGAGTACCAGAAAAAAATGTCTGCCAGAAAGATGCTGGAGGTAGCGCAGGAAGGTGCCGGAGGCGGATACATCGAGAGTTGGGACGGATCCACGGTAGGAACGGATCCGCTGGCGTAAGAGGACTGTTGGGTAATGAATATTCTGGTGATGGACTGGCCGGCATTTGGCAGCGAAACAATGAAAAGGACACTTGCGGAACTGGGGCATACCGTGTCGGTATTTGATTTTCCCTATGACAGTCCGGAAGTAAAAAACGGAGAGGATCTTTGCAGGCGGATCGCAGAACGGATCTTGCAGGATGCTGCGGATATCGTCTTTTCATTCAATTATTTTCCGGTGATCGCAACGGCGGTGTATGCGTGCAGAAAAAAATATGTTTCATGGGTGTATGACAGCCCGGCGATTCATCTGTACTCCATGACGGTTTTTTTGGAGACAAATCATATCTTTCATTTTGATTCTCACGAGGCAGAGCGGATGCAGAGGGAGGGCGTACCGCATGTTTATTATCTGCCGCTGGCGGCCGATACAGAGGCGTATGACCGGATCGTACCGGGGGAGGAACACAAAAGAAAGTATGCAGCTGAGGTTGCGATGCTTGGCTCGTTA
>JAFWRC010000201.1 GCA_017508825.1 Lachnospiraceae bacterium
ACGTTTTGCAAATTCCTTGGTCGCGCGCTCATCATAGTTTACCGAGATCTTTAAGATCTTGTACATATCCCGTCTGGACGGCAGACAGTCTTCCGGCACACAAAATGCCAGGCAATACAGGATCTTGGATGTATAGAACACCTGACGGGAGGCAAATACCTTTTCCGTCACCCGCCGCACCAGCGAAGTATCGGAATAACTGAATTTCCTTGCTGCATTACGGATCACACGGGTCACGCCGGTGATATATTCCTTCTGCTCGTGCTCGATGATGGCTTCATACATCAGCAGCAGCGGCTCTGCCTTGACCGAGGTGGCAAAGATCTTCATCAGCGCCCGGTTATCCACGATCATGGAATAGCCTTCGATCTCATAGTCATATGCCGCAATAAAGAATGCTGCGATATTCAAACGCTTCGGAGAGCATGCTTTGACCAGCGCTCTCGCGGTCTCCATATCCGGCGCGAGTTCTCTTGGCAGTTCAAAGGAGGTGAATGCCTGCATCTTCAGTTCCGCAGGAACATCCGCAGATAAGATACGCTGCACCTTTTCCTTCATCCCGTCTTGCAGGATATGGTCGAAGCCCTTTTTCTCCGTGAACACACGGGAAAGCACGCTGAACAATTTCTTGTCATAGCCGCCTTCCGCCAGATGCGCCGCCATCTCCAGCAGCTCCATCGAAGACATATAGCCGGTGATCTTGCGGATCTGCGCCGTACCCGGAACCATAGGATCTCCTGACGGTGTACCCGGTTCGATCATTTCGTTCTTATTTTCCTGTTCTGCCATATCCGTAACCCTCCCGCACATCATGCAATACTATGCGATTATCAATAATTAACGAAAGTATAGCATAAAACAGGACAAAATAACAGTTTTTTTCATGCTTGTTTTTTCCGAAAAAGAGGACTAAACTAGGCACTATGATCCAAAATAAGAAAAAAACGTATGAAATCGATATGTGCAGCGATCCGCTGCTGCCGAAACTGCTGCTCGTTGCCATACCCCTGATCCTTTCCGGCATCCTGCAGCTTTTGTTTAATGCGGCCGATATGATCATCATCGGAAAGTATGCCGCCACACCGGAACTGGCCAATAACGGCATCGCCGCCATCGGCGCCACCAGCTCTATGATCAACTTCTTTGTGAATGTAGCCATCGGCGTCTCTGTCGGCTCCAATGTCACGGTCGCCCGCTACTTCGGCGGTCACCGCCCGGAAGATGTGCACGATGCCGTTCACACCTCCATCCTGCTCAGCATCATCCTGGGATTCGGCATCGGTGTGATCGCGATCTGCTTTTCCAAGCCTCTCCTGATCCTGATGGGGACACCGGAAGAAGTTCTCGACCAGGCCAGCCTGTACGTACGCATCTATTTCGCCGGCCTGCCGGTGCTGATGCTCTACAACTTCGGCAGCGCCATCCTGCGGGCCGTGGGAGATACCAAACGCCCGCTCCACTATCTGACGGCTGCCGGGGTCTTGAATGTGGTGCTGAATTACTGCTTTGTGCGCTATCTGCATATGAATGTGGAAGGTGTGGCATTGGCAACCGTGATCTCACAGGTACTGTCCGCTTCCCTGGTACTGCGCTGTCTGATGAAGAGCGAGGGCAATTACCGGCTGAATCTGCGGGAACTGCGGCTTCACCCGCGCATCGTGAAAAAGATCCTGCAGGTCGGATTGCCGGCCGGGGTACAGGGAATGATCTTTTCCACCTCGAATATGCTGATCCAGTCCTCGGTCAATTTCTTTGGGCCGACAGCTATGGCCGGAAACAGTGCATGTATGAACCTGGAAGGTTTTGTGTATACTTCGATGAACGCTTTTTACCAAACCGTCATCAGTTTTGTCAGCCAGAACCTGGGTGCCGGCAAGTATAAGCGGATCAACAAGATCCTGCTGTCATGCCTGCTGCTGGTGACGATCACCGGGCTGGTGATGGGAAATACCTTTGTGCATTTCGGTCACGAATTTCTGGGGTTCTATGTAAAAGAAGGGAATGATGCGATGATCCCCTACGGCATCAACCGCATGAAGATCATTATGACGGTCTACTGCCTGTGCGGCATCATGGATGTGCTGTGCGGCGCGATCCGTGGTCTGGGCTACGGGATCATGCCCATGATCGTATCCCTGATCGGGGCCTGCGGTTTCCGTGTGCTGTGGATCTTTACGTTCTTTCAAGCGCACCATACGCTGCAGAATCTGTATATTTCCTATCCGATCTCGTGGGCGATCACTGCAATGGTGCATATCATCTGTTTTATTATTGTCAGGAGAAGGCTGCCGAAAGAGAACAGATAATGCGACCACGGGGACGGTTCTTGTGGCAACAAGATCGAAGATCTTTAGCCACAAGAACCGTCCCCATGGTCGCACTTTTAATCAATGATCTGCGGAAGGATGTCGCTTACGCGGCCATGGATCACGATATCGGCGTAACGGTCGGTGTAGTGGTCCTCTTTGGTGATCAGGATAAGGCGGCCGCCTTTGTAATTACCGGTACAGAATTTCACCATGTTATCGTACATATTGGTGCCCAGCACCAGGATCAGTTCCGCGGATTCGCATGCGTTCACGGCCTCGGTCATCAGGTCATTTCCGATCTTTTCTCCGAAGAGCAGTATACCCGGGCGGATCGCGCAGCGGCATTCGTCGCACAGCGGCACGCCTTTCTGCGCCCGGACATAATCCAGGTCAAATTTTTTACCGCAGTGCGGACAGCAGTTGTTATGAATGTTTCCGTGCAGCTCCACCACATTGGTCAGCCCCACCTGGTTGTGCAGGCCGTAATAATTCTGTGTTACGATCTTGCGGATCTTTCCACGGTCCTGCAGGCGCTTTAAGTCACTATACAGCGATGCTGCCTGCAGATCTTGGGATATGATCTCCTGCTTATAGAAATCAAAGAACTTGTCCCTGCGGGCACTGTAATAGCCCACGGACATCATCTCATCCGGCGATTTGTGATAAATGCTCTCCAGGCGGTAACACTCTCTGGATGACCAGAGATTCTCCCCGCCGCTTTCGATCACGGTTCCGATCCCCAGCATCACTACGATACGCGAGGAATCCCGCACCATTTCCTTCACTCTGCTGATCGTTCCTGATTGATCTGTCATTTTCCGCACCCCCATAATGTTCTGTATTTCCGATTTTATTCTTCGGTTCTTGTATTTACCCATCATCCGTCGGGTTATTTTTTTTCTGTTCGGGCCCGGCGGCCTTCAGCTGCGCCGTAATTGATAAAGTGCATATAGTAGGCGGTCCAGTCTGCGCCAAAGGATGCACGCAGATCCGCATTCTTATTGTAGTATACCTGCGGATCAAAGTTGTCACTGCCCTGCCGGCCCTCCGGCATACCGCAGTGGATGAAATGCCACAGCGCGCCTTCCGGATCGTTCTGGTAAAGCACGCGCACGTCCGGATAGCGGTTGACATAGTACGCAAAATCATACACCGCCGAATAATCGATGCTGCCGGCCACTTTTGCCGTAGTAACCTGCTGCGATGCATACGGCACACCACCGGTCGCCGGAACAGAATACATGGTCATTTTGCTTCCATTGCCCGTATACCAGACCACCTGTCCGTTGTATACCACCGGCTGGCAGTCCGATAAGCAGCCCTGCATCGTCTGCACCTGGCTGGTCATCTGGCCGGATCCGTCCACGTAGACATAGTCCACACGCTCCAATTCGCCCGCGCCCTGATACACTTCCCACAGGACCACAAACTGCTCACCGCTGACTTTTACGATAAAGGGCGCAGATACCGTATAGGTATCCCCGTATGCATAACCGGTCGGAAAGGCCAGTTTCACAGCTTTAGTATCAAAATTGTTCTTCGGCACCGCCGCAATGAACACGTTATAGCTGCCGGAATTTGCCCCGCCGGGTGTGGTGCGTCCCACGATCAGATCGTACTGTCCGGACACCTCAAGACCGCTCACGGCAGTATACGGCGAATACGTATTCAGGTCACCGCTCAGACTCATCACCTCGGCTTTTTTCACCGAAGTAACAAAATTTCCGGTCCCTGCTTTGACATCGTATCTCGATGCATTGATCCCTCTCGGATAGTTCAGGCTATGGTCAACCGTCACGATCTTTTCATCCGAACTGTCGATAAACGTGGCGACCACATCCCCATAGGCGCCGGATCCCGGTGCCACATTGGCCTGTGCCTGGATCAGGCTCCGGTTGGACTGACGCATCGCGATGGTCATCGTCGCCTGCCGGTCATCATAGGTCCTGTGCCCCATACGGATATACAGCTCATCCCCGTATTCCGTCATATCCGTATTGCATTCGTCAAACGGGATCTTTGTATAGCAGTTCTTAATGGAAAGCGCCCCTACACGATCCCAGTTTTTATTGTACTGGACAACGCGGATACACTCCACATCGTCCTTTTTCTCCGGATTATCCTGGCCAAAAATCACATAATTATACTTTGCGCCGCACCAGCAGCCACCGAATTTCGGCAGTTCCATCTTCAGGAACTTGTGTCCGATCACGTTGTAGGCGCCGTCAAAGTACTCTACCATAACAATATCGCCGAAATTTTCTATGCGGCTTAAGGTGCCGTCCCCATTATTGCACAGATAACACTGCGTCACCGGCTTGTATTGCGTGTAATCAT
Source organism: Lachnospiraceae bacterium (assembly GCA_017508825.1). GTDB lineage: Bacteria > Bacillota > Clostridia > Lachnospirales > Lachnospiraceae > NK4A136. Next base: position 4,647 of record JAFWRC010000201.1, read on the forward strand.
TATCATGGATATTGTTGTCAACCACACCGGTGGTAACGACCGCCGCCGCATCCGAATCCAGCGGCGACAACAACATCGTGAGTGTTGCCGCGGCCAAAACACCACATATTCCGATTTTTCTCAGATAGCCTGATCTCATAGCACGCAATTCCCCTTATTCAGTGTATATTATAGCATATTTCGGTAAAATTATACAGAAAAAATAGGGGTATGCACCCCTTATTTTATGAATTTTGTAACTGAATTTTATGTTTTCTTACACCCTCAGCCGCAAGTGCTTCGGGAAATTTTTATAGTTATATTATTAAACTTTTTTCCGAAAAACCCAGAGCTGCTGGATCTTGTAACTGATAAAAAACAACGCCGAGTCGACCACCGGCTTGATCAGCCATTCCAGACCGCCGGCCAGAAGCACCAGACCTTTGACCGCCATCGCGGAAATGCACATCTGCACCAGCCACAACAGCAGATACCGCGATCCGGAGGATGCCACCCCTTCCCTGGATTTAAAGATCCTGCGGTTAAAATTGTAATTAAACAGTCCGGAACAGATCCTGGCAACTGCAGTGGAGATCTCGATGTAATACGTAAGCGCAAAGGAGCCTTCCGCTGCATAACGTCCCAACAGCCACACCATCAGTATAAAGATCAGATAGTCCAGAATGGCGGATCCGAACGATGAGATGCAGAACTTGAAAAAGACTTTGTAGATCTTAAATGAGTCCACGATCGGGTTGAAGTGGGAACTCTCATTATTGTTGAGATAAATGACCTCGATGGGAACTTCCGCAAACGGAACCCCCGCTTCCTTCAGCCAGAAGATCACGTTCATCTCGTATTCATAACGTTCTCCCTCGACTTCTACCAGCTGCGGAAGATAGGACATGGAATGCACCCGCAGCCCCGTCTGGGTATCCGACAGTCTGATATCGCAGAAATACTTCATCAGACGGCTGGTCAGGCGGTTGCCAAAACGGCTACGCGCCGGGATCTGCAGATCCGCTTCAAAATCCCTGCAGCCAAAAACGATGCTCTCCGGGTTCTCCCGGAATTTTTCACAGCATTTCAGGGTATCCGCCACCGTATGCTGCCCGTCTGCATCCAGCGTGACTACGCCGGCCGCGTCCGGATAGTGCTCTGTGATATAGGAAAAGCCCGTCTTGATCGCACGGCCCTTACCCTTATTCTCTTCATGCCTAAGGATCACTACCTGCGGAAATGCAGACACCTTCTCAAAGATCGGCGCAAAGGTCTCCCCACAGCCATCATCAACGATCACGATATGCAAAAAATGCTCTGCCAGTTCTTCTACCAGAGTGATCATACCCTTGTCCGGATTGTAGGCCGGGATCAGGGCAAGAATATCTTGAATTGTAGGGGAGACGGATTCTTTGTTTTTCATATATTTGTGTCTTCTACAAAACCAGTATCAGGAAGATCTCAATATCACATAAGACGAAGGCACCAATTGCCCGGAGGAGAGCAAGGATGCGGATGCTCCGGTCGGTTCCGTCGATCCAATCGTTTGCAGAAGCTTTTATTGCCATTTTTGCCGTGTCTGCCTTTCGCCCCGGCCAGAAGCGGATCAGACTGTCGATCAGCCACACCACAAATGGTGCATAAGCCAGTGTCCACATATTGAAATACATATCCTGTTTTAAAAACACACTGATCTGTTCTGTGATACCGGGTGCCTCTCCCTGCAGTCCGAACAGGAAATCCGGCAGCATGCCGCCAACCATCTGGAATACCCAGGGAAACTCGATCATATCCGCTACGATCAGCGACAGGATTGCCGCTGTCTCCAGAAACAGTTTCAGGAATCGTTTGTCGTCCTCCCACAGCATCAGCAGCAGTACAAACGGAAGCAGTAATGCCCCCCAATACGGATAAGAATAAGCACATACAAAGACCGGCAGCATACCGATCAAGCCCATATAGGTCATCCATTTGGGCAGTTCCTTTTTGTCCGGAACCACGGTCATATAGGAAACCACGACCACAGCCGCCAGGGCGATAAAAAATGCCGGGATCCGGATCTCACCAAAGAGCGTGATACGCATACGGGTGAGCTGGTCGATCATCACCCAGGTCCGCGGCTTTTTCAGGGCTGCCCCCGCCGGATCTGCCCATTTGAACGGCAGATTCAATACAACGGATATCGCAAACGGGAATATCATTGCGACACCTGCCCGGATCAGATTCTTTTCTTTCAAAAGTATAATGGGAAGAAATACGAATATTGCGAACTCTTTGGTCAGTACGGAAAGAGTAAAAAAAAGCAGGAATTTCCGGGTGTTCTCGTCCAGAAATGCTTCAAATGCCAGCAGTATAAAGACCATACAGATGATATCGATCTGCGCCACCACCAACGCGCCGAGCACCGTCCATGCGCTGGTCAGGAACAAAAAGCCCAGCAGCTGCTTCTTCTTCTCGTCAAAGCCGATCTTGCCGGCAATGCGTTTTAACAGTCCCATACAGATCCAAGCGCAGAGCAGCATCTCGCTCTTGCCCCACACACGCGCCGCAAAATGATCCAGGATATTGCCACCGGCCGCCTTTTCCGCTATCCACAGCGGCAGGTTCCAGATGGCCAGGATCAGGTTCATCACCAGGCCGTAGTTGGCCTGATGCACCATCAGCCCCTGCTGCACGCTTTCATTGCACAGACTGAAATAATGAAAAAAATGCCCGGAAAACAGCGCTTCACAGACATTCATGCCCTGTCGTATGATCGAATTGGCGTCATCGTAATATACAGAAAAAAGCGGTAAAAGCATCACCAAAAAAAGGATGACATTTTCCGCTGTAAGATACTTCTGTACCTGTTGTTTCCGGCTCAGAGCCTTTTGCTCAGCCATGCAGTCCTCTTGCCTGACGATCCATATCTTCTACGACGATATCGTAGATCTCGCCCAGGCTGCGGCAGTACTCCAGTACCAGCCACGGCTCATTGGTATGATAGTGGATCTTGATGGGATCCCCGTCGCCGCCGACTGCCAGCAGGCAATCGCCCTTGAAATGCTCTTTGATATAATCGTTTACTTCATCCTCGTCGAGATCCTCCCCGTCGATCAGAAGCTGTGTATCATAACGAAATTCGATGGATTGCTCCGGCATTGTTCTGTTCTCCTTGTCATAGATATTTAAGCCCTTCCTATTTTAGCAGAAATTACGGATTATGCAAGTCCTCGTAAAGGCGCTGCCTACAGTATCCCGTAATGTCGTTGCCTCCTGTCTGTCCGGATACTCCAGTCTCTTAATTCGGGCAATTGTTCCGTCTTTATCCTTCTCATACTTCAGCTCTATAATCAGGGCCGGCTTGTCTGCTTACTGCTTCCCGTGGGGTCAAGCACCAACATGTGTACGAATTACTCTTGCCGACACTCCAACAACAACAGAATTATTCTTACATCACACGACGTAACCTGGAGTCGCAGAGACAGTTACTGCCGGAATCAATACGTTACATTACAGCTAGAAGAGCATCCATCTGTTCCAGTTAATTCTTACTGGAAGTTAGGAATGATTGATTGCTTATGCTCGTTTGGTAATTATCCTAACAAGCTTGTGATAAAAGTGTGCTACAGTTATTGCAACAACAATTCCTATTAATCCAATTACCCCCTGTATCATCAGACTGTCTTTTGGTGCAAAATGCATAATAGAAGCAAAGAATAGTATATGGATTAAATAGTATTCATATGATATTTTAGATAACCACTCTCCACATCTTTTTATGATCGGAACACACATAAGCAATAATGCCAAACTTGTATATCCTATAAGTGCCGGAATATCGTTAAATGCCTTTAATGCCTCTGACTTCATTGCCATTAAAGCTTGTACTCCAATTCCTACTATCGATAAAGCTACTAGGCTTATAACATTATATCTTAAAGCTTTTCCTTTATTCAGAATATCCGCTAACACCATTCCTATTGAGAACTCCCAAATATACTGCAGAAAAAAACTGCTCCACACACGAACATCTGTCACACAAGCAAAATAACATAATGTCCACCAACCAATGCTTATAATTAAAAATAGGAAAACGAAAATGCGATTTTTTTTCAGCTTACTCTTAAAAAAACACATCGGAATAAACACAATATAGAATTGAATAATCGTTGAGACAAACCAAAAATGCTCTCCAAAACTC
>JAFWRC010000202.1 GCA_017508825.1 Lachnospiraceae bacterium
GCACCGTATTTTACGGGACAGGTCTGGATACGTGATATTGCTTCGACGGAACGACGCAATGTAGAAGTTTTTCTGCTGTATGTATATGATGGAAGCCATGGGACCGATACAGGCGGATTTTATATTGATCATAGTAATGATCAGATACTGTTTTGGGAGGATAATTAAGATCGGAGGTATTCTTTGGTGAAAATGAAATCCGGAAAAGGTCTTAAAGTACTGATCGTATTTGCGGTCATGATTATCGGAGCATATAGTCTGTTGCATTACGGTATGGGACTTGGATTCTGGAAAGGGAAATCCTTTGATACGTATCAGAAGAGAACAGTGCAGGCAGTGAATATGCTTCAGGCACTGCCGGAAAATGCTCAGGATTTTCGCTTCCGGTGCAATAGTTTGGGAATGGGAGCCACTTCAGTTGTGGCATTTACGCTTTCCGGTGAAGACTATGAAAACTTTATAAGTACATTTCAGGGGAAATACAATGCGCAGGAAGATCCCAACGGATTTGTCGGCAAAAGGGTATCGGAAACGCTGGATGCCCATAATGAGTATGGCGAATATGTCGGTTTTCCGAAGAGTAGTTTTAAGCAGGTGATCGATGATGAGATCGGGGATTACACGATCGTGTACTATAGTGAATACCGAGGAGCCGGGGCAAGGATCAAAGCGATCGCTTACAGGCAGGATACGGGAAGAGTGGTATTGTACAGTCATGGGAATAATTGAAATAACTGAAATATTACTTGAATAATAAGCAAAAAAAGTTTCATGAAAAAACAGAAAAAAATACTTGAAAACAATTTTTAATTCGATTAGCCTTGTTATCAGGACGTCCGAATCAAATGTGATAAAACAGAATGAGGAGGCAAATGATGAACAGGGAACAATTACACAGCTTCGTTTCCGGCAGCAGCGGGAATGAGAGTAACATATGTCAGATCTATGCGCTGAAAGACGGCGAGACGGTTTATGAGGATTGCTGGCACGGGTATCAGACGGAGGATGCTGTTCACGTGGCATCCGTGACAAAAGGCGTGATGGCGATACTCACCGGCATAGCGATCGATAAGGGCTGCATTAAGAGCGCGGACCAAAAGGTGATGGATTTCTTTCCGGACTATACGGTCAAGCGGGGAGAGAAGACCATCTATGATGTGACGATAAGGCATTTGCTTACGATGACGGCGCCTTACAAGTTTCGCTCGGAGCCCTGGACAAAGATCTGCACCTCGCAGGATTGGACCAAAGGAGCGTTGGACTTTTTGGGCGGACGAGCCGGGATCACCGGGGAATTTCGTTATAGCACCCTGGGCATCCAGATCCTGTCCGGTGTGATCGAGAATGCGACCGGAGAAAAGCTGCTCGACTTTGCAAACCGGAAGCTGTTTGTACCGCTGGGGATCCCGGAATATACAAACCACGGTGACAGTTCCAAAGAAGACCAGTTTGATTATCTGATGAATAAGAATCCGCGAAAACGTGAGTGGTACTCGGATCCTCAGGATACGGTTACGGCCGGATGGGGATTGTGTTCTTCGGCACAGGACCTGGCGAAGATCGGGGAGATGATCCGTAAGGACGGCCGGTACAAGGATCAGCAGATCGTTTCCAAAGACTATCTGAAAGAGATGACTTCGGTGCATGTACAGCCGGGCGAACGATTCGGGTTTATGGGATATGGCTATCTCTGGTATAGGCCACACGGTGACGAGCCCATCTATGCGGCCATCGGTGACGGCGGTAATGTGATCTACATCAATAAAGAGAAACACATATCGATCGGCGTGACCGGGACCTTTAAACCGAGGATATTCGACAGGATAGACTTCATTGAAAATAAGGTGCTGCCGGAGATCGATTGACAACAGTAAAAAAAATAAATCAGGAAACCACGAAAAATACGTTATACAGGTACTACTTCTTCTTTTTCACCATAGACAATGTATTTTTTTCCATAGATTTTCATCTTGATATGCGTATTATTGTGGTATCTTTTGTAGACCCGGTTGGTCCGGCACAGGATCAGCCGGTTCCCTTCGTCCATATGGACCAACAGTGCCATAGTCTGCTTGTTCGCATATTTCTGTTCTGTTGTTACAGCCTGATCACTGTCAAAATAGGTAAATACCAATCCGATATATTCCTTTCCGGAGCTTCTTACGCTAAGATCGTTGATCGGCCCTATGATACAATATCTGAAAAATACATAAATACCATAAATGATCAACGGGAGACCTAAGATTGAGAAAAGGCACCCGAACAGAATAAGCACGGGAGATAAAAAAAGATTCCATATACTCAAGCCGTAATCATGCGTTACATCCTTATAATCCAATACGGGATAATCCAATTGTGCCATAGCCTCATCATGGCTTAAGCCGGTATCGGATCCGCAATAGGAGCATATTCTGGATATGGCCGGTGCCCCGCAATGGGGGCAGGACAGTTTTTCATATTCGTTCATCATCAAATTCCTTTATTCTGCGTTAAATAGTTCTATTATTATTAGGGGGGTATCTTTGCATACCGGATCTGATCCCCTATATTCCGGCGATCATATATTTCCCGTTCAGATACCGTATCCGGACCGCTTCTTTTTTGAGGATATAGCTCTCGGAATCTTCAAAACCCATTTTATGCAAAATGATCCGGTAGCCCTTATTGGTGCGTATGACTAACTTGACTGTTTTTTCGCCCTGTGAGTTACCAAAGCCCAATTCCTTATTATCGATACCTTACATTACCAATGCCGTGTAATCTTTTCCGTACTTTTTGGTATTGTAAGCGTTAATAGTATATGAAAGGACCATAAGGAAAAGTCCGATCGCGATTATCCCGAACAGACCGACCACTCCATACGCTATAAAAGGCGGATCGGAAGAATCAGAGGACAAGATATAAGCAAAAAGAAGAGCAAAAATGCCGAATCCGACGGACAAGCCAGTTAATAATAAATAGACCTTCCTTTCATAATGCACATTCTGGTAATCGATCACCGGATATTCCATGCTTGCAATGGCGATGTCCTGTTCCAGACCGGTCGGCTGCCCGCAATACGGACAGATCCTGGTCACGGCCGGTGCGGCGCAGTGTGGACAGGATGAAGAATCATTTTTGATATTTCGTATGATCACCGGAGTATCAACCTCTTTTCTTTAAGTACAATAATGCAAATATAAAAATATTATAACTTTAATGCAGGAAAAAAGCAACTGTCGGAGAAAGCAGGTGCGGACTGCGTGATCTTTCTCTGACTTGCAAGGCAGTATGTAACATGGTATCGTTACATCAGAAATATCATTATATTATGCTTGCGAAGGGAGACAGAAAAAGTGAAAAGACATATAGCGTTTGTTTGTTCCGTATTGCTTGTGCTGGGAACATTGTCAGCTTGTGGAGAAGATGAAGGCAGCAGCCGCGGACGACGGCCGGAAAGCGCAGAACCCACGGAGACGGAAGGCACTGTGGCGAATGTGACCGAGGCAGCTTCCGAACCTACGAATGCTCCGGATATCCATGTAAGTAATCTGGATGTTTCCACGGATGAGAGCCTGCGGGAGTTTATCACCGGCGCGTGGTATTTTGCAGACCGGAATGACGGCAAGGATTATGCATGGATCGTATTTGCGGAGGATGGCACCTGTACTTTTGAGCGGTTATCCGATAAGCTGAGCTGCAGTGGGAAAATCGCATTCAAAAATCTGTATTCCGATCCGGGAGATGCGCCGGACGGTTTTGAGATTTCCTTTGATAATATCCCGAACGGATTTCTGCCGAAAGGCAGTAGTTCCATGGCGGTCGATCAGGACAGTACGGGCGGCGTCTTTCATATCGGACAGGCTGCGGGGACGGACTATCTGTATCTGGAGGAGATCGGTAACGGCGACACGTTCATTTCCAATTTTCTCTTTGCCAATGATCCGGAGCCGGATCCGTGGATGAATACGGATTGGAGCAGGTACTGGGTGCTGCACCGCGATAATAGCCTTTCGGAAGATGATCCGGTAAAGAACGAGAGTTTTTATGCGATGATCTGGAAGCAGGATGGCGACAGCGTATCCTATCAGCGTATGGAAGAGCAAACATTTCCGACGGAAGATGAATATACCGGACGTCCGTTTACAGGGGCATATTTCAGCGGAAAAGAAGGACAGATGATCCGTAATGCAACGTTATCCGATGCACTGGATATCGGCGGTATGTATGACACAAAACGCTGGGAAAAGACGTACCCGGCCGAGATCTATGAAGTGCAGACCGATGCAAACGGTGAGATCATCTCCCTGGTGGAAGTGGATCCGGCACCCTACGGTATCTATGATCTGGGTGACCTGGAACCGTCCTGTTCTGTGGATGGCATGATATTTCATTATAACGATTATGAATTTGACTTGTCACAGTGGGAAACGCCGGCGAATGCGATCATGGATTATTACCGGCAGGGAGACTGGATCGTGGTGGAAGGCCATATCAATCCCGATACCAGCGCGTATTTTCTGTACAATATGAACAGCGGCGAATGGGAGGAGCCGGTCTGCGGCGGTACACTGTATTTTGATAAGGATGCCAGACTGGGCGTTTATTCCTTCCGGAATGAGGTCTACGATATGGAAGGACATGTGCAGTGTGGTGTGGACGGGACAGAGATCATCTCTCTGGAGCCGAATCAGGACGGATCCGGGCTGGTGATCACATATATTGATGAGAACGGAAAGGAATACTCCGTCGAAATGGATATGCCGGCGGAAGACAATCTGCCGATGTATCGCTATGAAGATTTCTGCAAGCATGGGATGCGGAGCAATTGGAGAGAATTTTGGGAGGAAGCACCGGAGGATGCTCTGGCAATGATAGTGGTAAATCCGAGAGAATCACTCTCCTGGATCTTTACGCCGGCGGAGGAAATCGAGAAGGGCGGTCTGGACACGGTACTGGTGGTTGCATTGCAGGACGATATCACGCTTGCCTTTGATGAAGGTACGCCTTCGTATCAGAATGGTCAGATCAGCGGTATGGATGAAGTTACTTTTTACGGAGAGAATTATCATTTGGAGAACCGTGGGGATGCGATGCTGTTTGAGATCACGGTCCCGGAAGGCATCCCATCCGACTACCTGATCGTTACGCCGGCGGTCGGTGCCTGCGGCGGCTGGGAAGTAGGACAGATCTCGGGTAAACTCCCGATACATTGCGCATTCATCACAGCACCGTGATCCTATGCTTTGATGATAATGATAAATGCTATGGCATGATCAGATGTCAGGAAAAGCCGTACGGATCATAAGGATTTGAAAGGAGTAACCGGTAAAATGAAATACAATAATATGAGCTACGAAGAGCAGGCACCGGGGAGCAGGATGCTGAAAGGGGGAGAAGTATGAAAAAACATGTTGTAGTACAGGCCTATGAAAAATCGTGGGCTGATGATTTCGTGGCGATCAGAGACGAATTGAATACCGTGCTTAAAGATCTTGCGCTGAGGATCGAACATGTCGGAAGCACATCTGTAGAAGGTCTCTCGGCGAAACCGATCATTGATATTGATGTTGTGATCCGGGACAGGGAAGATCTGCCGGAAGTCATATCAGCGCTTCAAAAACTGGGCTACTCTCATGAAGGTGATCAGGGAATTCCGGGACGGGAAGCTTTTAAGTATGAGGGGAAAGAGCATCTTAGGAAACATCATCTCTATGTATGTTCGGTGGATGCAGAAGAACTGAGAAGACATCTGGCTTTTCGTGATTATCTCCGAAGCAATCCGGATGCTGTTGCTGAGTATAGCAGGATCAAGGAGGAGGGAGCATTGTTATATCCATGGGATATTGATAAATATATCGAGCATAAATCTCCTTTTATCGAAAGCATCTATAAGCGTATCGGGTTATAATGAACACTGAAAGAGTTGGATGATCATGGGAAACAGATCTGAAAAGAGTAATGTGATAAAATCCCGGGAAATAATAATCTTTGGAATTTCAATTGTTCTGATTGTTGTTATGGGGATTATTGTATACTTATCAGGATTTCATATTGATTTTACACAGAAATATCGAACTATAGATGGTTATGAAAACATTGTTTTTAAAGATTCATGGAATCAGCAGTGTTACCGTTTGTGTGCCTGGGGATTAGTAAAAACTGAGAACATACCGGGATTTGAAGAGCATCGTGATCCGGATACGTCATCGTATGAGTATCAGAAAATAGTTAAGAAGGCTAATGCGAAATTTGTTTGGCAGGTTGTTCCATCGCCGGACGGGAAATACATATTGTATGTTGAGAGAATATACCGTGGCACAGGAACAACAGATGATGAGGATGTGTATTATAAAGTATATTCAATAGACGATGGTACAACTACAACGATCTATTCCGGATATAAACAGTTTCTGCTTGTAGATTGGAAGTAAACGATAAGATGGATAATTCGAAACTCTTGTTTTATGGAGAAGAAGGAAAATAATGGATAGTATTGAGTTTTTAGAGAAGAACGATCTCAGCAATACTAAGATCATGATGCTATATACGAATAGCTGGATGGAAGAAAGTGATGAGTTTTATTGTCTGACGATCAAAGGGAAATATGTTAAAGACGAATACAAATATTTTGAAATACTGATCGGGTGTATTCCGGTAAATAGCCCTGATCTGAAAGAAAGATTTGAGAGCCTGAAAACGGTAAAGAATCCGGTACTTAAGGGGGTTTTAGCAACAAGAAAAGAAAAAGACTACCAGGTGAAAATGGTAGTGGAGAATAACGGTGGCGAGACGGGGCTTGAGTTTACATGCCGTCATTTCAGCGCATCGGGGGTGCATTACTTCGGTTTCGATTACACCAATGTATACGGAACGCCTGAGTATCTGGAAACGCTGGAGAAGTATCACTATGTTTTCGATGAACAATATTTCTGTGAAGAGGATATAACAGAACTCCCGGACGGTTTTTCTCTTTATGAGAGAACCTATATTCACAGGACGGAGCATGCGATACATGCGAGCGGTACGAAGTGTGAACTGCGTAAGGACGAAAAGTGCATTTATTCCTACCGTTCCTGCGACGATCATCATACGCCGTATAAGGAATTTATCTTCCACTCGAATGGCCACCGTTACTATCCTTTTCACGTCGATCTGTATGGGATCAGCTATATTGATGTAGATACGCTGGAGGTATATAACTACATTCCGCGGGGCTACGATAATCAATACGGTGCACCTAACGGTGAATCCTTTATCGTGACCAAAGTGTGTTATGATCCGGAATCCGACTACGTCGCATATGAGGGATGCTATTGGGCAGGTCATGCTGACGGCCAACGGCAAGAACCTCACGGGTTGGAACTTGGTGGGTAATCCTTACCATGGTTACCTCGACTTTGAGAAATTGGCATCACAAAAC
>JAFWRC010000203.1 GCA_017508825.1 Lachnospiraceae bacterium
CAACGGGAGGGAATATGCCAAGGAATTAAGACTCTATAATGCGGAGGACCTGGTTGCGGAAAAGGCGGTCCGGAATGCAAAAGAACTGAACCGGATGGATAATGAATGCGCACGAAAGCAGTTCCGGTGGGGGATGCTCGGCAGCATCGCATCGGCAGCCGGTTATGGCATCTCCTACGGATATCTGGGTATATTGGCGTTAAGCGGCAGGATCAGCGTAGCGGAATTTGTCATGTGCATTACGGCGATGGAAGTCTTCACAAACGACTGCCTGATCGCCGTGATCACAAATATACAGCAGCTGATCATGAAGTGTAATTTTATGGGGGCGTTTACGGAATATATGGAACTGGAGGATGCACGGGAGGATGCGGATGCGCAGCCGGAGACAGAAGCGTTTGACGGTATTGAATTTAAGAACGTATCCTTCTGCTATCCCGGAACGGAAGAGTATATTTTACGGGATATCAATCTGAAGGTCCGAAAGGGCGAAAGCATATCTCTGGTCGGTAAGAACGGTTCCGGCAAGTCCACGCTGGTAAAACTGATCTGTCGTTTGTACGATGTGACGGAAGGCACGATCGAGCTGTGCGGACGGGATATCCGGGAGTATTCCTATGAAGAGTATATCCGTATGCTTGCGGTTGTCTTTCAGGATTTCAAACTGTTCGGGTACAGTCTGGACGAAAATATCCGGCTGGGAAATACCGCAAAAGAAGATCCGCCTATGGAGGCATATGAACTGAGCGGCATTTCGGACTGGGTCGGGCAGCTGAAAAAGAAAGGGGATACGATCCTGTCGAAGGAATTTGACGAAGAGGGGGTGGAGCCTTCCGGAGGGCAGGCCCAGAAATTGGCGATCGCAAGAGCGGTCTACCGGGATGCGCCGGTGGTGATCCTGGATGAACCCACGGCTGCGCTGGATCCGGTGGCGGAATATGAGATTTATCGGCGCTTTAATGATCTGATCCGGAACAAGACGGCGATCTATATTTCCCACCGCTTATCATCCTGCCGCTTCTGCGACCGTATCGTGGTGCTGGATGACCACAGGATCCGGGAAACGGGCAGTCATGAGGAACTGCTGGAAAAGAAAGGAATTTACGAAGAAATGTACACCAGCCAGGCGAAATGGTATGAGAAACAGCCGGATCTGTAAGCAGACAAAATTCGTGGGGAAAAATCTTGCATTTTGTCCGATTGACGGTTTTCCAAACGGGTAATATTATGGTAAATAGCGTGAATGCGCAAATTCCAAAAACCAATTAGGAGGAATCAAAAATGAAGATCTATTCTGTAAACGATCCTGAATTCAAGCCTTATGGTAAAGTTCTGGGCTATGATACGGAATGCCTTGTGAAAGCATTGGATGAGGCAACTCCGCTTCCGGAAGGCGTTGAGTATGTAATGAGTTGTGCTCCGCTGGAGTATACCTGTGATTTCGGCGTGCTGCAGAACAATGCATACGGCGGAATGCCGATCCAGATCGGCTACTGCAACGGCCACAACACTAAGTTAAACTGCCTGGAGTATCACCGTGACAGCGAACTGAACATCGGCTCCACCGATTTCATCCTGCTGCTGGCTAAGGCAGATGATATCGTTGATGGCAAGCTGGATACTTCCAAAGTAAAAGCATTCCTGGCAAAGAAGGGACAGGTAGTAGAAGTTTATGAGACCAGCCTTCACTACGCTCCGTGTTCTGCAAAGGCAGGAGAGGGCTTCAAGGTAGCGATCGTTCTGCCGAAGGGCACCAACGGCGCAGTGCCGGCACTGACCGCAAAGAACGAAGAAGACAAGTGGATGACCGCATGCAATAAATGGCTGCTGGCACACGCAGAATCTTCGGAAGCAAAGAGCGGTGCTTATGTCGGTCTGACCGGCGAGAACATCGATATCAGCGCAGATATCTGAAATAGATCTTATCCATAGTAAAATTTAGCCATAGGAAAAGCAAAAAAAGACCGCGGGCGCATACCCGCGGTTTTTTGCTGCAACAGAACACGATTTCATTTTGCTGAATGGTTTTTAGAATTTGATCCCGTTTACTTTCCATTCACCGTTGTATTTCACAACATAGATACGGCAGTCGGTCGGCACGATCTCCGGTTCGGAACCGCCGTAGGAGAGTTTCATCCATTGTTCCAGATAGACTTCACAATAGTAAGCGTCTTCGCTGTAGGCCTGAAAATCGCGGATCTCCGCGTTCTCGATTGTTACACTGCTGTGTCTGGTATAGAACGTCCGTGAGGAATTGTTCTTTGCATAATACAGGAAGATGTTATCCGGTGTGAAATATCTTGCCAGCTCCGCATCCGACAGATCCTGAGAAATATAGTTGGCGTAGGCACTGACGGCATGGATGGCAAAGTCTTCCATCTCTTTACGGTCGGACGGATCCGGCTCGTATGCAGCGCTGTAGATATTGTTTTCCGTGTCAGCCGATATGTTTTCCGCAGGATTTCCGTTGGCATTCAGGATCGTAATATCCGGCTTCAGGAACAGCCCGTCTGCCTCATATTCTTTAAAATCTACGATGGAAGTAACATAGGGCTCAAAGAATTCTTTTTCTACCGAAATCTCCGTTGTGCTGCTCAGATAAGTGTCATCCAGAACAACCCCATTGACTTTGACGGTATAGTTCTCCGGAACGGTAACACGAAACTGTTCCATCGGCTGTGTGTAAAACTCCATCTCGGAGAGATACCATACCGGAAACTGATAATCCAGAGAGGTTGTGGGATCCTTGCGGAACAGTATTTTTCCGATGATGTATTCATCCGCTTCGATATAGTATTCCGGCAGTTCATCATTATAGTTTTCCGTCGGTTTATAGCTGAGCGTTTTATCCGCGATCAGGGAATACATATACTGCTTGACATCTTCTTCGGTTTCAAAAGCACTGAGCTCCGGCTTCACGGAAAGCATGTTGTAAATGCTGTCCATATCCCGCGGTTCAAAAAAGGAGGAAAAGAGACGATCCATTTCGTGATACGGACGGGAAGCCTGGTAGGTTTCTTCGTATTTTTCCAGGAATGCATAAAAGCGGTTCAGACAGATCGCAATCGTGATCGCCAGCCCGCCAAGCCACAGGCACATAAAGATAAAGAAGGCGCGGGAACCTTTTTTCCGTTTCTTCTTTTTATGCTTTGCTTTATGCTCCGGCTGTGTTTTCTGCGGTGTTCCATGTGATTTTTGGGAAATGGAAACCTTCTTTACGGTAACCGGCCGATCCTCATATTCATAATCGTCATCTTCAAGATCTTCCTCCGTGATCACCGGAAGAGGAGAGGTGTTCTCAAAATCCATGATCTCCAGATCGTCCGTAGGATGCCATGAGCCTTCCGGATAATGCAGTTCAACATCATCCGCCCAGCCATCGTTATAGATGTCGGAATATTTTGTTTTGTTAGGAACCGTCGTATCGGACGGCTGGTTTTTCACCGGTTTCTTTTTCATTGATTTCTAAGTTGATCTGTTGTAACTATTCTGAACTGTTAAGGTTCGTTTATTCATTCGACTGCGGATATACCACAAATGCGGTCGGCATGCGGCGTTCATCGCGCAGCTGACAGTTGGAGACGATCATTTCACCATTATAGATCATGGAGGAGGACATACCTCCGTCCAGATTGGCGGCATTTACTGCACCGTATTCCTGCATTACTTCGATCAGATCGGACATAGCGGCACCCAGTGACGAAGTCTTGCGGCCTTCAATGACCAGAAGCAGCACGGCGCCGTCTGCACGCTGACCGATGGCGGTACGGGGATTGAGCCCGCTGCCGATCCCCTGGTAGCCGGCGGATTTGCCGTTGATGATGAGTGCGGGACCGAAGGTGACCGCATCACGCACACCCATGGAAAGCGCCTGCGCACCGGTCATATTTCCGACTACGAGAACATTGTCATTCGTGAAGCCGTAGACGCCGTAGGTGCCGCCCGGATCACCCATACGCAGTTCACCGTTTGCAATGACCAGACCTTCAGGCCATCCGCCGATGCCCATACCGCTGGCATCTTCGTACTTGCCGCCGTTGATACCTGCTACGGCGCCACAGTTTTCCACATGCTGCTGCAGCGTCCAGCCGCCGCCGCTGTGTGTAAAATTGGAAATGGCGGAAACATGCACGCGGGAAGGATCGTAGACGATCATCATCTTGCCGGAATACATCGGGCCGTGGATCTCGTGGATCTCGATGCCATCGCCGTCCGGATCAGCTGCGAGATCAATACTTTCTTCGGAAGAGGTGTCCGGATCTGCTGAAGTCTCCGGCATATCCGGGTGTTCTGCTGCCAGCACATGAACCAGAGTAGGGTCGGTCACATCAGAAAACTCCTGTACCTGATTGCGTGTACGGATCGCCTCGATCTCTTCATCCGACAGATAGATCTGCGCCAGAATACCCCCAGCGCTGGATTCCATTGCCGAGGTGACAAAAAGGTCACGGAAGTGCTCCGAGGGGCCTTTATTGATATAGAGAAAGAATACATAAGCGCCTGTCAGCAATACTACCAGCGTGAGAAAAAGCCACAGGAAAAATCGTCCCACGAAGCGAAGCAGCCTGGAGCCGAAGGATTCTTTCTTTTTTTTGTGTGTCTTTGCTGTACTCATAACCAAGCTATACTATAGCATTTTTTCAGAATTATGTAAACTATATGTGTGTAATAAAAAAAGGCGGGTTGCGAGAGCAACCGCGCCTTTTGAAAGAGACGAAACAAACTTAATGATTAAGCATTGAGCTATATGCGGAGTAAGTGGATCCGGCAGCGATTATGATGATAATGATATAAAGGACCAAAACAACGCCGACGAAGATCAGCTGTGCCTTTGCCCAGTTGGATTTACTCTTCGGTTCGGTCTTGCTGAAGGCCCAGACAAAGAGCATGATGATGCCGACACAGGGAATGCAGCAAAGGATCAGGCTTACGATCCAGTCGCCCATGGTGACCGGAGTTTCCAGATCCTGCAGATGATATGCGTTTGGATCTGCCTGCTTCGGTGCATAGTTCTGTGCCTGCTGCTGGAAGATCGGTGTAGATGTTGCCGGTGTACTGTAATCCGAAGATCCGCCATAGGAGGACTGGCCATAGGAAGACTGTGTATAGTCGGAAGTCTGTCCGAAAGAGGAAGACGACTGTCCGAAGGAAGACTGCGTAGAGTCTGCCTGAGTCTGGCCGTAACCGGAGTTTGCATAGGGATTGATCGGCTGTGAGTAATCGGATGAGCTGTAAGGGTTGATCGGCTGATCATTTCCGCCTGTGGTATTCGGTGTGTTACCGAAAGAATTGTTCAGGTTATCGTTGGAATTGCTTCCGAAATTATTGTTGTTATCCATTGTTAATCTCCCCTCATAAATGTGGATGAATAAAAGTAACAGTTGCAACTATAGCATATATTTTTAAATAAGGCAAATTCCGGCTCGCCGGCCGAATAAATCCGGATCTATCGATATGGTGGCGGTACGTGAGATTTCATCCAAGTGTCATAAGCCGGATGGATGCGGGCCAGCAGGTTTTCTTCGCGGTAGATGAGCGGAGGTTCACCCGGAAACATATACAACATACGGTAGATATAGACACTGACCGTGACGGCGATCACGACCATCAGCAGCGGAGTCAGCTTCTTTAACGGTTTCTCCCGGAAGTAATGCTGAAACAATGCAGCTGCAAGATAAATACCCCATACATAGATCGACGGGTTGCGTTCCCAGGCGGTATCGAAATCGAGTACCATCAGAGCCTTGCCGGCGCGGGTGAGACCGCAGCCCGGACAGGGGAGTCCGCAGAAGATGATTGACGGACAAAAAGCGTGGGTGAGCCACCGGATCAAAAACCACGCCAGGAAGATCGTGATCAGCAGGACGTAATTTGCTTTCAAGTCTATTTTTATCAGTTCGAGGATACGTTTTGCCTTTGTTTTCATCATATCGGTATCATAATGCGAAAGCGGCATTTACGCAATGAAATTATGACTTTTTTCACTTTTATGTAACGATCCTGTTGCATATAATGATCACAGTATACTTCGGAGGAAGGTGACCCATATGGAGAAGAGTGAAAAAAGCAAAGAGAAAGCCGGTTTGACAACCGGGCTGCAATTGATCGGTCTGGCCGTGCTGAATGCCGTGCATTCCGCATATATGATAAACTACCATCCGAAAACAGGCGCGTATCATGTATGGCTGTGCGCGGGAATCGGATTGCTGATACTTGCATTCTGTATCTGGTCTGTTATTGCGGACATTAGGATACTGATCGCAGGAGAGGGTACAAAGGGGTATATGATCACCGTTCTTGCTCTCAGCGTATTATTGCTGGTAATGGGAGGAGACAGCGCGTTGCCGTATATAAAGGATCTTGCAGGGGACCACAGAACGGTCACAACGAACCGTTACCTGGTGATCCGTGATGCTCTGAGTTTTCGGGATAATGAAGGGAATGAAGTTACGATACAGATCCCGGCAGATAAGGCATATGAATTACGGACAAGAGAAAATTACGAATATGATCAGGAGAGTAATCTGTTAATGTATTATGAGCCTGTGACCATTACCTATTATCCGAACAGTAAGGTATTGTTGGAAATATGATAAGATATGAAATAAGTAAACAGAACGGAGAAAGATTATGGAAGAATTTGTAATCCTGGATCAATCCTATTTATCGGAGATGGCTCAATTATATAAGTCGGCGTTTTACGGCGAACCGTGGAACGATGACTGGAGCGATGAAGCGCAGCTTATGGAGTACGTAAAAGAAAAGTCCGGAGGATATCATGCAATCAATTACGGCCTGCTTGCAGACGGTAAACTGGTTGCCATATCTCTTGGCCAGATCACCCACTGGTGGGAAGGGACCAATTATGTTCTCGATGAACTTTGTGTTTCTCCGGAGTATCAGGGAAGCGGCATCGGGAGCCGGTTTATGAAACTGATTGAAGAGGATCTGAAAAAG
>JAFWRC010000204.1 GCA_017508825.1 Lachnospiraceae bacterium
GCCCAGGAGCAGCTGGACAAAGCCCTGGAAATGTACAACGACTGGGATAATAAAGCTACGGCCGCAGTGATGATGCAGTATCCGAACCGCAGCTCCTTTAAAACGCAGGTAGATTCGCTGGAATTGCAGAAAGACAATGCCTACCGGCAGATGATCCAGGCAAAGGATGCCTGCGATATCGCGCAGGAAGCCCTGGATTCCGCAAAACAGCAGCTGGCGGATTACCAGAATTATACCAAAAATACCATCGCCGCTTCCACGGAAGCCCAGATCATCGGCGTGGACCAGCAGCTCGAGGTCGGCGCAGCCCAGCTGGATGCAGCCAATTCGCAGCTGCAGGCAACCGGCGCCAATATCCAGGCCAGCCGCGCCGGCATCAGCCAGGCAGAGGCAGCGATCGCAAATGCCGAGACCGCTCTTTCCTATTATACCGTGACCAGCCCGGTCTCCGGTACGATCCAGGCCATCGGGATCTCCGAGCATAATATGGCCACTCCGTCCCAGCCGGCCTATACGATCCAGCTGGATGAACCCGGCAAGGTCGTATTCTATGTAGCCGAAAAGACCATGCGCGAGATTCAGGTCGGAAACGAAGCTGTGATGGAACGTGACGGTGTATCCTTTAGCGGAAAGATCGTGTCAGTCTCCAATATCGTGGATGCACAGCAGGGATTGTACAAAGTGGAAGCGCAGGCTGCAGACGGCACACAGCTGCCGCCCAGTGGATCTTCGATCAGTATCCTGACTGCATCCCGCCGATCCGAAAATGCCCTGGCGGTACCGGCCGACAGCATCTATTACGACGGCGAGCAGGCATACGTTTATGTACAGGACGGCAATGCAGCGCGCCGCCGCAACATCAGCTGCGGCCTGATGGAATCCGACCGTGTGGAAGTCACCGATGGCCTGAGTGCCGGCGATTCCGTGATCATCAGCTGGAACTCTAACATGAAAGACGGCGCAGAAATACAGATCAAATAACGAGGTATAAACATGTTCGAACTTACAAAAGCGGTGATCAAACGGCCCGTGACTGTGATCGTAACCCTGGTGGGACTGGTGCTCTTCAGCATTGTTTCCGTCCGCAGCATGGATATGAAACTGATGCCGGACATCAACATCCCGATGATGGTCGTAGCCGCGACCTATCCCGGTGCTTCCCCGGAGGAAGTAGATAAAAACGTGATCGATAAGATACGCGAAAGCTGTTCGACGATCGCAGATATGAAAAAGACCATTACCCAGTCCTATGAAAACTACGGTATGGTACTGTTCCAGTTCAACTATGGTGCCGATATGGACCAGGCCAGAGAAGACATCCGGGCCAAACTGGATCTGGTGCAGAACGAATTGCCGGATGACGTAAAGACACCGACCATCATCGAAATGGACTTTGATGCCATGGACGATATGACGCTTTCGATCTCTTCCAAATCCGAAGGCGTGGATGTATTAAAACTCGTACAGGATGAACTGGATCCCCAGCTGCACAAAGCTGCTGCCATGGCGGATATGACCGTGACCGGCGGCGATGAGACTTACATCGCGGTGCGCATCATTCCGGAATACGCCACACAGTACGGGGTAAACGCGACCACTCTGGTGACCGCGATCAAATCACTGAACTATTCCATGCCTGCCGGTAACGTTTCCTACGGTGATCAGACGCTGAATATGGAAACTTCCGTAGAATATAATACTCTGGAAAAGATCCGGCAGATCCCCATCACAACGGCAAGGGGAACTACCATCCATCTGCAGGACATTGCAAATGTTTCCTACGGTATCTCGGAAAAGACGGAACTGTCCCGCTATAACGGAAACGAGACCGTATCCGTGAGCCTGAAGAGAAAAGCATCTTCGACTTCCGTTACCCTGTCCCATCAGGTGAAACAGATCGTGGATGACTTCCTTACAGAGCATCCGGATGTGAACATCGAGATCATCTACGATGCTGCAGACGAGATCGAATCCACACTGAAATCCGTTGCAACGACACTGGTAGAAGGTATCCTGATCGCCATGCTGGTCATCTTTATCTTCTTTGGTGACCTGAAAGGTTCGCTGATCGTCGGTTCCACCATGCCCATCTCACTGCTGGCGGCACTGGTGCTGATGAATGCCGCCGGGATCTCACTGAACCTGGTGTCCCTGAACGGTCTGGTATTGTCCATCGGTATGATCACGGACAACGCCGTCGTTGTCATCGAGATGTGCTTCAAACGACAGGAAGACGGTATGAAATTCCGGGATGCCGCACTGGCCGGCACCAAAACCGTGATCGGGTCCGTTGTTGGCTCCACCATCACTACCGTTGTCGTTTATCTGCCGCTGGTATTCCTGGCAGGTCTGTCCGGTCAGCTCTTTAAGCAGATGGGTCTGACCATCGTATTCGTCCTGCTGGCATCACTGATCTCGGCCGTAACCTTCGTACCGTTCTTCTTTACGATCTACCGTCCGAAGGAACGTCTGAACAACCCGGTGACAAAGTTCATCAACTGGATCGCCGGCGGTTATGCGAAGCTCCTGCGTCCGATCCTGAACTTTAAGGTACTGACGGTCGTCATCGCCGCAGCGCTGTTCGGCCTCTCCATTTATCTGGCTTCCGGTATGCCGACAGAACTGCTGGCGGCAACGGATGAAGGCGTCATCAACATCGATGTCACGTTCCGTCCAAACCTGAGCCTGGAAAATATGGATAAAGTCGTACAGGATCTGGAACAGTTTGTGCAGGATTCCAATCTGTCCGGCAGTATGAACGTAACAATAACCGAAAACACTGCATCGGCAAGAGTCACCGCTTACAAGCGGAAGGATATCGACGAGACCACGGCACAGGTCGTTGACCTTTGGAATACCCAATTACAGGGCTTTTCCGACAATTGCGAGATCACAGTAAGCCCCGGCTCCACCGGTATGACCGCCGCTATGGGCAGCAGTTCCTCGCAGGAACTGGATCTCGCCGCAGACGATCTGCAGAGCCTGCGCGCCGCATGCCGCCAGGTCAAGGATCTGCTGGAACCGGTACCCGGTGTACTGGCTGTGACCTCCACCATGGACGATGCCGGTGCAAAGGTGCTGGTGGATGTGGATCCGGAAATGGCTGCTGCCAAAGGTTTTGCCGCCGTGCAGGTTTCCCAGATGGTTTATGCCAATATGAAGGGAACTTCCGCGGGTGATGTATCGATCAACAACGAAAACTTTGAAGTGAAAGTAGAGTATCCGAAGGGCTACTACTCCACCCTGGAAGATGTGCAGTCCATGACCTTTATGAATCCTATGGGACAGAGCGTACCTTTGACCGAGATGGCACAGGTACGTATGGTACAGGGTACCCAGACGGTATCCCGTACGGACGGCCGCTTCAGTGCCACCATCAACGTGATCATGACCGCCAAAGAAAAAGATGCCATCATGGAAGAGATGCAGCCGCAGCTGGATGCTATGGATTTTGATGATAAGGCAAACTTCGTTCCGAGTATGACCGACCAGATGATGGAGGAAGAGTTCGATGCGATTACCAATGCCATCATCATTGCCCTGTATCTGGTATTTATGGTCATGGCAATCCAGTTCGAATCCGCAGCGCATTCGATCCTGATCATGCTCTGCATCCCCTTTGCGGCGATCGGTTCCGTCTTTATGCTGTTGGTGATGGACGTCAAGATCTCCATGACCGCACTCCTCGGCGTACTGATGCTCTCGGGTATCGTGGTAAACAACGGTATCATCTTCATCGATACCGCCAACCAGTTCCGCCAGAAGGGAGAAGAGATCAAGGAAGCCCTGATCCACTCCGGCCGTGACCGTCTGCGCCCGATCTTGATCACGACACTGACCACAGAGCTGTCGATGCTCCCGGTTGCTTTCAAACTAGCCAAGAACGCCGACACCATGCAGGCCATGGCTGTCGTCATCGTAGGCGGTCTGCTGGCGTCCACGGTACTGACACTGCTGTTGATCCCGACCTTCTATCTGCTGTTCGAAGTGTTCCGTAAAAAGAAACGCGTCGAAGAAGACTAAGATCAGCCAAAAACCACAGCACCCGCTGTGGTTTTTTCTTGCGGCAAACCCACAAAAAACGTATAATTGAAGTAGTCACCAAATCAGCACGGGAGGCTGGAATATGAAGAGAAAACTCGCTATTTATGCCAATGGCTACAACATCGAACAACTCCGGCAGGCACTCGATGGCATCCAAAACCATCTCCGCGCCAAAGACTCGGATATCTTCATCTTTATGAGCTTTGCCTCTTATGGCGAAAATCCCGCCCACAATCAGGGCGAACTCAACATCTACAATCTGGGACATATGGAAGACTATGACGGTATCATCGTCTTTTCCAACCATCTGAACTCTCCGGATACTGCGATAAAGCTTTGCCGCAGAGCAAAAGAAAAAGGCGTTCCTGTCGTCAGCGTAGGTATGCCCGTTGACGATATCCCCTGCGTACGTTTCTCCAATGACGACGGTATGCGGGCACTGGTCACCCATCTGGTAGAAGATCATCATGTCAAACGTCTTATCTTTCTGGGCGGACCTGCCGATCACGGCGACTCCAACGAACGACTGGAGGTAACAAAGTCCGTCCTTGCCGCGCATGGTCTGGAGCTGAAAGAGGAAGATATCGTATACGGTGACTGGGGCAATACTGCCCCGAGAATGCTGATCGACCGTCTGGTAGAAACCAAAACGCTTCCGGATGCTCTGGTATGCGCAAACGATGTGATGGCTCTGGGCGCCGTTACCGAATTTACCCGTCTTGGATATAATGTACCGGATGATCTGATCATCACCGGCTTCGACCGCTTCAGCTTCGGCACCCATTATTATCCCGCCCTTACCACGGTCAATCCGAATTTTGAGGAGATCGGCAGGCAATGCTGTGAGCTGATCTACTCCCTCCTTGACGGCAGATCCGTTCCGGAATCTCCGGTGGTCCCGTCGCTGTTTTCCCGTGCCGAAAGCTGCGGATGCACCGACCAGCCGGAATATGTCAGGATCCGGAATCAATATTGCAAATTTACCTATCAGCACTATCTGGAAACAAATGCGATCGATATGTTTGAAAGCATCCTGCGGCACCGCATTTCCGAGTCTTCGGATTATGCCACCCTGAAAAAAGAGATCCGGGATCACTACAGCCAAAACCATGTCTTTGAAGGCAGGGAGTTTTATCTGGTGATCAATCCCGAATACTTCGAGGATGTCGTCGCAAAAGAAGAGGAGATCCTCGTAAACGGATATAAGGATCAGATGGAAGCGGTTGTGTCCTATCACGACGGAAAGATGTATCCCGAAGACTATGCAAACCGCCACGAGATCATCCCGTCCTATCAGAAACGGGACGATGAACAGCGCATCTTCTATATTACGCCGTTGCATTACCTCCAATACAACTACGGCTATATGATATTCTCCGGCGATGCCGCCATCATCCGGCAGAATATGTGCGGCTCCTATCTGGAGAAGCTTCAGCAGTCCCTGAAGTTCCTGCGGATCAATCTGCGCCTGGACGGACTCAACAAAGACCTGACACGCATCTACAACCGCGATCCGATGACCGGGCTGTACAACCGTCTGGCCTACGAGGAAAAGGCTGCGGCACTGTATGAACGAAGCCTGATCGACAAGACCCCTATGATGGTCATGTTCGTAGATATCAACTATATGAAACGGATCAACGACCGGTACGGACATCTGCATGGTGACAATGCCATCAAGACCGTCGCCGATTCCATCCGCAGTGTATTAAAGGATGACTGGATCGCCGTACGTTTCGGCGGTGATGAATTCCTGCTGATCGCGACCAACTGCAACGAGGAAGCCGCGGTACAGGTGCGCCACAGCATCCTCTCCTATCTGGAGATCAAAAACCACGACGGCACCCAGCCCTATGAGATCTCCGCCAGCTGCGGCTACGTGATCACCGATCCCGAAAATCCTTCCAACCTGCAGGAATACGTCAAGGAAGCCGACAACCTGATGTACAAGATCAAACAGGAAGTCCACGCAAATGACGGAAAATCGAGATATTGAAAAAAAGCGCCGCGGTTGCGGCGATTCAGAGTGACAAATATTGTCACTCTGGATAAGTTTCCGTCATAAGCCCGGGAAAGGCCGGTTAATCCTCTTCCGTGGACGGGGGTGTCAGTTCGCCCGCTACAATCTGCACCTGCAGATCCAGAAGTTTATCGTAAATCTCCTGTGAATAGAGCGGATGGTCTTCCGTGATCCCCACAGCGTTTTCCGCCAGCCCCAGTTCGATCGTCTGGCCAGGTACGATATCGTCCTTTAAGATCCCCTCCGATACCTGCTTTACGGAAACATTTACATATTTTAACGCACTGCACAATACATGATCCGGTGCGAGATAGGACTGGTCCTTGTCTACACCGATCACATATTTATCCTCTTCCTCCGCTGCGCGGATCACACCCAGACCGCTGGCGCCGGCTGCATGATAGACCACATCGCAGTTCTGATCATACAACGACTTTGCCGTCTGATAGCCTTTCTCCGGATCATCAAAACTGTCCACGTAGCCCGTACAGATCGAGATCCTGCTCCCACGCTCCTTTGCTGCTGTCTGTACTCCTGCATCAAATCCGTAATAAAACGTATCGATCACATCATTCCGCTCACCGCCCACAAATCCCACGTAGCCGCTCTCGGTCACACTACCTGCGACATACCCTGCCAGAAACGAAGACTCCTGCGCCCGGAATACCACGGCAGTCACGTTTTCCGGTAATTCTTCATAGGTCGTATCTACAATGGCAAACTGCACATCAGGATGTTTTTCAGCCGCTGAAAGTACGGCATCTGCACAGTTCACGCCCACGCCCCAGCACAGATCACAACCGGCCTGTACCAGCTGCTCCATCGCCTCCTGCTCGCTAAGTGCCTCTTCATCACCGGCTTCTACGATCATTGTATGGCAGTCCATACTTCCTTCCAGCCACTGCAGCCCCTCCCAGGCGCTCTGGTTGAAAGATCCGTCATCGATACCGGACCGGCTGATGACCATACCAACCACGGGCCACTGCTCCTCTCCCGGTATCACCGGTACTTCCTCATCCTGCGCCGTTACACCCTCCGCTTCCGGCAGCATATTGTCGGCCGGTGCCGTAGGACGCACTGCCGCTGTCGGTTCTGCTTCTGCTTCCGTCTGCTGCACCGGATGTGCTCCGCAGGCACAAAGTACCCCCGCAAGCACCAGGATCGATGCGTATGTTTTCCTTTTCATGATCTTTCTCCCATTCCTGAGTTTCGGCATACACTTATCCGCATCTATTCTACCTAAAAAAATGCAGATACGCAAATCGTATCTGCATTTTCCATATGGGAGATAATATATGAGAATAGCTTATTTGGTTGCGTTCTTCTTGGCTGCCAGGATATCAAAGACAACCGCGCCCAGAAGTACAACGCCCTTAACGATCTTCTGCCAGTCGGCATCGACGTTCAGAAGCTGCATGCCCAGGTTGATGACACCGATCAGGGTTGCGCCGACAACCATACCGAAGACACTGCCGGATCCGCCGTATGCGGATACACCGCCGACTACGCAGGCTGCGATGGCATCCATTTCGTAGTTGGTACCTGCGGTGGAGTTGGCTGCCTGGAATCTTGCGATCACGATGTAGGAAGTGATAACGGTCAGCACTGCCATATTCAGGTAGGCAAAGAACATGATCTTTTTGGTATCCACACCGGACAGTCTGGTTGCTTCCTTGTTACCGCCGATGGTGTAGAAATATCTTCCCAGTGTCGTTTTGGAAGTGATAAAGCTGTAGATCAAAACGATCGCTACCACCCATACCAGTACGGTCGGGATACCGCCGGCCAGCGCCAGCTTGTATGCAAAGAGCATAATGACTGCAACGGAGAGAACGGACTTAACGATCACGGAGACCATCGAATCTGCCTCATACCCTTTCTTTACACGGTTTGCTCTGGTCAGGAAGTTTACCGCTACAACGATCACCGAAGCGATCACACCGACTACGACGCACACGATATTGAGCTGGTTGATCGGTGTTTCAAAAATCTTTCCCGAGAAGAGTTTCAGGAACGTCTGCGGGAACGGGGCGATACTGCCGGTAGCGCTGTTCTCGGAAAGCAGCGCGGTTCCCCATCCGCGGAATGCCAGATAACCGGCCAGCGTTGCGATCCAGGGCGGGATATTGACGTATGCCACGAGGAAACCGAGGATACAGCCGTAGATCACACCTACCAATAACATTATGAAGATCGATACACCGGCAGGCAGCTGCTTGACTACCATCAGGATACCGCCGATCGCTCCGATGAAACATACGAAGGAACCACAGGAGAGATCGATATTACCGCCGGTCAGCATACACATCAGCATACCGGTCGCCAGTACGAATACATATGCATTCTGTGTGATGAGCGCGTTAAAATTCAGAGGAGAAAACATTCCGCCGTTTGTCATCACCACGAAGAAGATATATACCAGGACAAGGACGATCAGCATTGCATTCTTTTTTAATATGTCCAAATATTTTGCCATGACTTTCTCTCCTTACTTTTTCTTCTTATTTGACATTACATCAAATATGATCGCTACCAATACCACGATACCTTTAACCACTTTCTGGTAGTTTGCCGATATACCCATGATACTCATACCCTGGTTGATGACACCCATCAGTACGGCACCGATGATCACACCGAAGATACCGCCTTCACCGCCGTATGCGCTCGCGCCGCCGATGAAGCAGGCTGCGATGGCATCCATTTCGTAACCCTGTCCGAATGTCGGCTGTGCGCCGGATGCTCTGGCGATCGTAAGGATACCGCCCAGACCTGCCATCAGACCCATATTGATATAGGCAAAGAAGAACACTTTACGGGAATCGATACCGGACAGTCTGGTTGCTTTTTCATTACCGCCGACTGCATACAGATAACGTCCGATCGTCGTTCTGGTAGTGATGTACTGGTATGCAAGAAGCACTACCGCGATCCAGATCAGGCCGGCAGGAATACCTTTATAGTTTGCCAGTTTGTAGAAGATCCACAGTACGGATGCACCCACCGCTGCCATTTTGGCAGCATCGCTGTAGATCGGCGCCACATCAAAGCCTTTTGCTTTTGCGCTCAGACGGTTCTTCACCGTTAATGCCACATAGATCACAACGATCGCAATGCCGGCTACCATACAGGTAAGGTTGATACCGTCGCCGTGCAGGAAATCCGGAATATAGCAGTCAGCGCCGCCGCCGAATACATTTAAGAAAGTCTGATCGTTAACACCGATCGTAAGACCCTGCAATACTACGTTTGCAAAACCGCGGAATGCATACATACCGGCCAGCGTTGCAATGAACGGAGGCACTTTGATGTAGGCGATCCAGAAACCCTGCCATACACCGACCAGAACACCGCCGATCAGCATGATCGCTACTGCCACCCATACATTGATGTGCTTATCCATCAATACCGCGCCGATACCGCCGACAAAACATACTACGGAACCGACTGCCAGGTCGATGTTACCGCCGGTCAGAATGCAGAGCAGCATACCTGCTGCCAATACGAATACATAAGCATTCTGCGAGATCAGGTTGTTGATGTTCTGCGGAAGAAGGATCTTTCCCTGCGTAGTCACAAAGAAGAAGATGATGACTGCGATCAGGGCAAAAACCATCGTATATTTTTTTAATATATCCTGAATTTTCAGATTCATGCTTCTTCGCCCCTTCCTGACTGCAAGATGCAGGCCATGATGTTCTCCTGCGTTGCGTCTTCTGCTTTCATCTCGCCGACAAATTTACCTTCGTTCATAATGTAGATACGGTCACTCATTCCGATGACTTCGGGAAGCTCCGAAGAGATCATGATCACCGATTTTCCTGCCTTGACGAGATCATTGATAATGCAGTAGATCTCGTACTTCGCACCGACATCGATACCTCTGGTCGGCTCGTCCAGGATCAAGATATCCGGATCCGTGAACATCCACTTTGCAAGCAAAACTTTCTGCTGGTTACCACCGGAAAGATTTCCGACGTTCTGTTCCACCGATGGGGTTTTTGTCCGCAGTTTTTCCTTATACTCCACGGCTACCTGATATTCTTTATCCACATCGATGACACCGTTTTTGCTGACTCCGTTCATGTTTGCCAAAGAGGTGTTCACGCGGATCGGATTACTAAGTACCAGCCCGTTTCCTTTACGGTCTTCCGTAACATAGGCCAGATGTGCATTGATCGCTTCTCTCGGATTCTTAAGGATCATCTCTTTTCCGTTGATCAGCAATGTTCCGGTGATCTCCGATCCGTAGGAGCGTCCGAAGATACTCATCGCCAGCTCGGTTCTTCCGGCACCCATTAGTCCGTAGATACCGACTACCTCGCCTTTATGGACCGTCATATTCACGTTATCCACCACTTTACGCTCGGTATATAACGGATGATGTACCGTTCAGTTTTTCACTTCCATATTGATCTCGCCGTCATTTACAACAATATCGCCGTCGGCGCCGGTTCTCTTCGGGAAGCGGTCCGTGATCTCACGGCCTACCATTCCACGGATGATGCGGTCTTCGTTGATCTCCATCGTATGGCAGTCCATGGTCTCTACTGTAGAACCGTCTCGTACGACCGTGATCTTGTCCGCAACATAAACCACTTCGTTAAGCTTGTGGGTAATGATGATCATCGTCATTCCCTGCTTCTTGAATTCCAGCATCAGATCCAGCAACGCTCTGGAATCGGTCTCATTCAGGGAAGAAGTCGGCTCATCCAGGATCAGCAGCTTCGCATTTTTCGCCAGCGCTTTTGCGATCTCAACCAGCTGCTGTTTACCGGTTCCGATGTCCTTGATCAATACACGCGACGATTCCGACAGACCTACCATCTTCAGATATTTGTCTGCTTCGCTGTAGGTCTCATTCCAGTTGATCGCGCTTTTTTTGCCCCGCTCATTGCCCAGGAACATATTCTCTCCGATGGACATCTGCGGTACCAATGCTAATTCCTGATGTATGATGACGATCCCTTTTTTCTCGGAATCGGTTATCTTCTGAAACTGGCAGATTTCTCCGTTATATACGATATCCCCTTCATAACTTCCGTAGGGATAGATTCCGCTAAGTACATTCATCAATGTCGACTTACCGGCCCCATTCTCTCCAACCAGCGCGTGGATCTCGCCCTCTTCTACCTGAAGATTTACATTATCCAGCGCTTTTACCCCGGGGAAGGTTTTGGTAATATTTTTCATTTCGAGTAATATCTTGCCCAAAATATCCCTCCATTCTGTCTTTTAGCCGTAATTCCCGGCTGATACGATCTTTTGTGCGGCTCTTCTTAGATAAGCAGGCGGGTTTTGCCCCGCCTGCCGTAATGCTAAAATGTTGCTATTTCTTACTTCAACTGGTCTTCTGTGTAGTATCCGGAGTCAATCAGGATCGTCTGATAGTTGTTTGCATCTGCAAATACCGGCTCGCACAGGAAGGACGGAACAACCTTAACACCGTTATCATAGGTTTTCTCATCGTTTACGTCTACGGTTTCGTTGTTGATGATCTGGCCTACCATCTTAACAACCTGGGATGCCAGAGTACGTGTATCCTTGAATACGGACATCGACTGCTTGCCTGCGATCATGTTCTTGGTGTTCTGGATATCACAGTCCTGACCGGTGATGATCGGATAGGTTCCGTTGTAGTTTGCTGCCAGAGCGTTCTCTACACCAAGTGCGGTAGAGTCGTTGGAGCACAGCCATACATCAATGTTGGTTCCGTCTGCATAGAAGGAAGACAGGATGTTCTCTGCTCTGGACTGAGCAACTTCGGTAGCCCAGGTCGGTGTTGCTACTTCGTCGAAGGTCTTCTGACCGGAAACAACTACCAGCTTGCCTTCTGCGATGTAATCCTTCAATACGTCATATGCGCCGTTGAAGAAGTATCCTGCGTTGTTATCACCCGGGTCACCTGCGGTGAACTCGATGTTGAACGGGCCTGCTGCATTGTCCAGATCCAGAGTATCCTTTACGTATGTACCCTGAACGGTACCAACCTTGTAGTTATCAAAGGTTGCGTAGTAGGAAACTGCATCGCTGTTCATGATCAGACGGTCATAAGCGATAACCGGAATGTTTGCGCCCTTTGCCATATCCAGTGCTTCACCGAGTGAAGAACCTTCGATTGCTGCGATAACCAGTACATCACATCCGTTGGAGATCATGTTCTCGATCTGGGACAGCTGCTGCTGTACATCGTTTGCTGCGTACTGCAGGTCTACTTCGTAGCCTGCTGCCTTCAACTGGCTTTCCATGTTCGCACCGTCCTGATTCCATCTCTGCAGATCCTTGGTCGGCATGGATACACCAACTTTTGCGCCGTTTGCCGGAGCCGGAGCAGTCTCGGTTGTGCCACTGCCTGCATCAGTAGAAGTAGTTGTGGTCGTTGTGGTGGTGGTAGTCGTGGAACCTGTCGATGTACCTGTACCGGTAGTACCGCATCCTGCCATCATCGTTGCTGCGAGTGTCATTCCAAGGAATGATTTTGCAAGTCTCTGAAGTTTCATTTTCGTTACCTCCCTCTTTAGGTGTTGAATGTTTGATGAGATGATAGTATCACAGCGTAAATAGAAGATGCTTGCCATGTTCTTCACTTTATTGCAAAGTTCCGAAAACACAAAAAAGCCGATGCTAGCATTTTTTTGACATAGCACCGGCCTGATATAACAATTTTGTCCATATCACTTTACATTAAGGTAGACTTCTTCTTTCGAGTGGAATCCGCTGTCGATAATGACTTCATCCATATTATCTATGGTCACTTTCACGGGTTCCAGCCGTACAAAGGGAATCTCTTTTTCACCATTGTCGATCTCCCCGACATCCTCTCCCTGTATCTCGCCCTCCTGTGCCAGGGCCACCGCGCATTCCGCAGCTCTTCTGGCGAGACTGTCGACCGGTTTGTACACGGTCATGATCTGTGTGCCTTCGACAATGCGCTGGCACGCTTCCAGATCCGCATCCTGTCCGGTCACCATGATCTTGCCGGCAAGCCGCTGCACAGCCAGGGAACTGGCCACCTGGCTGGCCACATTGTCATTGCCGCACATGATCGCATCGCATTCGGATACCAGTTCCCGGTGTTCGTAGATGTACTCGGATGCCAGTTCCGCGCGCCATCCGTCACAGTGTGTACGGTCCAGAATCTCCACATCATTTTCATCCATCACTTTTTCAAACGCATCCTCCACCAGAGATACGTTATTATCTGCCGTAGATCCTCCGATCATGATGACTTTGCCTCCCGACAGTCCTTCATCGATCAGGCTCTGCGCCATCAGCGTACCGACCATCTCATTATCAAACGAGATGTACAGGTCGATATCGGCATTGTTGATCAGTCGGTCGTAGGCGATCACCTCCACGCCTGCGTTTTTGGCGGCAGCCACGGATTCGGTCAGCGCATCGGAATCGATGCACACGATCACGAGAACATCGACCCCTTTTTTGACCAGGTAATCAATCTGTTCCTTCTGTTTTTCCACATCACCGTTAGCATTCTGTACATTCACTTCCGCGCCGAGTTCCTTGGCCGCCTGCACAAAGATGTCACGGTCCCTCTGCCAGCGCTCGATCACAAAGGAATCAAAGCACATCCCGATCAGAAGCTTATCTTCCTGTTCCGCCACGCCCGTTTCTACCGGCACTTCGTTCTGTCCGCAGGCCGTCAGAAAAGCACCTGTCAGCAGCATTATTAATATCTGTTTCTTTATCCTGAACATTTTTCTTTATACTCCGTCGGGGTCAGACCGACATTTTTCTTGAAGGTCCGGCTGAAATAATTGGGATCCGAGTATCCGCAGATCGCGCAGATCTCCTTCATTGACAGCTCTGCCTTCTCCAACAGTTCCTTTGCTTTTTCGATCCTGACATTCGTAAGATATTCGATGAAATTCTCACCGGTCGCTTCCTTAAACAGCTTACTGAAATAGTACGGCGAAATATTCGCAACCCTCGATACATCATCCAGTGTGATGTCTTTGGAATAATTATCCCGGATATAATCCTTCGCCGTTTTGATGATATCCGTGGACCGCTCCTGCCGCTTGCTGCCGATGTTCCGGCAGGCTGTTGTCAGCTTCTCGCGAAACCAGCCTTTCAGTTCCTCGATGCTCTCCATCGCCATGATCTCCGGCAGATAAGAATCTCTGGACCCGAAACGGTAGGTCATACCGCCGTTCTCATACGCCATACTCTCTGCGCGCAATGTGAATTCCAGGATCTTTAAACGGATCGCCATCAGGTTGCTGCCGTCATATTCCTTCATCCAGTTCACGAAGCTCTCTGCATACATGGTTGCATCGCTGTGATCGCCCCTGCCCACGCTCTCGAGCAGGCCTTTCTCCAGATCCACGGGATAATCCTTTTCATAATCGCAGCCGATCGGCAGGTCATCGGCATGCGCCACCTGGCCGGTCGAAGCGATCAGCGCATTCACCGCTTCCCGGTAGGATTTTACCAGCTGCCGGAGCGGTTTTACGCCACCGATCCCCAGTCGGAAACTGATGCCGAATTTTTTCCGCAGATAACGGATCAGTTCCCTTCCTTTTTCGATCAGTTCGATACGGTCATTGTATTCCGTTTCGTTACCGGCATTCGGAACAAGTACGGCTACCTTATTCCCCATAACGGAGCCTACTTTACATGGGAAGAATTCTTTCAGAGCGGAACGCAATTCCGCGTAGTGTGTTGTGATCTTTACGGAACTGCCCACGGCATTGGTCATATGATTGCCTTCCTGCGAATCACCGCATACCAGACACATCATATATCCGTAATCCTCCTCCACGCTCAGGATCGTCTTGTAATTATTGACATCTTCTTCAAAGTGTTCCTGGAATAAAATATTGTAGATCAGTCCGTTTTCGATGATCGGTTCTACACTCTCCAGTTTTTCTTTGACCAGCAGGTCCTCACTGCGTTTCTTCCGCTTCAGGTCGATCTCTTCCATGGCTTTTTTCAGGACCATCACAAACTTGGTCTTTTCCATGGGTTTATTGATGTACTCGAGTACGCCCAGCTTGATCGCTTCCTGCGCATAATCAAATTTATCATACGCGCTCATCACGATGAATACCGTATTCACGGAAA
The DNA here is from genome assembly GCA_017508825.1 of Lachnospiraceae bacterium. Lineage (GTDB taxonomy): Bacteria > Bacillota > Clostridia > Lachnospirales > Lachnospiraceae > NK4A136. The sequence goes on from JAFWRC010000204.1 coordinate 15,149, forward strand.
ATTTCTTGATCTCCTTCATGGCCTCGATGCCGTTGATGCCCGGCATCTGGATATCCATGACAGCAATATCCGGCCGGAAGGTCTCGGCCAGTTCGATCACGGAACGTCCCGTCTTAGCAAACTCTACTTCGCATTCATCCTTGAATTCTTTCTGGATGATGTATTTCATCGAATCGATCACGATCCCTTCATCATCCGCCAGCAGTATTCTGTACATTCTTTACTCCTTATCACTATCGAACGGCAGACTGATCACAACTTCCGTCCCCATATCTTTTCCTTCGCTTTTGATCCGGATCACGTCGTCACGGTCATTAAACAGTTTCAGCCGGGCGATCACGTTATCCATTCCCACACCGTTGGAATCCCCGGTGTTTTCCTCGTATTTCCATTTACCGTCCAGCAGTTTGTCGATATTCTCCTTACTCATACCCTTTCCGTTATCTTTTACGGAAATAAACACCCTGCCTTCATCACGGTAAACCTTAAGAAAGATATGCCCCTGATCTCCCATTTCCCGTATGCCATGATTTACGGCATTCTCCACGATCGGCTGCAGGATCATCCCCGGCATCTTTACTTTCAGCAGCCGCTGGTCAACCTGCTGCGTATAATGGATGTCCCCGGAAAAACGGACATTCAGGATGCGGATATAATTATCCACCAGATTCACTTCGCTTTCGATCGTTACCAGCTCATCCTGCTTCTTTACATTATAACGGAAGAAATCCGCTACCGTCTGCACGTATTCATAGGTGCGGTCTGCCCCTTCCATCATCGCCAGCTGCGCGCCGGCATTCAGCGTATTGAACAGGAAATGCGGATTGATCTGCGCCCGCAGGTACTTCAGCTGCGCATCCTTCAGATGGGTCTCCATCATCAGCTCCTTCTCCTGCATGGCACGCTCTTTTTCCATACTCATACGAAGCTTTTCGATATATTCCCGGATGCTGACCATCATTTTTCCGAAGGCTGCGGTCAGCTTTCCGATCTCATCGTTATTGGTGCTTTCCGGCAATTCCGCATCCAGCCTGCCGTTGGTTACTTCATCGGCACTCTTTGCCAGCTCCCCAAGCGGCCGGATCAGATTGGTGATGATATTCGTGATGATCACCGCTGTACCAAAGAGTACTACAAACATCACGGCTACCGCAAATACTTCAAACTTCCGGAAATTGCGGGCCAGCGTCGTATACCGGACCGAGTTGCTGATAAACTGCTCTTCGTTCAGACTTCGGATATACGTCTTGGTATACTCGTACTTTTTTGTCGCCTGTTCAAACAGGATACGGTACCGCTCCACATTTCTTCCGCGCTTGGCTTCGATGGTCTGGGCGACCTCCTGCAGATAATCCTCCGACATATAATATATGTTTCTCGACATACGGTCATACGCCCGGTCGCTGACAATGGTATCCAGCTCTCCGGCCAGTTCCGAAAAATGCTGCTCTGCCATATAGTATCCGGAAAGCGAATCCGTAGACTTGGAATTCAGATAATCCGTCATGGAACGCTGCACATCCTCCAGCGCCTCCAGCATCTCATTCAGATGGCTGTTCTCCCGGTAAGTATTCTCCATATCCACCGACAGACGGTTGATCGCAAACAGCAGCGCGATATCTACAATAAAGGTCAGCAAATTGGCCAGCACGAATATGCCGCTGATCTTGTGTGAAAGGGGAAGGCCCGCAAACTTACTTCTCATCCGGCTCCTCCTTGTGCAGGTATTCGGCGACATTCGTTTTGTCTATGATGGTCACATCTGCCGCAAAATATTGGCTGGTATTGCCGTAGTTGATATACTCATCCATTGCCTCCACGCAATATCTGCCCAGTTCTTCCGTATCCACGGCCAGAGTGGAATACACCACATTTCTGCTGATGGCATTCAAAATTGTCTCGGAGTTGTAATACCCCAGGACATAAACGGAACCTACCTGGTTAAAATCAATAAGCGCCTGATAAGCGCAGGTAGTATCCAGTTCACTTAAACACACCAGGATATCCGGGATCTCTTCTTCCATAAAGATATCCCGGATGGACTCCTCTACCGAGAACGGATTGCTGTTATCCACATTAACGATCTTTATGGCATATTCCGCTCCGCTTTCATCGCGGTTAACGATGTCCTTGATCCCGGAAAGGATCACGTTCTGATCATAAAACGGCTTTTTTTCCTCAACCAGCACGGTTACGTTATAGGTTGTTTTCTCCTTCTCCGGATCGTTGATCGCAAGACGCTGTATCTCCCCTCTGGCATTGCAGATCTGCCGGCCGTATTCCAGACCGATGCTGTATCCGCTGACGCCTACGTAGGAACAGCGCTCGGAATAGGGACTGTCGGAATACATCGTCACCACCGGTATCCCTTCTCCGGTCGCTTTTGCGATCATATCCGACATGTTCTCGCTGCTGTTGCCGTATACCATGATACCGTCCACCTTTGCAGCGATCGCCATATCCATCAGTTCTTCTATGGAATAATCATAGCCCAGATCCGCCCCAAACAGTTCCACATAGGAATCATGGCTGGCTGCTTCTTCCGATGCTCCCTGCCACACATATTGCCAGAACGATGATCTGTAATCATCCGTGACCATGGCATAATAATGGCTGTAGATCTTTTCCGGCTGCTCTTCCGTTCCTTTTCCCATGATAAAACGGAAATACATCCAGGCAACCACAAATACCGCAGCCGCAAACAGAATACTCAATATGGAATAAACAACTGCTTTTGAACGCACAAAACGACTCCCTTCCATCACACGGCTCAAAGAATATCCCTATTATACCACTAAGAAGGGAATGGGTAAATTCATGTTTGTCGAGATCCCCGTCCTCGCTCCGCTCGTCCGGGGATCTCGGGGGAGGGGAGGCCGGGCTGTTTCGGTTTCCTGCCTGCTTCTTGTTCTTGGAGATGTCAGGATACCATAAGGCTCCGCAACCAATCCGTTCGTTAAGATGCTCTATAAGCTGCCGGTATAATATGTCACTGTTACCGGAACCGGAGCCCAAACGACGTCCGTGTCGTTGGGCTCCTTGTCCCACCATCCGGGTGGGACATTCCTATGGTACGGAAGGCAGCTTAAGAGGCATCTAAACTCACTGCTTATGGTTGCGGAGCCTTATGGTTATCCGACATCTCCTGCCAAAATAATCTAAAGGAAACCGAAATCAGCCCGGCGCTTAATAGTTACGATTAGCGTCAGTGGCATTCGCAACCGTTTTGGGTGCTTTATGGAGTGGCTTTAGATCATTCTTAAAACCGCATTGATAAAGAAGCTATGTGAGGCCCGGATGGTCTCACAAAGGCGCAATCGAGGCATGGATGCCGAGTTGCGCCTGGTAGCTGATCTATACCGGTAATTTGGCGCGGTTTTTAGATTATCTTAAGCCACGAAATCTGCAACCAAAACGGTTGTGATGACCACAGACGCATCGATCCCCCGACTGCGCCGGGCGTGACTGTTCGATAAACATGAATCATGAGGACAAAAGGACTGTCCCCTTGTCCTCATGATCTCCCCGCTAAAATATGAATTTTCCGCTCAACTTGCAGCTCACCATAGAATATTATATAATCTGTATGAATTTGGAACTAACTACGTCAAGATTTTTCGATGACGCAGATGGACAGAAAGACAAGGCAAATTGTAAAGTTATTTTATAACAGTTCCTAAACACAAACTTGGAGGAAAGGCATGAAAAAGAGAAACATCAGATGGATCACAGCAGCGCTTCTCTCCGCGATGACACTCGCAGCCTGTGGGCAGGACAAAGACAGCAGCAGAGGCTTACGGCCGGATCCGGAACCGACCGAAGAAGCGCCGACACGTACGGAACCCGAGACCACAAATCCCGCAACCGCTCCGGAAGCGCCGGAAGTACCCGATGACGGTGCAATACATGTAGATAATGTAAAAGACCTGCTGGCTGCGATCGAACCGGGAGCCGAGATCGTACTGGAGCCGGGCACTTACAACCTTTCCAAATACATTGAACTCGCCAAAGACGGCGTTAACGATAACGGCTGGGTATATCTTTTCGATTGCGGAGACGGGACGGAAGCACGCATTGCCAATGTATCCGATCTGACGATCCGCGGACGTGACGGAGAACATACCGAGATCGTCATCGAACCGCGGGAAGCCCAGGTCCTTTCTTTTGAATACTGCGACAATGTCACACTGGAAAACCTGACTCTGGGACATACGATATCGACCGATCCCTGCGAAGGTGATGTTCTGGATTTTATCGAGTGCAGCAATATCAGCTTAAACGGTATGGATCTGTATGGCTGCGGTACCTTCGGCATCTACGGCCGTTGGATCTTCGGTCTGCACGTAACCGACAGCGTGATCCACGACTGTTCCCAGGGCGGACTCGCGATCAACAACAGCAGCGACGTGGTATTTACGAACAGTACTTTCCGGGGGATTGAGGGAGATGATCTGATCAGTTCCTTTGGCGTAGATCTGCGGTTTGAAGATTGCACCTTTGAGGATAACAACACTACGACTCTGGTCTACAACAGCTCCGGCTCCTCGCTCTTCTATGGCTGTGATTTCGGATCGAAGGAAAGCGCTGCCTTCCGGGACGATATGGCCAACAACTGCGGCATCGTCTATGATGAAAACTGTACGTTCACCACGAACATGGACAAAACCCCGGTGATCGTATCGAGTGTAGAGGAACTGCTGGATGCGATCGCACCGGATACGATGATCATCATGGAGCCGGGTACTTACGATATCAGCGGATATCTGCAAGATGCCGCCAAACAGTATGGCGATGACTGGTATAAGGCTTACGCCTATGTATCCGTCAATCCGGAATATGACGGACCAGAGCTGATAGTCCAGGATGTATCGGGCCTTTCCATCACGGGACGTTCCACAGACAGTTCCGATACGCAGCTCCTGACCGACCCGCGCTACGTAGCGGTCATGCATTTGGAATCCTGCAGCGATATCGCCCTGGCCAATCTGACCATGGGACATACCGACCGGGGGGATTGCAGCGGAAATGTCCTCGATCTGTATTACTGCGGTGAAGTGACACTGACCAATATGGATATCTTCGGATGCGGAGTGCTCGGCATCTACGGAGAACGATGTGACGGAAACCTCTATTGTTATGACTCCGTTATCCATGATTGCTATGCCGGACCGCTGTCCGCCTGGGAATGCGAAAGCCGATGGACCTTTATCAGCTGCTCCCTGATCGATTCCTTAAGCGGCGGCTTCTTCGACGAAACCGATGATTTCAATCTCACATTTTATGACTGCATCTTCGGAGATAAGGAGTCGGAAAACTTTATGTTCCGTTCAAATACCGATACCTACAACTGCGAATGGGGCGAGGTCGATACCTATCCCGATTACGGCGGGGATGATATGCCAACGGAATCCAGAATGCCGGAAGTTCTTGACACCGCCAATCTGAAAGTGGCGCCTTTTGACAAAGCGGTATTAGACGATACCTTCTGGCAGGGATTTATCGTTGCTGATCAGGATACCGGCGAGACCAACGATCTCGACATGAATGTGGAATTCTGGTCGGAAGGTAATGGTATCCTGACCGAATATGATAATGTGACCCAATTCACCTGGGAATGTGACAGTCAGTACAGTGCAGTACTGATGGATGCTTCAGGTAATATCTTCGGCAGGCTGACCCTGTATTACGATAAGGAAAGCAAAGACAGTGAACTGCTGATGTATATGCAGCTCAACGGAAATGACGTCTGGTTTTACTGAATAAATCACCTGAGGACAGGGGGACGGTCCCTTTGTCCTCATTGACAATCCGGATAGGTCCGGAAGATCTCTTTTACAAAACAGGCGTCGCAGAACCGCGGCGCCTGTTTATTCTGTTTATTCTTCTTGTTCAGGCCTTCAGCTCTTTTACCAGTGCCTTCAGCTCCTCATCCTTTGCATCTGCAAAGAAGAGTTCATCAAACCTTGCACCGGCAAATGCGCCTTTGACCAGATCCTTATCCAGCCCCTTTAAGATCTCGGATAACGGCTTGAATGCCTGTGCACGCACACCATCCAGGATCTTCTTGTTACGCTGCTCCGGTACCACGCGCTCCTTCGGATAGCCGCCGCCGAACGGTTCACTGAAGAGTTTCTCAAAGATATATTCCAGATTCAGGTCTCCGCCCCAGCCAAAGCCAAGTGCGAACGGAATGGAGATCGCATTTCCATCATTGATCTGTGCAAAAGTGTAAGCATCCAGAGGATTGGCTACGTGTCCGCAGATGACTCCCGGGAAAGAATTCAGCGCCAGCATAGCGCCCTCACCGGTACCGCAGCCGGTCACGACAAAGTCTGCAGCACCGGAATTCAGCAGCACTGCTGCCAGGATACCGTTCTGTACATAAGTCAGCTGCGCATCATCATCGGCGGTATACATACCGTAATTCACTACTTCATACCCTTTCTGATCTGCCACCTTTTTCAGCGCATTGTAGATGATCTCATTTTTTGCTGCCTGGCTGTTTTCGTTGATCAGTGCAATCTTCATTTATTTATCCTCCATCTTTTTGATAAAACAACACCCCCATGGATCATGAGGGTGCTGCAGTCATTCAAGCTGTGATCAGTCTTTTACTTTGATGTTGCCTTCAACTTCTTCTTCTTCCGCAAACTTGGATTCATCGAGATTACTCGGATCCTGACCGATGTATGCGGAGATACCGCCATCGATGTAAACCACCTGTCCGTTGATGAAATCGGATGCCGGAGAAGCCAGGAATACTGCCAGACCCATCAGGTCTTCCGTATGTCCCCAACGCTGTGCCGGTGTCTTGGAACGGATAAAACGGTCGAACGGATGCATGGAACCGTCTGCCTGCTTCTCACGAAGCGGTGCGGTCTGCGGGGTAGCGATATAGCCCGGCCCGATCGCATTACACTGGATATTGTACTGGCCATATTCGGAGCAGATGTTTCTGGTGAGCATCTTCAGTCCGCCCTTTGCTGCTGCATAAGCAGATACGGTCTCACGACCGAACTCACTCATCATAGAGCAGGCATTGATGATCTTACCGCTCTTCTGCTCCATCATGTGCGGCAGTACTGCCTTAGAGCAGATGAACGGACCGGTCAGGTCGATATCGATCACCAGCTGCCAGTCCTTCAGTGCCATCTCATGCATCGGGATACGCTTGATGATGCCGGCATTGTTTACCAGGATATCGATGGGACCAACCGCTGCTGCAGCATCTGCCACAAACTTCTCCACCTGATCTTCCTTGGTCACGTCACACAGTGCGCCGTATACTTCGATGCCGGCTTTCTTATATTCGTCCATACCGCGCTCAAAGTTTTCCGGGTTCACATCGTTAAATACGATCTTTGCACCTGCCTCCGCATAAGCCTTTGCATACGCCATACCCAGGCCGTAAGATGCACCTGTGATCCAGGCTACTTTGCCGTCCAGGCGGAATTTGTCCATTACTCCCATTTTTGTTTTACCTCCGTATATGTTATTGTGTTTATGTTATCTGATTTGTGAAAATCCTGCTCTGCATTCGCAAAACCCGCTGCTTCGCAATAAAGGTCTGCGTCGCTTCGCTCGTTTATAATAAGTCCTGATTACGAACATCGTCCATATCGTCGAAGTCCTGGTTCTCGCCGACCATACCCCAGATAAAGGTGTAGTTGCGGGATCCGGCACCGGAATGAATGGACCAGCTCGGGCTGATCACTGCCTGCTCGTTGCGCATCACGATGTGGCGCGTCTCCTGCGGCTCACCCATATAGTGCATTACGAAAGCATCTTCCGGCAGATCAAAATACAGATACACTTCCATTCTGCGGTCGTGTGTATGGCAGGGCATCGTGTTCCATACACTGCCCGGCTCCAGCTGTGTCATACCCATCTCCAGCTGACAGCTCTCTACCTGTCCCGGCAGGATGTACTTGTTGATGGTACGCTTATTTGCGTCTTCCACAGTACCCAGATGCTTCTTATTCTCGTCCTTGATGACCACTTCGCCCTCACCGGCAGTGCCTTCCCGCTTGATCAGTACCGTGGGATACGTGGTATGCGCCGGTGCGGAGTTGATATAAAACTTCGCCGGATTCTTTGCATCATCACTTTCAAATTCGATATCCTTTGCGCCCATTCCGATATACATACCGTTGCGGGGCGCCACTTCATATACTTTGCCGTCGATCGTGATCTTTCCGGCACCGCCGATATTGATCACGCCCATTTCACGGCGCTGGAGGAAATATTCCGCACGCAGCTCATCCCCTGCTTCCAGTTTCAGCTTCTTCGAAACCGGAGTCGCCGCACCGGTGATGATACGGTCGATGTGGCTGTACACCAGATAGATCTCGTCTTCGTAAAACACTTTCTCGATCAGAAATTCTTCTCGCAGACGCTTTGTGTCATAGTATCTTACATCCTTCGGGGATGCGGCTGTTCTCAGTTCCATGAAACTATCCTCCTTGCAAACAATCGTTGCTTCTACATCGCAAGGTATCCCCCTTACGAATATCCTAAGGCATCCACCGGTTTCGCCGGCAGCCCTTTTTGTTTTAGGTTAATGCTGCCGTAATGATCGCCATGGAGTATACTTCCAGAGCGTTGCAGCCGCGGGAAAGGTCGTTGATCTGTGCATTCAGGCCCAGCAGGATCGGTCCGTACGCTTCGAAATTACCCATACGCTGTGCGATCTTGTAGCCGAGGTTGCCGGCGTTGATATCCGGGAAGATAAAGGTGTTTGCATAGCCTGCCACCTTGCTGCCCGGCGCCTTCTGACGTGCCACACGGGGTGAAACCGCAGTATCAAACTGGAACTCGCCGTCGATCGGCACATCCGGGAACTCTTCCTTGGCTTTCTGTGCAGCGTTGCGCATCTTGTCTACGGAATCGCCCTTGCCGGAACCCAGCGTGGAGTAGCTCAGGAAAGCGACCTTCGGATCCACACCGAAGATCCTTGCACAGTTGATCGTCTCGCCGCAGATCTCTACCAGCTCGTCTTCGGAAGGCTGGATATTGATCGCACAGTCTGCCATCGCCAGAACTTCATTCTCACCGGTCGCGCCCGGACGTACCAGGATAAAGCAGGATGATACGATACTGTTATGCGGTTTGGTCTTGATGATCTGCAGTGCCGGACGAACCGTATCTGCGGTGGAATAAGTCGCGCCGCCCAGCAGACAGTCTGCAATGCCCATCTTTACCAGCATGGTACCGAAGTAGTTGCGCTGCAGCATCATCTTCTCCGCCTTTTCCATCGTCATGCCTTTTTCTTTGCGGATCTCGTAGAATGCCTCGATCACTTCCTGCAGACGCTCGTAATTTTTCGGGTTGATCACCAGTGCGCCCCGGATATTGTAGCCTGCATCCTCAGCAGCCTTTGCCACCTCTTCCTCATCACCCAAAAGGATCGGGGTTAAGAAATTGCTCGCCAGCAGACGGGAAGCTGCCTCCAAAATACGCGGATCCTCACCTTCCGTCAGTACGATCGTCTTCGGGTTCTCCTTCAGTTTCTGGATCATTGCACCAAAACCAAACATTTTAACTTCCTCCTAAAATATGTATTTGCACCTTATCGTGCACGCGGTATACATATACAAGGCGCTCTATTGAAAGCGCTTACATTGTATATTTTACCGCTTTTTTCAAAAAAGAAAAGTCGGCAAATGTAACAAAAATTTATGAAGATATAATGAAAAATGACGAATACTGACTATTATAATAACACAAAAGCCTCCGTATGCCAACGGAGGCCTTTTTTGAGGATCCTTTTTCAGGCAGATCCTGTTTCCTTATTTCTTCTTTTCGTCTGTTTCCAACGTCTTATAAATAAATGCGCCCAGAGCAGCTCCGATAAACGGACCTACGATGAATGCTACCAGCTGGCTCAGCGGCTTTGCGTTACCGGTAGCTGCAGCCAATACCGCCGGTGCAAGGCTTCTTGCCGGGTTTACGGAGGTACCGGTCAGACCGATGCCGATGATGTGGATCCCTACCAATGTCAGGCCGATCACCAGACCGCCGAAAGAGCCATGGCTCTGCTTCTTGGAGGTCACACCCAGGATCGTCATAATGAAGATGCAGGTCAATACGATCTCTACTACGATCGCAAACGGGATATTCGGTGCTGCATTTGCACCAAGCCCGCCGGTCTTATCGGTCAGGCCGCCCATACCGAAGATGCATGCCAGCAGGCCGGAACCTGCAAATGCACCGAGGCACTGTGCTACCACATAACCGACAAAGTCCTTTGCATCCATACCGCCGTTGATCAGCACAGCCAGGGATACCGCCGGATTCACGTGACCGCCGGAGATGTTCCCCAGGCTGTAAGCCATTGCGACGATCGCCAGACCAAATGCAAACGCGGTCAGGATGTATCCGCAGCCGTTGTTTGCATCGCATCCTACCGTCATTGCCGTACCGCAGCCGATGAACACCAGAATGAATGTGCCGATAAATTCCGCTACATATTTTTTCATATTTTCCCTCTCTTTCCGGAGTGATCGCAGACGATCCGCAAAATACGTGCTTTCCGTCCCTCAGCTCCATGGATTCTACAACAATGTATTTTATCGCATTTCTATATGGTTTACAATAAAAACTTTTTGACAACCGCACTGCTTCAGACGCAAGCACTTTTCCAAAAAAGAAAAAGACCATCGTACCTATAATACGACAGCCTTTCCCCGGTTAATCTATCTATAAATACTTTCAATCTCCTTACAGCACTACACCGTCTTTAAAGATCGAGATCTCGCGGATACCGCTTTCTTCGCTCTTCGTCTGCTTACCGCTGGCGATCTCCATAACAAAGTCCAGAAGACGATCCCCTGCAGCATCCAGATCTTCCCCTTCCGCAACACTGCCTGCATTAAAGTCGATCCAGCTGCGTTTCTTGTTATACAAAGCCGTGTTGGTAGAGATCTTGACCGTCGGTGCCGGTGCTCCGAACGGCGTACCGCGTCCCGTTGTAAACAGGATCATATGCGCCCCTGCTGCCGTCAGATCCGTCGCGCTCACCAGGTCGTTGCCCGGACCGCTCAGGACATTCAGCCCTTTCTTCGTTACCGGTTCCGCATAACGCAGTACATCCACCACCTGGGCGCTGCCGCCCTTCTGTACACAGCCGCAGGACTTATCTTCCAGCGTCGTGATACCGCCGGCTTTGTTGCCCGGGCTCGGATTCTCATAGACGACCTGCCCGTGGCTGACAAAGTACTCCTTAAAGTCATTGACCATCTTTACGGCTTTTTCAAAGACCTGTGCATTCTCACAACGGGAGAAGAGGATATTCTCCGCACCGAACATTTCCGGCACTTCCGTCAGTACCGTAGATCCGCCCAAAGCGATCAGCCGGTCGGAGAAACGGCCTACCGTCGGATTTGCCGTGATACCGGACAGCCCGTCGCTGCCGCCACACTTCATACCGATCACCAGCTCGCTCGCCGGGATCTCCTCACGGGTATACTGAGAAGCATACTCCGCCAGTTCATGGATGATCTTTACACCCTCTTCGACGTCATCCTCCACATCCTGGCAGCGCAGAAATCTGACACGCTCATAATCATAATCCCCCAGCTCCTCCAGAAAGAGTTCATGGGTTAAGTTTTCACAGCCCAGTTCCAGACACAGCACGGCTGCCGCATTCGGATGACGCACCAGTGCTGCCAGCAGGCGCTTGGTCTGCTCCAGGTCACCGCCCAGCTGCGAACAGCCGAAGGGATGCGGCCAGTAATAAACACCCTCAACCGAGCCACGCACCACATCCTGACTCTCTTCCACGATCTGCTTGGCGATGCCGTTCACACAGCCCACGATGGGTACGATCCAGATCTCGTTACGGATGGCCGCACGTCCGTCTTTTCTGCGGAAGCCCTTAAACGTTCTGGGTGCCACCTCCGGCAGATCATATACTTTATGATCATATGTATACTCGCCACCCTCTTTCAGCCCGGTCTTCACATTGTGTGTATGCACCCAGCAGCCCGTTTCGATATCCTTCGTCGCGTTCGCAATGGTATTGCCGTACTTTACGACCGGCTCCCCGGTTTCGATCTCCCGGATCGCGATCTTGTGTCCCCGGCCCACCGCTTCTTTTGTCACGATCTCCTGTCCGTCCACCGTGATCACGGTTCCTGCCGCCACATCTTCCAGACATACCACTACATTATCTGATGGGTGTATTTTAATAACCTGCATATACTCTCCTTACAATATGCTCTTATACGCCGCTTCTGCGCCTTCGCTACGGATCAAGCTAAGGTCTGCAAGAACGGTATCGTACAGCCCCTCGATCTTCGTCAGGTCCTGATCCCACATCTTTTCGTTGGAAAGGACATCCTTTACGAGAGCCGCATCATCGGTATCCTTGTGCTCATAGTAGAAATCCAGCACCCACGCATCGTCCTGTACTTTATATTCGTTGCCTCTCGGGCGTACGCAGACCAGACCGTCGGCTGTTCTTTTCTTGATGTCGGTAGAATAAAATGCGATATATGCGGCAAGACTCATCGTCAAAGCTGCCGGCAGCTTGCCGAATTTCTCAATGTACTCCAGGAAGGACGGCATATTACGCGCTTTCCATTTGGAAGTAGAATTCAGGGATATACTCATCAGCTCGTGATTTACAAACGGATTGTTGAAACGATCCGTCACGGCTGCTGCAAACTCATCACAGTCCTTCTTATCCAGCGGCAGTACCGGAATGACTTCCTCAAAAAGCATCTTGTTCATGAATCCTTTGATCGTCTCGTTGTGCATGCAGTCGCGTACGATGTCCTGACCGGACAGGTATGCTCCCAGCACAAAACCGGTGTGCGCACCATTTAAGATACGTACTTTGCGCTTTTTGTACGGCGTAACATCCGGAACCACATGAACATTCACGCCCGCCTTCTTGAACGGCAGTTTCTCCTCCAGCCACTGCGGACCTTCGATGTACCATACACCGAATACCTCGCCGACATCCAGCAGGGGATCTTCATAACCGTTGATCTTTTCCAGCATTGCCACTTCCTGTGCATCACGGATGCGGCCCGGAACGATACGGTCTACCAGCGTGGAGCAGAACAGGCAGTCTTCATTAATCCACTTCTTGAAATCTTCGCCCCAGCCCCAGTCATCGATATGCTTCACGATGATCTTCTGCAGTTCCTTACCGTTGTTATCGATCATCTCGCAGGAGAGGATCACCAGCCCCTTCTTGCCTACCAGGAAACGCTCATGCAAAAGCACTGCCAGCTTGGCCGGGAAGGAAGTGGGCGGTACCTGATCCGGCTTGGAATCCGGGTCGTAAACGATACCGGCTTCGGTCGTGTTGCTGGAAACATATTCCAGATCATCGCTCTTGATCAGTTCCTTTACGGCATCCCAGTCTTTTGCCGGGCTGTAGCAGCGGTCAACCACGGAGATCACACGCTTGCGGTCAACCTTTTCGCCCTTCTCGGATCCTCGCAGATACAGGGTGTACAGACCTTCCTGCTCGTTGATCATATCGGATAAGCCCTGATCGATCGGCTGTAATAATGCCACCTTGCCGTTCCAGCCGGCTTTCTCATTGGACATATCAAACCAGTAATCTACAAAGGCACGAAGGAAATTTCCCTCACCAAACTGCAGCATCTTTACCGGTGCTTCCTTAAGAATATACCCGTCATAACCTGACTTCTCCAACACTTCATAGTTTAACTTTGCCATATCGTTTCTCCTTATATGATAACCCTCATCCGACCGCCGTCCCCCCATCGGGGGAGGCTTTGGATGCTACTCTGTTCCTTTAAATCCCAAAATATCTCTTTGCGTTGTTGTAAGAAATACCTTCTACGATCTTCTTTAAGCTCTTCTCATTATTCGGGTACTCGCCATCCTCGACCCACTTGCCGATCAAGTTGCAGGCGATACGACGGAAGTAGTCATGTCTGGTGTAAGACAGGAAGGAGCGGGAATCCGTCAGCATTCCGACGAAGTTGCCCAAAAGTCCCAGATTTCCGAGAGATCTCATCTGCTCTTCCATACCGTCGCGGCTGTCAAGGAACCACCATGCCGCACCCAGCTGCATCTTGCCCGGCACCTCATCGCTCTGGAAGGTTCCGAGGCAGGTGGTGATCTGGTTAAAATCGTTGTGATCCAGGGAGAATACGATCGTCTTCGGCAGCTCATCCGTCTTGTTCAGCTCGGAGAACAGCTCTGCCAGCTGGTCATAGCAGTTGCTCTTTGCGATCATATCGTAGCCGGTATCCGGTCCCTGCAGCCGGAACATCTTCTCGTTCACGTTACGGGTACAGGAATAATGGATCTCCATTACCACATTTTCCTTGTGGTACTTTCTTGCCAGACTCGTAAGCACCTTGGTCTGATAGATTTCTGCTTCTTCGGTGGTGATGCTCTCACCGTTCATCACTTTCTTAAATGCCGCATCGGCTTCCGCATCGCTTCCCTTACGGAACATCACGTAATCGATACCGTGATCGGAAGCCTTGCAGCCGTGTGCCTTAAAGAAATCCAGACGCTCGTTCAGCGCATCGCATACTTCCTGCGCGCTGTTCAGGGATTCTTTACCGACGCTCTTAGCCAGCTTTTTGATATAATCCGCAAAACCATCCTTGGTGATGTTGATCGCCTTGTCCGGACGGTAAGACGGGCATACCTGAAAACCAAGGTCTTCCTTCGCCAGTTTCTCATGCCACTCCAGCGTATCGATCGGATCGTCCGTCGTTCCGATAAATGCCACGTTGGATTTGCGGATGATACCGCGTACGCTCAGATCCGGATCGTTCTTGAGCATCTCGGAAGTCTTGTCCCAGATCTCCTTTGCATTCTCTTCGGTCAGCGGCTCGTTGATGCCGAAGTACTTCTTCAGTTCCAAATGGGACCAGTGATACATCGGATTGCCGATCGCCATTTCCAGTGCCTTTGCAAATTCCAGAAATTTCTCGAACGGTTCCGCATCGCCGGTCACTTTATCTTCGGATACACCATTGGAACGCATCACACGCCATTTGTAATGGTCGCCGAAATAGCCACCGTTCGACTGCTTGCCGCCCAGCCAGATTTCCGCAATATTGTTGTATCTGCGGTCCTCATAGATCTCCTGCGGGGAAATGTGGCAATGATAGTCAATGATCGGCAGAGACTCTGCGTAATCGTGAAACAAGTGCTTTGCTGTCTCGTTGTACAGCATAAAATCGGCGTCCATGAATGCTTTCATATGCATCCCTCCCTAAATATAAAAATTTTAAGATTTACAGAAGCTTTCAAATATTCCGTAATCGCAACAACATCGCCTTCCGCATTGTTGTAAGCGCTTACATTATTGTTATATGCCTTTTTCAAATTTCTGTCAATACCTATTTTTCTGTACCTGAGATTCTTTGGGACGTATTCTGAAAACCGATACCCTTTAAAACTCCGTTGTCCCCCGGGAGATCAGATCACAGGCGATCACAACCTTATGCTCAAGATCCGTTTCATTGTTCTCGATCACGGAGATCAGACGTTCTACCGTACGGTAACACATATCTACAACACGATTGTCGATACTGGTCAGCTCCGGCTCACAGGCGATCGCCACACTGCTGTTGTTATATCCGACGATCGAAAGCTGCTCCGGTACCAGCAGCTCTTTTTTGAATGCATATTTCAGCGCACCTACCGCAATCTCATCATTGCTGGCAACCACGGCATCAAAAGCAACCTTGCATTCCAGCAGCTGATCCCGTACCGCATGCATATGATTGACCACATGCATCTCCAGTTCCGGGCGTACGGGAATATCATGATCTTCCAGTGCCTGTTCATATCCCTTGCGTTTCTTGATCGCACTGTAGGACTGCGAATCCGTCAGATACAGGATACGTTCATGCCCATACTCGATCAGTTTCGAAGTCGCATCATAAACCGCCTTTACATCATCGTTCACCGTACAATATATATTCTCGCCCTGCACATTACCGTTGACCACACAGACCGGTACGTTCTGCGCAGCTTCCCGGATATAATCGGTATCCTGTACATGCTCTCCGTTGCCTGCATAAGTGGATCCCACCAGGATCAGTGCATCCACATGTTTGGACAGCAGCATGTTCACATGCCTCTGTTTTCCTTCCGGTTCAAAACCGCTACAGCCCAGAATGCAGTCATAACCGTAAGTCCGCAGTTTTTCCTGCAGATAGTAGACTGCATTCGACATATAGATATCTGAGATCGTAGGTACCAGAATACCTACCGTATGCATCGTATTAAGGCCCAGCCCCTGGGCAAACACATTGGGAGTGTATCCGACTTCTTCGATCACCGCCATAACTTTTTTGCGTGTTTTCTCACTCACCTTATCGGAACCGTTCACGACTCGTGAAACCGTTGCAATGGAAACCTTCGCCATTTCCGCTATGTCATAAATATTGATCACATCTTTTTTCATATATTATGGTACACTCCTTATTTGAAAGCGCTTACAGCCTATATTTTATCTGTTTTCCCGAATGAAAAACAGTAGCAAATTTTAACAAAAATAGGCCCGCCTTTTCGGACGGTTTTTCTATTTCCGCCGTTTTCCATTATAAAAAGACATGCATATATAGTGCAAGCCTTTTTTACACAAAGCGGCAGCCACTTTCGTGACTGCCGCCGGATCTCTTTTATATATCCTGTAAATTACTTCGCTCTTGCTCCCCAGCCGTCATTTGCGATGCCGGCCTTCTCATTCTCGCGACGCTTCTGCATGATCTCTTCGCGCTTTGCCAGAGCCTCGTCACGCGGAGATGTTTTCTTTTCTTTCTTCTGATCGTTCATCAATGTAGCCAGATCCATCTTATTGCGTACCATCGTGAATGCACTTCCTGTGCGCTTCTCAATGATCGTCGGAGCCTCTTCCGCCACAGCCTGTTTTTCCTCTTTGTGCAAAGTATCAAGTTTTACCTTCGGGAAACTTACCACTTCTTCCCCTGTCTGCGCATTCGTATGCAGATTCTCCGGTGCCACCTTCGGATTACTGTAAATCGTCTCCGGCGCCACCTTCGGCATAGTCTTTGCGGTAATCTCAATGAACTTCTCCTGAATGGCTTTTTCTCTTTCCGCTCTCAGATCCTCGCAAGTATTCCAGAACTTTCCTGCCGCATCAACATAATTTGTTCCGGGAAGAATACAGCCCGGGATCGCCTTATCCACCATCTTGGTCGATTCGGCTGCGAATTCAACCAGTTCCCCTGCGATATTCCTGCGTTCCTGACCGTTCTTCAAGACACCGCGGAACCAGGAACCATCGATGCGCTCTTCATAAGCAGTGGCTGCCTCACGCAATTCGATCAGCTTCTTCGTAAACAGTTCTGCCGACGTCTGGTTGTCATTCATGCACACCTCTTTCAGACAGTTATACATTTTGTTAAATTCTTTAGAGTTGTTGCTCTTTGCATTAGCCAGATCCGACAGACGCTCCAGCATCTTATGCGCCTTCTCTGAGATCGGATTGATCGTATTATGCTCAAAATTTAAGATATCATTAAACTTCCTGTTCGCTTCTTCGATACCTTTATCATACTCCGTTACCTCTGATTCTGCCTTCGCGCGATCCGACGCTTTCTTCTCTTCCTTTGCTTTCTCTCTCCGGTCTACCGCATCATAAGCCCCCTGGATCGCTTTCGGACTGTCGAGACCTCTCTCGCTCTTGATATCCTTGGTAAAATTGTAGTTATTGTCCCGTTCCCATCTGTCTCTGTCCTCTTTGACATAATCCATATTGATGTCCAGAAGATCGATGACATTCTGTTTACGCTCCTCTAAATGTTCGTAATACTGCTGTTTACGGTCATCCAGACCCTTTACCTGCTCCTCCAGGTTTTCTTTCATATACGTGGTATACTGATCATTCAGTACATCCTTCGCGATCTCATCCATATAATCCATCGGAACGGTGCCGGCTTTCAGCGTCTCTTTTCCGAGGTATTCTCCCTCCAGTCCTTCCGAATACTTCACCAGTTTATCCAGCTTCCAGCGGTTATAATCCTCGATCGCTTTCCTGGTAGCTTCCTCATCCGGGTAACCATCCGGATCCTTCTTCACAAAGAAGGACTTCAGAAAATCTTTGATCACGTTTCCGTGCTCCGGGCTTTCCTTAAACTCACCATCCTGATCCATCTTATACATCCGGTAGATCGATGCAACAAAGTTCAGCTTATCTTCATATTCAGGCAAATCATACAGATAACCTTCCAGTCTGTCTCCCAATTCCTGCGTGCTCAGTTCGTTAAATTTTTCCATAACCGTTTCCTTCCTTTCTTACCTCTGTGTATATGTTTTTTTCTTTGTTTTGTTTACTGTAAGGCCCATTATACGAACCAAAGCGCAAGAAAAGTGCAAGCATTTTGCGTTTATTCCAAATTTTTGAAAAAAATAAGAAACCCGCTGTTCACCGGATGTGACAGCGGGTCTCTATGGGGGAAGTTGCATTAACAACGAAAACGGCTATTGGATTATCCGCGGTTTGCCTTTACGATCGCAGCTGCTTCCGCAACCTTCTTCTCGATCTCATCGAACTGGCCGGCTTTGATCATATCGCCTTTGACCATCCAGGAACCGCCGCAGCAGAAGATCTTGTCGTTCTTCAGATACTCTACCACGTTTGTTGCATTGATACCGCCGGTCGGCATAAAGCGGAGCGCTGTGAGGGCAGCGCCGATCGCTTTGATCATCGCCAGTCCGCCGGCATTCTCTGCCGGGAAAAACTTCACATGTGTCAGTCCAAGCTTGATGGCTTTCATCATCTCGCTGGCGGTCTGGGTACCCGGGCAGACCGGGATATCCTTCTCCAAACAATATTTCACGACTTCTTCATCCAGCCCCGGCGCTACGATAAACTTTGCGCCTGCTGCCACGGCACGGTCTACCTGATCCGTTGTCAGCACGGTACCCGCGCCTACCAGCATATCCGGGAATTTTTCTGCCATAATGCGGATGGATTCCTCTGCTGCTGCCGTACGGAAAGTTACCTCCGCTGCCGGCAGACCGCCCTGCATCAGGGCTTTGCCCAAAGGTTCTGCATCCTTTGCATCATTCAAAACCACAACGGGAATGATCCCGACTTCTTCAAATTTCTGAAAAACCGCATCTGATTTTGCGCTCATATTGATATATCTCCTATTTATTCTGTTTCTTTCTCTGCAACCTGACGTCGCTAAATTCGAGCTTCGCTTTCAGCTTGCTCTCATTAAGCTCGGCAGGTAAGTTCGAACTAAATTCACACTTCGCCTTCGGCTCGTGTCCATTAAGTTCTCACTTATCGTTTCACTCTTGCGCCGGCGCCGCCCATGATGGCTTCCACTTCTTCCTTGCTTGCCATGGAAGTGTCACCCGGTGTGGTCATTGCCAGTGCGCCGTGCGCTGCGCCGTAGTTCACTGCCTTCTCCGCATCTCCGGTGGTCATCAGACCGTATACCAGACCGGATGCAAAGGAATCGCCGCCGCCTACACGGTCCATGATCTCCAGACCGTTGTACTCTTTGCTCATAAAGATCTCGCCGTCTGCCCAGCAGATCGCCTTCCAGTCATTTACGGTAGCGGTACGCACGGTACGAAGCGTGGTAGCCACAGCCTTGAAATTCGGGTATGTCTTTGCTGCTTCACCGATCATCTTCTTGTAGCCGTCCAGGTTCAGTTCTTTCAGGTTTGCATCATTGCCTTCGATCTGGAAACCGAGACAGGCGGTAAAGTCTTCCTCGTTACCGATCATTACATCAACGTATTTTGCTACTTCTTTATTGACTTCCTGCGCCTTTGCCTGACCGCCGATCGCACTCCACATAGAAGGACGATAGTTTAAGTCATAACTGATCACAGTGCCGTACTTCTTTGCAACCTTGCAGGCTTCAATGACGGTCTCACAAGCCTGCTCGGAAAGAGCCGCGTAGATACCACCGGTGTGCAGCCAGCGTACACCGAGTTCACCGAAGATATAGTCAAAATCAAAATCCTTTGCCGTTGCCTGGCTGATCGCAGTGTTCGCACGATCGGAGCAGCCTACGGCACCGCGGATACCGAAACCTCTCTCGGTAAAGTTCAGACCGTTACGGCAGATACGTCCGATACCGTCAGTCTTTTTCCAATAGATCAGGGAAGTATCCACACCACCCTGCTCGATCAGATCCTTCATCAATTTACCTACTTCATTATCAGCAAATGCAGTGATCACTGCGGTATTGAGTCCGAAGCATTTGTGCAGGCCGCGGATCACGTTGTACTCGCCGCCGCCTTCCCACGCGGTAAAATGGCGCGCGGTACGGATACGTCCCTCGCCCGGATCCAGGCGGAGCATGATCTCGCCCAGTGAAACGGCATCAAATTTGCAATCTTCTTTTTTTCTTAAATTCAGATCCATTCTTTGGCATCCCCTTTCGTAATGAAAATACCTTTTAAAAACACCTTTTGAAAACATTCCGGCGCGCCTTTGTTGTAAGCGCTTACAATTCTATGAATTATTATAGACTGATTTTACACTTTGTCAAGCATTAAAATCCGTATTGAAAACCCCCGGCCTTAGGACCGGGGGTACGGACGGATCAGATTCCTTTCTTTGTATGCGTTCTGCGGATCTCTTCTTCCGTATTATTCTTCTGTCCCTGTTTCTCAGTCAGAGCAACGGACGCGCTCCGCTTCCTCTTCCCGGGATTCTCCGGGCTCTTCTGATCCTTCAGATCTTCAAGCTCGATCCTGCGGCGTCTTTGATCCGGCACGCCGTTCTCCTTTTTCTCCTCTTGCTTCTTCGGTGCCGGTTCTGCCGAAAAACGGATGGAATTCGTATGTACCGGTACCGGTTCCGCCGAAAAGCTGATGGAATTCGTATGGATCGCTTCCAGTTGCATAGAAGGCTGCGGAGCTGTTTTTTCCTGTTTCACAGGCCCACGGGGAATGCGTTTTTCCGTTTCCCGCTCATAATACTCTGCCATGGTGATCGAACGCTTCACCGTCTTTTCCCCGTCACCGGCTGCAATCTGTACCGATACTTCCGTAGTCTGCCGACGCATCCGGTCATAGACCCTGTTATACTCCGCAGCTTCCTCATTCAGCTTTCTCCACTCCTCCGCGCGGATACCCAGCTGTGCGGATACTTCTTCTCTCGCATTTTCCGGAAGCTTATTGATCTCCGCTTCCGACAGCACCGGCGGCACATAGGTCAGCGGCTGCAGCCGTCCGTTTTTCAGGATCCCTGGCACCTCGTTGCTCTTCGAACGCATTTCCGGCCGGAAATAATCGCACATTTTCTGTGCAAGACCGCTCACTGCTTCCCTGCAGTTCTTATCGGTGATCCCTTCCTCCAGCAGATACGTATAAGGCACACCGTTGATACAGAACTGTCCCAGCGCTTCCGTAAGCCGTTTCAGATCCTCTTCTCCCGGTTCCTTCGGGATCTTCACGCCGGTCATTTTTTCAATAAGATCCAGCCCCAGTGTATACTTTATATCCGCCAGCTCATCCTTTTGGTCCTTCGGCGGCATCTTCCCATTTTCCGCTCTCTCCATCCAGTCGCTCAGGGATGACATCTGCGCAAAGAGTTCTTCATCTATCTGTGTGCGGATACGGATTGCCGACGCGCTGATAAAACTCTCAAAAGCATTTTCTTCTATTCCGTTATCTTTCAAATGCTTTTGCAGAGGCTCCGGCAGCCGGTCAAAACCCCTGCCCTCCGTCACGGCATTCAGGATCTGCTCCCAGGCCTGAAGCTCCGGTCCGGTCTGCGCGGCAGTCTTTTCTTTCTCATCTATGATCCTGTTCAGCCACTGAAGCTCTCTCTTCTTTTTGGCTGTCACTGCATCATGATCTACGGATCCTCCCTCTTCATCCAGGGATATAAACCCGGCAAGATTCTCATGGCGATCGATCTCCTCCTGCCATTTCGTACGAAGCGTCTGATAGATCTGCATCTCCTCCGCAGCACCGGCATGACGCATCCGCACATCATCACATAGGCGCAGCATCCTGTCAAAAGCCTTTCCATGTTCTGCCGGAACCTTATCTCTTCGCTTCAGCAGATTACGGATAAAGTCAAACATCTCATCCGCATCTTTTGGCTGCTGTTTTCTCTTTTCCTCCTGATATGCCGTATAAAAAGGGGTTGCAGATTTTTGCTCGTTTCTGCCTGAACTCATCTGCACTCCGTAAAGATCACACAGTTCATTCGTTGCATCCTGCATTTTTTCATTCAGGATGCGGACAAACTGTTTCTCCTCTTCCGTATAATGATGCACGGAAGAATTATCCTTGCCGTAATAATCCGAAAAATCCTCTTTCCCGGAATAGATGCCCAAAGACACTTCGTTCGTAACCCCCGGATGTCCCACGACCGCTTTGTCAACCGCCGCAAACGACTCTGCCGTCAGATACCATGTCTTTTTCTGCTCTCCCTCTCCCGTAGTAAAGGTTCCGATGGTCCCGGCGTGATGCTCCGGCCAATCCGTCTGCTCCCTGTGATAATCCCCGAAACGGACAAAAAACCCTTTCTCGGGGATTTCCGATCCCCCGATTCCCATCACCCGATTAGCATTGTTAACTCTTTTGCTGATATTGATAACAAAATTTTTGCTTCCGATGCACTCATTCGGAACGATCATTTTCATTTCCGTCTCCGGATCGATCGCTGCGATCTGCTGCAGCTCCTGCACGGAACGCTCGTAAGCATCCACATTTGACTGCGCCAGGCCCTTCCCGTTTCCTCCGGGCACCGTCCCTCGGAACGGAGAATCTTCCATCTTCTGCATCGCCTGAAGCGCCATTAGGTTTTTGCAAAAATTGTGCCACATCATATAGAATGTATTATCCATGATCGCCGCATGCTCATTAAGCATGCTTATCATGTCATTGCTGAAGTTCTTAAAATCTTCCCGATCCTGTACCGGGATCTCCAGTTCTCTGCACAGCCAGTTTGTAGCATCCTCCCGCAGTATCTCCCGATCCTTTTCCAAAGGGTGTTCCTTGCTGAAGATGCCGCCGCTCCAACCAAAACGCTGATACATTTCGGACACGAACTTCATTCCCTGATCGATATCCGGCTTGCCATCCATTCCGAGAAATTTCTGCGCTGCATGCTTCATCAGACGGTTCATGTTCTTCCGCAGATGATAGACCGGCTTACCTTCCCCGCCACAGCCGTATTCCGGCAGTTTCGTATGCATGTCATACGTTCCCGGCTCATCCTCCGACTCGGTAAAATATAAATACGGAGAAGCATTGCTCTTTTCGATCTGCTTCTTTATGTCTTCTGTTACCTGCAGGCCCGAAAAAGTACCTCCGGTCAGTTTTGCGGGATTTTGCTCCCTGTCGGCCGGCTGTGCCATATCTGCGGCTGCCGCTTTTCCGGTCCCGATCATTCCGTTAACCGGTGTGTGATATTTAGGCTTTGGCATAATGATCTCCCCTTTTTACGTCTGAATGGTGCACGGTGCTACTTGTTACTTGGATCAGATATGATGGTTATTCGGATTCTGACGGGCTTCCGCTTTCTTCGCATCTCTTACCTGTTTCGCCACTTCTGCGGCAGAATTGCGATGCTTCTCCAAAAGACCCCGGGATTTCCTGTCCGCCATCTCCTGACTGTAAAGATCCCTGTATGACATAACCTTCCGCTGATTCTCCGCGTTCAGATTCGGAACCTGATCTGCGGGCATATCCTTGCAGAATTCCATGCCCAGACCCTGCGCTCCCGCTGCTCTGGCAAAGCCGGCATCCGTTTTTTTATCGGCAGCATCCTGTCCCGGATCCAGAACCTTTCTCTCATACTGCGGCACAAGCTGTCTGCACTTCTCATACCGGTCTGCCAGTATTCTCATTTCCCTGTTCAGATCCTCCTGCGTGGTATCCGCCTTCTGCACCAGACCGATCAGTTTGTCCCTGTGCCTCTGGAAAGACTCCACAGCCTCTTTCGTGTCATTGTAGAGACCGGAATTCCAGCGGATGATCCTGGCGGTATGTTTTGTATCCAGCATATCCTTATATTCGTCAACCGCCTCCGGGTGTTTGATGAGCCGGATCAGATTTTCGGAGATACGCTGTCCCTGCTCATTTTCCGGATCCAGCTGAGCATTGTAGGCATTGATACCCTGCGTCAGCGCCTGCTCCATTCTCGAAGCTGCAGCTCCGACCTTATAGCGGTCTGCCAAAGCATTCCGTTTGTTCTCTGAATAAAGACCTGCATTCTCGGGCAATCCTGCACTATGACCGATCTCACTGTTCAGAGCGTCAATGGTGTTTTTCCGGGCGTTCATCGCATTATTTCGGGCTACAGCTGCGGGATCGTTCGGATCTGCCACCGCATTGTTCACATAGTCCGGTCCCTCCGCCAGCATCATATAACCCATAAATGCCAGATCCTGTCTGGTATCTCCCGCGGAATGGACGTGAGACTGCTTCGGCTTTTTCCTGAGATATGTGGCAGCATTCTCCATTGCTGTCCGTTCCATCTGCCGGATCCTGTCACCTTCCGGTGTGCCATCGGCCGGGATCGGACGGTCATTACGGATATATTCCTTTGTGAGCCGGTTCAGATCCAGGAAGGACTGAAGCATATTATCATACTGCTCCGAATTCGTATGACCTGCATAACCTTCTTCCGTATTCACCAGTCCGTCACAGATTTTTACCATATCCTGAAGCCTTCTGAAATGCGCTCCACCCGGTCGGTTCTCTTCCTCCGTATACCGATAATGACCGTTCTGTGCCGCTTCCTGATTTGCAGGCGCCGGGTTGGGATTTTCATTTCCGGGTTCAACGATCCCCCCTTCATTATGCGCAAGTCCTTCATTATTCTCCGGTCCTTCATTATGCTCAGGTCTGTCGTTATTTGCCGCTCCTTCGTTATGTGCCTGCCCGTTCACATTACCGCCCACGTTTACCGGTGCATCGACGTGTGCCTGCTCTCCTTCGTTTGCACGCCCCTCTACGTGATTTTGCTCTTCCTCGCGCGGCTGTTCGTTCTCGTTTGCGTGCTCTTCCTCGCGCGGCTGCCCGTTCACATTACCGCCCACGTTTACCGGTGCATCGACGTGTGCCTGCTCTCCTTCGTTTGCACGCCC